>CAIOBP010000217.1 GCA_903856295.1 uncultured Rhodospirillales bacterium | reverse complement strand
TGCCAAGCGGCAGGTCGGCGCCGAGGGATGGTCTCTCCGGTCTCACCAAGGGATAAATGATGGGAGGCCGGCGTCCGGCGTCAGGGGCAGGCAGCTACTTCAACGCGAGTTCTAACCCACGAGTCGCAGCGACGGGCCCGGCATATTGCTCCTGTACCTCGGCGACCGGGACGGTGTGCTCGCCGCCTTCCTCGGAGGTCAGGATGCGGGCCTGTCCCTCGGGCAGGAATTTCAGCAGCAGGCAGGCGCCCCGGTTCTTCAGCAGCAGAATGCAGGGCAGGGTGATCGGGTTGATCGTCCGAACTTCCGGGCGGCGGATCAGCCGCGAGCGCATCTCGGCCCGCTCCATGGCCCGGGTGGCGTTTTCAGGCAGGAAGCGGCCATTGCTGAGCGGCAGGCCGGCGCTCAGGGCGGTCATCGAGATCGCCCGGCCGAGCAGGCCGGCGAGCGTGGCCAGACACCACAACAAAGGGTCCTCGACCGCCGCCTGGGTCGGAGGAATTTGCCAGTCCTGGGTCGCGGCCGCGGCCAGGACATCGCCGGGCTTGAGCGCCGCCGCCGCCGCCGGGTCGGTTCCGGAATTGGTGCCGGCGCCCGCTCCGTCCGGGGGCGGGCCGGGAGGCGAGGACGTTACGGTGCTGTCGGACATGAGCGGTGACATCCTTGCGCGGACCTGTCCGCCACTATGACCAACCGCCGCTCAGGGGGCAACATGCTCTCTGAAGGTCGGCAGTCTCGTCGCCGCCTGATCCGGCAGCGTCGCGCCCAGTGTCGGCAGCAGGCGGCCGGACAAGGCGAGGACGCGATAGGCCGAGGAGGCGGCGGCGATCTTGGAGGAGACCAACTGACTCTCCGAATTGAAGAGTTCGTTCTCGGCGTCGAGGACATCGAGCAGTGTCCGGATCAACAGCTCGAACTGTTGCTTGTAGGTGCTCAAGGTCGCGTTATTGTGTCTGATGGCCTGCTTGTACAAATCAACCTTCTGGCGGTTGATCTCCATGCCGTTCCAGGCTTTTTTCATCTTCTCGACGGCGTCGATCAGGGCGTTGTCGCGCTGGGCCTGGGCGGTGGCCAGCCGTGAATAGACCGAGCCTTTCGCCGCCGCGTCGCTGCCGCCGCGATACAGATTCCAGCGCATCCGGACCATGGCCTGATAGGAGCGCTCGGGGCCGCTGGCGCCGTCGAAACTCTCGTTCCGGCTGGCGGTGGCTTCAAGGTTGACCTTCGGATAATAGGCGGCGTCGGCGCCCTCAAGCTCGCGCTGCGCCACCCGGATATCGGACTCGAAGACCCGCACCGAGGGGTTGTTGCCACGGGTGATCTCGATGGCCTCGTCGAGGCTGTGCGGCAAGCGGTCGAGCAGGGTTTTCGGCTCCTCGATCGCGTCGGGCATTTCGCCGGTCAGGCGCCGGTATACCGCCTCGGCGTCCTGCAAATCGTTGATGGCTTGCAGCACGCTGGCGCGGGCGCGGGCCAGCCGTCCCTCCGCCTGGGTGACGTCGCCGACATTGCCGCCACCCTGGCCCTCGCGCTCGCGCAGCGAGGCGATGATCTTGCGGTGGCGCTCGACGTTTTTCTCCGCCAGCGTCTTCAGGGAGCGCTGGCGCAGGACCTCGAGATAGACATTGGTCACGTCGAGTCCGAGAAACTCGGCGTCTTCCGCGACCCGGTTGGCGGCCGAGATCACGCGGTCCCGCTGGCGTTCCACCGCGGAGTCGGTCTCGGAGCCATCGAACAGGCGCTGGATGATCTGGAGCTGCGTCTCCTGGCGATTGTAATAGGAGCCGCTCACGCCTTGACCACGGGTGGTCAGGGTGTCCGTGAGCTGTTTTCCCACGCCGGCCGTGAGGTCGATCTGAGGCAGGTAGCTGCCCCGGGCTTGGCGCAACTCCTGGCTGATCCCTTCCCGGTTTCTGGCTAGTGCGGCGATTCGGGGGTTGGTCGACAGCGCCAATCGGACCACCTCGTCCAGGCTTTTGGCATTCGCCTCCATGGCAAAGGGGGCGGAGAGCAGCGCCAGAAAGGCCAGCACCTTAAAGACAGTCACGAGATGACCCCGCTGTATTCGGAGACGCCAAAGAGCTTCATGTGCGCCCGGTTCGGCGCAGGCGCTGCGGGGCTAGGCTAGCCACTTTTTGTGGCATCGTCTAGCCAAGATAAGGGGTAATATCTGTTACACTTCATCCGGTCTTGGGGTGTGGTTTATTAGCAACGAGGACGCTCCACTTGACGTCTTGCACGGTTTTCCTGACGGAGCAACCAGAGCGTGCCAACAAAAAAACCCTCCGCCGGTTTCCCGGCGGAGGGTTCTTGCTGGTTCGTCTCCGGCTCGCCACACGGTTGCGATGGTGGCCGCAACCGTGTCGGGTGTTCCGGAGTTGTCGCCGGTCCGATCAGACCGAGTAGTACATCTTGTACTCGATCGGGTGCGGCGAGGTTTCGAAGGCGAGCAGTTCTTCCATCTTCAGCTCGATGTAGGACTCGATGAAGTCCTTGGCGAAGACGTCGCCCTTCTGGAGGTAGGCGTTGTCGGCGCGCAGGGCGTTGAGGGCCTCACGCAGCGAGCCGCAGACCGTCGGAACCTGGGCCAATTCGTCGGGCGGCAGGTCGTAGAGGTTCTTGTCCATGGCGTCGCCAGGATGGATCTTGTTCTGGATGCCATCGAGACCGGCCATCAGCATCGCCGCGAAGGCGAGGTAGGGGTTCGCGCCCGGATCGGGGAAGCGAATCTCGACCCGCTTGCCCTTGGGGTTCGAGGTGTAGGGAATGCGGCAGGACGCCGAGCGGTTGCGGGCCGAATAGGCCAGCAGCACCGGGGCCTCGTAGCCCGGAACCAGCCGCTTGTAGCTGTTGGTCAGCGGGTTGGTGAAGGCGTTCAGCGACTTGGCGTGCTTGATGATGCCGCCGATGTAGTAAAGAGCCATGTCGGAGAGGTCGGCGTAGCCCGAACCCGCGAACATCGGCTTGTTGTCCTTCCAGATCGACTGGTGAACGTGCATG
>CAIOBP010000216.1 GCA_903856295.1 uncultured Rhodospirillales bacterium | reverse complement strand
CAGCCCGTGGAGGGGGCGCAGCAGGCGCGCGCATCCCTATGGACTACCTGGACAACCGGCCTACCATTGCAACTGCTGGTAGGAAGCAAGTGGCCTACTTTTGGACGCCGATGGCGGCCTGATATTCGACGCCGCTTGACAGACATGAACGAATGCCGCAAGGCCGGCATCAGCGCCAACGAAATCCGCCATGCCTTCGACGCCGCCGCCACCCTTGACCCCGAGGAACTGACGCGCGCCGGTGCCTTCACCGATGATGTGATCAACCTGTTTTGGCCGAAAGCCGGAAATGAGCCCGGATACTGCCTGCCCTGGCAGAAGGTCGCGGACAAGCTCCGGTTCCGACCGGGCGAACTGACCCTGTGGACCGGGGCGACCGGAGCCGGTAAATCACAGGTGCTGTCTCATGCCGTCGTCGCCATGGGTGAACAGGGCGCACGGGTCTGCGTCGCCAGTCTCGAGATGCTACCTGGACAGCTTTTGAAGCGGGCCGTCAAGCAGGTGGGCAACGTGGACCGGCCGACCGAACCCTACATCCGCGAAGTTATGAATTCGCTCGATCAATGGCTGTGGGTGTTCGGACAGGTCGGCAAGGCCGGGGTGACGCGCATCCTGGAAGTCTTCGAGTACGCCCGCTGTCGCTACGGCACCGACGTGTTCGTGATCGATAGTCTCATGCGACTCGGGGTGGGCAGCGAGGATTATCAGGGGCAGGAAAAGGCCGTGTTCGAGTTGGTGTCGTGGGCCGTGGAAAAAGCCGTCCACGTCCACCTTGTCGCTCATGCTCGGAAGGCCGACCGCAGCAACGGCCCGGCGCACGCAATCCCTGACGCCGAGGATGTGAAGGGCACCAGCGAGATTGCCTCGAACGCCGCGAACATCGTCGGCATCTGGCGCAACCGGAAGCTCGAAGACGAGATCAGGCAGGCGGGCGAAGCCGCCGCAAAGGGTGATTTTTCTGCCGATGCCAAACTGCGGGAACTCACGGAAAAGCCCCCGGTAATTTTGAACGTCGCCAAACAGCGCAACGGCACTTTCGAGGGCAAAGTCGGTCTGTGGTTCAATGTCGAGACCTTCCAGTACCGCAGCGCTCACGATCACCGTGACGGCCGAAAACACCTGCCGTCCTGAACCTGGATCGACCGGGGAAGATGCTGGTACCGCCGATCACGCCGGAGAGGCGTAGAGCGAGGTACGCAGAGCGGTACGCACCGTGGTTCGCACTCCCGCGTGTCCGGTCGCTGGTGAGTCGGAAGGGGCTGGTCGCTGGTGGTGGGCGGAAGCCTGCCCCTGATTTTTGGCGACACTGCGTTCGTTCGTAGCGCAGCACAATTTTTCCCGCCCGGCCCTGTGTTTGGTGGGGCATTTTTATGCTAGCGCGCCGCCTTCATGGTCCGCACCAAAAATGGTCCGCACCGCAGTCCGCGCCGCAAGCCCCCCTCCGGCCGGGAAGAGCTGGGAAAAGGCGCGACGGGCTGCCGCGCCATTGGCCCAAATTGGCCCCGATTTTCCACCGCCTGCTTCCGCCATGCTTCCGTGGAAAAGCGAAGGGCCGGTCAGTTTCCTGCCGGCCCTTGGTATCGCATTGTATTCCCGAAGGAATTTTGGAGCGGGCGAAGGGATTCGAACCCTCGACCCCAACCTTGGCAAGGTTGTGCTCTACCCCTGAGCTACGCCCGCGTCCTGGCGTTTGTCCGTCTCCGTTTGCTTGGTTCAGCGCCCGGCGACGGAGGCGGATAATACGGATCGAACGGCGCTTTGCAAGCACCCATTTCGATCGGAAGACGATTTATTCGCACTCGGCGGTGGGAACGGGGAACGCGGCGACGGTATGGCCGTGATTGAGCGGGCCGTGACCGTGACCAATGCCGGGGGCGGTCACAATCGCCTGTTCCAGATAGGCCCTCGCCCTGGCCACCGCGTCACGCAATCCGAGCCCCTGGGCCAGCGACGTGGCGATAGCCGAGGCCAGGGTGCAGCCGGTGCCGTGGGTATGGGGGGTGTGCAGGCGCGGGGACTGAAAAACCGCCTCGCCCTCCTCGCTGAACAGCAGATCGGTGACGGTCTCGCCATCCATGTGACCGCCTTTGATCAGCACCGCCCGCGGTCCCAGGCTGCGAATCAGCCCGGCGGCGCGGCGCATCCCGGCGAGGTCGCGGATGTCGTCCATGCCGGTCAGCACCATGGCCTCCGGGACGTTGGGGGTGACCAGGTCGGCATCGACCAGCAGCAAGTGCTTGAGGGCGTGGATCGCCTCGGGATCCAGGAGAAAGGCGCCGCTCTTCGAGACCATCACCGGATCGATCACCAGCGGAATGCCGATGCCGAGGTCCCCGATGACCGCGGCCACCGCCTCGATCACCGCCACCGAATGGAGCATGCCGGTCTTGATGGCGTCGGCGCCGAGGTCCTCCAGCACCAGCCGCATCTGCTGGGCCACGAAGTCGGGGCTGACCGGCAGCACCCGGAAGACGCCCTGGGTGTTCTGGGCGGTCAGGGCGGTGATCGCGGTGGCGGCGTAGCCTTGAAGCGCGGTCACGGTCTTGATGTCGCCCTGAATGCCGGCGCCGCCGCCGGAATCCGACCCCGCGACGATCAGGACGCGTCCCCTCATGCGGAGGTCTCGGCGGCGGCGCGGATGGCGCCAGCGATTTCGGCGACCACGCTGTCGACCAGATCGCCGTCGTCGCCCTCGGCCATCACCCGAATCAGCGGTTCGGTCCCCGACTTGCGAATCAGCAACCGGCCATTGCCGGCCAGCCGGGCCTCGCCATCGCGAATCGCCCGCTTGACGGCTTTCTGCTCGAGCGGGGTGCCGTTGCTTCCGGCGGCATAGCGAATGTTGGTCAGGCGCTGGGGCACCGGTTCGAAGACCCGGGCGACGGTGCTGAGCGGCTTGCCGCGCCGCTGGGCCACCGCCAGAACCTGGAGCGCCGCGATCAGGCCGTCGCCGGTGGTGGAGTAGTCCGACAGCACGATGTGGCCCGATTGTTCGCCGCCGACGTTGCAGCCAATCTCACGCATGCGCTCGACGACATAGCGGTCGCCCACCGGCGTGCGCACCAGCGCCAGCCCCTGCTCGTTGAGATGACGCTCGAGACCGAGATTGGACATCACGGTGGCCACCACGCCACCGCCGCGCAGCTTGCCGGTCTGGGTGAGGGAGGCGGCAACCAGACCCATCAGCTGATCGCCATCGACCTGATGGCCGGTCTCGTCGATCACGATCAACCGGTCGGCGTCGCCGTCGAGGGCGATGCCGATGTCGGCGCCGGTTTCCAGCACCCGCGCGCGCAGGGCGCCGGGAGCGGTGGCGCCGCACTCCTTGTTGATGTTGGTGCCGTTGGGCTGGTCGGCGATGGCGGTGACATCGGCGCCGAGTTCGTACAGCACCCTGGGCGCCACCTTGTAGGCGGCGCCATTGGCGCAATCGACCACGATCTTGAGACCATCGAGACGCAGACCGCGCGGAAAGGTGTTTTTCACATATTCGATGTAGCGGCCGGTGGCGTCGTCGAGCCGGCTGGCCCGGCCGAGTTCGGCGGCGTGAGCGAGATCGGGGGCGAAGGGATGATCGAGTCTGGACTCGATCTCCGCCTCGAGCTGATCGCTCAGCTTGTAGCCGTCGGGACCGAACAGCTTGATGCCGTTATCCTCGAACGGATTGTGCGAGGCCGAGATCATCACCCCGATGTCGGCGCGCAGGGAGCGGGTCAGCATGGCCACCGCCGGAGTCGGCAGCGGTCCGACCAGCACCACATTCATGCCCATCGAGATGAAGCCGGCGGTCAGCGCCGGCTCCAGCAGGTAGCCCGACAACCGGGTGTCCTTGCCGATCACCACCAAGTGGCGGTGGGTGCCGCGGCGGAAATGCAGGGCGGCGGACATGGCCACCCGCAACGCCGTTTCCGCGGTCATCGGCTCGCAATTGGCGGTGCCGCGAATGCCGTCGGTGCCGAAAAGCTGTCGTTTCATGAGAAAGTATCCCGATCGCTGCGAACCCCTCGCGCGCCATCTTTTGGCCCGATTTCACCCGCCGTCAAGGGCTAAGCGGGTGCAGCCCTTCCCAGATCGCCCGTGCCTGGGCGCAGGCGGCGAGGTCGTGAACGCGAATGATTTGGCAGCCCTGGTTCAGCCCTTCGAGACTGGCGGCCAGGGTGCCGGGCAGGCGCTCCTTGGGCGGTTCGTTCCGGCTCAGGGCGGCGATGAAGCGCTTGCGCGAAACGCCGAGCAGCAGCGCCGTCCCGAGTCCATGATAGAGCGACAGCGAGCGCAGAATGTCGAGATTGTGCTCCAGGCTCTTGCCGAAGCCGATGCCGGGGTCGACGATCAGGCGCGCGAGCGGAATGCCGGCGGCAAGGCAGGTGCCGACCCGCTCCTCGAGCCAGTCGTAAACCTCGAGGGCGGCATGGTGGTAATGGGGGGCCTGCTGCATGCTTCCCGGTTCGCCCCGCATGTGCATGAGCACCACCGGAGCCCCGGACGCCGCCGCGACCTCAAGGCTCCCGGGGTCGCCAGTCAGACCGCTGACGTCGTTGATGATCGCCGCGCCCGCCGCCAGCGCCGCGCGCATCACCCGGGCGTGGCGGGTGTCGATGGAAACCCGTGCTCCCCGGGCCGCCAGCGCCCGCACCACCGGCACCACCCGGCGCGCCTCCTCTTCGACACCGACCGGCGCCGCGCCCGGACGGGTCGACTCGCCGCCGACATCGATGATGTCCGCCCCGGCCTCCAGCAGGTCCAAACCGTGCCCGAGCGCTCGGTCCGGATCGAAAAAATCCCCGCCGTCGGAAAAGCTGTCGGGCGTGACGTTGAGCACCGCCATCAGCCGGGGCCGGGACAGGTTGAGTCCGGCCAGGGCCGGGCGGGGAAGGGTGAGGGTGCCCAGCAGGGTTTCGACGCGGGCGGCGATGGCCGGTGGCTGAAACCGGCTCCAGGCAAGCAGCTCCCCCAGCGGCATGATCTCGCGGGTGAGGCCATCGCCGAATCGAACGATGAGTTCGACCATGGAAAACAGAAGTCGCCCGCCGGAGAGCGGGGCGGTTGCCATCGATTGTCCGGCGGCTGGCAACAGGCCGGCCGGGCGGAGGTAGACCCGGGGCATTCAGCGTTCCCGAGTCACGGTCAGGGCGGTGAGATCGTCCTCGTACTCGCCTTTGGCCGACAGCGACACCAGCAGTCGGCGCAGGAAGGTCTCGTCATCGCGCTCGCCCATGTGCTCGATCACCAGCGCCTCGAGTCCGGCTTCGTCGAGAATCTCGTTGTTGCCGATCGGCAGTTCGACGGCGGCGTCGCTGTAGAGGAACAAGCGCCCATCGCGGCCAAGGTCCAGGGCGCGGTTTTCGTAAGTGGCCGAGGAGGAGAAACCGAGCGGCATTCCCGAATTGTCGCCCAGAGTCGGCGCCTTGTCGCCGGGGTGCCAAGCCATGGGTCGGGTGGCGCCGCCCGAGGCGTAAAGGAAGCGGTTTTCCGTGGCATCGATCACCCCGGCCAGCACGGTGGCGGACTGGCCGGTGGGCAGCAGCGGGCACAACCGACGGTTCACAAGACCGAGAAACGTCGCGGGATCGAAACCGGTAAAATCGAACTGGTTGAGAATGGCGTGCAAACGGAAAGTGTTGAGTGCCGCGCCGACGCCATGGCCGGAAAAATCCACCAGCCAGAGCACCAGTCGGTCGCGATCATCGCAGCGCATGCCCCAGAAATCGCCGCCCAACTCCGAGGACGGGGCGAAGTGGGCGGACAGGCTCAGGCCATGGGAGCAGCGGACCTTCTCCATTTGCGGAGCCTGGGGCATCAGGCGCTCTTGCATCTTGCGCGCCAGGGTCAACTCGGCGGCGGTGCGGTGGCGATAATGCTGAAGGCTTCTGAGCAGCATGCGATTCTGAATATGAATGCGCACCCGCGACAGCAACTCGACGGCGTTGATCGGCTTGCTGACATAATCGGTGGCGCCGGCGCTGAACGCGCGATTGCGATCCTCGGCGCGGTTGAGACTGCTTTGCACCAGGACCGGCAGATCGGCGTAGATGGGTTCGGCGCGCAGCCGCCGGCAAACCTCGAAGCCATCGAGATTCGGCATCATCAGGTCGAGCAGCACGAGATCGGGTTTGAAGGTGCCGATTTTATCCAGCGCGTCGACACCATCCTCGGCGAGTTCGACCCGGGTGATGCCGCCGCGCTCCAGCAGCGCCAGCAGCAGATGACGGTTGACGCGGTTGTCGTCGACCACCATGACCCGCGCATCCCGCAGATCGGCCAAGGTGGACTTGGCATCCTGTCTCCCCGTGCCGGCAGGTCGGTGCGCTTCGTTCATTCTGCTTCCCCGGTCTTTCCCAGGATGTTCCGAGACACTTTATGCCGTCAGTGGCTGAGCCAGACCAGCGTGTGGTCGTCGTCCGGCGGGTCGCCGACCACACTGTCCAGCGTTCCGGCGATCGCGCGGAAGGCGCCGTCACGGTCGGTCGTGGCCTGGGCGGACACCAGAAGCTCCGCCAGATATGTCTTGGTGTTGCCGGCTTCCGTCTTGTCGATGGCGTCGAAGATGGCGTTGCTGTGGAGCAGCAGGGCGGAACCGGGCGAGAAGGGCAGTTCCCGCTGTTCGTAGACCGCGTCTTCCTGGAGACCAAGAGGCAAGCCGGCGGCGTCACCGAACACCGGCGCCGCGCCATGGGGCGGCAGCAGCACCGGATTGCTGGCGCCGGCGCAGGCATAGCTGAAGACGCCGCTCTCCGGTGAAACGATGCCGAAAATCATCTTGGCGTGTTCGCCCAGGGTCATGAGATCGCGAGCCTGGCGATTGAGTTCGGCGAGAAAACCGGCGGGATCGACGGCGAGGCCGGAGCACTCATGAATCAGGGAATGCAACCGGCAGACATTGAGCGCCGCCGAAACCCCCTGGCCGGCCATGTCCAGCAGATAGACGCCGATCCGGCCGTCTTCGGTGCGGATGGTGCCCCAGATGTCGCCCCCCAGTTCCGATGAACGCAACATGTGGGAGCGGATGGTCAGTCCGGTGGCCGCTTCCTGAGCGGCGAGCGCGTTCGCCTGTGGCAGCAAATGCTCGAAGATGCCTCGCGCCATGAGCAACTCGCCCTCGAGGCGGTCGCGGTACTGTTGCAGATGGCGAATCAGGGTGCGATTTTCCAGATGAATGGAGACCCGCGCCAGCAACTCGGCGCGATCCAGCGGCTTGGTCACCAGATCCGTGGTGCCGGCATCGAAAGCCCGGTTGCGGTCTTCCACACCCGACAGGGCGGTTTGCACCAGCACCGGCAAGCCGTCGTAATCCGGGTTGGCGCGCAAACGGCGCAAAACCTCGAAGCCATCGAGGCCCGGCATCATGATGTCGAGAATCACCAGATCCGGGGTTCTCTGGGCGATCTTCTCCAGGGCATCGGCCCCGTCCACGGCGTAGCTGACGTCGGTGTACCCGGCCTCTTCCAGCAGTGTCCCGATCAGCGCCCGGTTCCACTCGATGTCGTCGACCACCAGAATCGGACTGCCGACGACCGGCGGACGGTCCTGCCCCGAAGTCCCCGTCCCAATGCCATCGGCCGGGCCGGAATCGGACTTCATAACGGAAAACTCATGCTGATGCGCCGACCGCCATCCAGAAGATGAAACGCTTGGCAACTGACGGCGATCAACTCGAATCCCCGGCCGCAGGCCTTGGCCTCAGTCTTGTTTTTCGGCTTTGGCGTAAACCCTTTGCCCTGATCGACGACATCGAAGGTGACGCTCGCCTCGTCGAAGCTGCACATGACGTCGATGCGCCGGTTGGCAAAATCGGGGTCGGACATCCGGCGCATCAGGTTGGAGGAGAATTGCTCCAGAGCGTCAACACTGAGGTCGCCGATCCCGTCCATTTGAAGGTTGCCGTGCAGCAAGGCATTGCACAGCGCCTCATGGAGCGCGAGTTCGACATTCTCGCGGCAGGTGTCCGACAGCGTCCGCCGGGAGGCGATCGCCCCCAGAAAGACCCCCGAGACATCGAATCGATTGGCGGTGCCGGTGGTGAAGGAGGCGAAAAACTCGGCATCGTCCGCCCGCCGGATCAACTCGAGAACCGCCTGGTCGTCCAGGGACCCGACCTCCACCCACGCCGAATTGGGAACGGCGAAAACCTCCGCCACCTGATCTTCCCAGGCATGGCCGAGCAGATAAATCACCCGCGCGCCGATAAAACCAGAAGCGTCACCCGGGTGCCAGACCGGATGACCGGAAGCTGCGGAAAGACGCGCCAGCCTTTCGGTCGGAAAGCCCAGGCAGCGAAGAGCGGTTGCCGAGGTGAGCGCCACGGTCTGGCGCCTACTCTTCAATGGTAATGAGCTTGCCCAGTTGCGCCACGGTAAGCACCCTCTTAACCTGACCGGTGGCTTTGCGCAGAACGAACTGTTTGTCGAGATTCGACAATTCCTCGCGGGCGATCAGAAGCATGCCGATACCGGCCGAGTCGACGAACTCAAGGGCGCCGAGATCGAGAATCTGGCGCTTTGCTGGATTACTCAGCATCTCCTTGATCAGCGCCCGTAATTTCGCGTGATCATTGAAGGTCAGGCGACCGGTCATCCGGACTTGGGCTTCCTGATCCTTGTTTTCGATGGTGTAGTCCATCTCGCTCATCATCCTTTAGCCTGAAGGTCCCCCCGGATGCCCAGCTGACTCCGGCGCTCAGAATAGCTCGACGTCCCCGGAACCACTGTCCGCTCCCTCGTCGACGTCGACGTCGAGAATACCATGTTCGTCAAGGGCCGTCCCCTCCATAAGCAAGCGCCGCACGAAGCGCTGGCGCATTTCGCTCAAGGTGAAGCGGCTGAGCAACCCATCAAGCCACTCCTGAGGAAAGGGAACATCGACCCCATCCGGAATCGAGGCGCGGGTGCGTGCCACCAGATCCTCAAGGCCGGCGGTGACGATAGTCATACTGTCGGCGACGTGCTCGAGCCGTTGCTTGGTCAGGTCCTGGAACTGCATGCCGGTGACCATGCGGCCGATCACCTTTGACATTTCTTCCGAGGAGGCCGAGGTGCCGGCGAGCACTTGCTCGAAATTGCGCGTCTGCTGGACCAGGCAGGACATGGTCTTGTCGACCCGTTCTTTGGCCCTTGCCTATCCGGTTGACGCAGACATCCACTACATATAGTATTTTCCAGAAAGTTGTTGGTCCGGCCAGCAATGCGTTGGAAATGGCGATCCGTGATGAATGCGTATGCCCCGAAGTTGATGGACGTCGAGCAACGCACT
>CAIOBP010000215.1 GCA_903856295.1 uncultured Rhodospirillales bacterium | reverse complement strand
CGGCGCATCGATTCCGGCCGCCCCCGGCGGCGCATCGATTCCGGCCGCCCCCGGCGGCGCATCGATTCCGGCCGCCCCCGGCGGCGCATCGATTCCGGCCGCCCCCGGCGGCGCATCGGCTCCAGCCGCCCCCGGCGGCGACGATCCCCTGGAGATCGACGAGGAACAACTCACCGAGTTACTGACCTCGGTGCGCCAGAGCGAATTGCGCTCGATCGTCACCTGCTTCCTCAACGACATCGCCAGCCGCGTCGAGCGGCTCGACAAGGCGGTGGCCGAGCGCAACCTCGCGGCGATCACCGCCGAATCCCACGACCTGTCCAGCACCAGCGGCAGCTTCGGCGCCCTCGGCGTCATGCGGTTGGCGGTGCGGATGGAGATCACCGGCCGCGAGGGCAAACTTGAGTCGGCGCTGGAGCAGTACCCCGCCCTCGCCCTCGCCACCCGCGCGCTGATTCAAACCATGGAAGCCCGGTTCGCCGACATGCGGTAGAGCAGGTCGCGAAGAGGTGGAACACCTTGCAGCGTGAATCTGCTCTGGAATCATAGAGTTATAGAGCATTGCCCGCTACCGTAGCGACAGAACCTCATCGGCAACCGCCCGGTTTGCCGCCAGCAGCGCTCCCACCGGCAGGCGGCGCCAATCGATGGCGCCGCCATGCTCGGCCAGGGCCACGCCGCCGGCTTCGGTCACGGCCAGGGTCGCGGCGGCGAAGTCCCAAACCTTGGCGCCCCGGCAATTGAGATAGACGCTGGCCCGCCCGCGCAGCAGCGAGATGGTGTTGCCCACCGCCGTGGCCTGGGTCACCCCGGCCAGAGCCTGATAGGCGATCCGCCCGACCCAGCCGATATGCTCCGGCGTGAGAAAGCGGTTGGTCTCGAGCATCGCGATCGAGGTGGCCAGGGTGGACACGGGGGCAAGAAACACCCGCTCGCCATTCAGCCACGTGCCGCCGCCGCGCCACGCCGTGACCGTGACGTCCAGAGCTGGCTGACGCATCACCCCGGCCACCGGCCGGCCATCCTCGATCAGCGCCAGCGTCACCCCCCAATCGGGAAAACCGCTGGCATAGATGGCGGTGCCATCCAGTTCGTCGGCGGTGAGATAGCGCGCCGGCAGGGATTCGGGATTCTCCTGCTCTTCCAGAATCTGCGTCACGCCGGGAAAACGCCGGGCCAACTCCGGCTGGATGATCTCGTGAGAGCGCTGATCGGCCAGGGTCACCAACTGCCCCGGCTCCTTCAGATGCGCCCCCAGCGCCTGCCCCCGCAAAGCCAGAATCGCCGCTCCGGCGGCTTCGGCGACCTCGGCGAGGTGAGTGACGACATGCTGCACGGCGGTCATCCGAATAGTGGCGGGGCGAATAGTGGCGGGGCGAATAGTGGCGGGCGATCCCGTGGGTATCTTGCTTTCGCCCGGCCCCGTCAAGGCCGCCGGAACACCTTCAGGCGACGCTCAAGCCAGCCAGTGACTGCGGAAGTCGCTGGCCTGGGCGTGGATGCCCAGGGGGGATACCTCGCCGATCCTGCGGCTGCCATACTGGGTTTTCTGGTCGTCCTTGCTTTCGTCGGGGGTCTGGAGCGCCGCCAGCGCCAGCATGGTGTAGCCGGACAGCGGCATGCTCTTCAGCGCCTCCATCGGATTTTTGCCCGTGGCCACGCTGCGGATCATCTGGGTCAGGGCGTTCGCGGATTGGTCGCCGCTGCCGGCGCGGTCGCTGGCGACGATCTCGCCGCTGGCCTCGCCGAACTTCTTGGCGAAGCGGTCGTAGACCTGGGCCAGGGTCTTGGCCTGTCCGGTTTTCCGGTCGTAGAACACCGGGGTGTTGCTGGCGGCGGCGTCGGGAACCACGTCCCGGGCCGCCGCCAGCGGATTGGCCCGCATCGCCTCCAGGAACTTGCCGGCGCCGCTGGCACCGAGAAAATGCGCCAGATAGAGTTCGGTCGGCCCGACCGGAGCGCCAAGCCTGGCCTCCAGCGAGGTTTTGTTGTCCTTGGTCAGTTCGGCCGCCAGCACCGCCGAAATCTTGGGGTCCTTGCGCATGTCGAGAATTTGCTTGCGCACCGCCGGATCGGCCACGGTCAGGCCGCCGCCGGGCTTGCGCTGAATCGCATCGGCGAATTGACCGAGCCCGTGGTCGGCGCCGTGGGCCTTGAGCGCCGACAGCCATGTGCTGTCGATGAACTGATAAAGACCGGTGGCGCTGCTGGTACTGGCCTTGAGGTCCGGCCGGAAACTGCTTTCGACGGCAGCTTTTTCCATCAGGTAGGCAAAATCGACCCCGGTTTCCTGGCTCGCCTGCCAGATCGCCTGTTCGACCCCGGCGGGCCCGTGCTGCATGGCTGCGCCTGCGACCTTCCGGCTGCCCGCTCCATCGATGGCTGGGGAAATGCTCATACTGGTCCTCCCGGCTGGAAAGTGCCTCGCCCCTGTCGAAGCAAGGATGGTGCCAACTTCCCGCGAGCGGCGGCAACCGCACTCCGGTCACGAGATCTCTGGCCGTCGGCGCGGGCTTGGGCTAAGATTGGTTTCTGATGCGAAGCAAAAATTTATCGAACCATCCGCCCGACCCCCCGGGACCGGCGGCCAGCGCACCAAAACGTGAGACGTGGCCGCACGGGCCGCCGCGGCGCTTCGACATTGTCGCCGCCAGAACGCCGGGCGCCACCGCCGCCCTGTCCCGGCTCAGGCGGCGCTACGGTAACTGGGAGGCCGATCAGGCCGACGCCGTGATCGCGCTCGGCGGCGACGGCTTTCTCCTGGAAACGCTGCACCGAACCCTCGATCAGGCCAATCCGCACCCGCTGCCGGTGTTCGGCATGAATCTCGGCAGCGTCGGCTTTCTGCTCAACGATTATGGCGAGGACGATCTTCCGGGCCGGATCGCCAAATCGATGGCGGTGACGCTGCACCCGCTGCGCATGGTGGCCACCCGCGGCAATGGCGAGCGCGTCGAGGCGCTGGCCATCAATGAGGTCTCGCTGCTGCGCGAAACCCGTCAGGCGGCCAAGCTGCGGGTGCGGGTCAACGACATCGAGCGCCTGCCCGAACTGGTGTGCGACGGCGCGCTGGTGTCCACGCCCGCCGGCAGCACCGCTTACAACTTCTCCGCCCACGGCCCGATCGTGCCGCTCAACGCCGGCATTCTGGCCCTGACGCCGATCAGCGCCTTCCGCCCCCGGCGCTGGCGCGGCGCGCTGCTGCCCCACACCGCCCGCATCGGCTTCGATGTCCTGGAGGGCGCGAAGCGACCGGTCAGCGCCGTCGCCGATCATGTCGAGGTGCGTGAGGTCGAGCGGGTCGAAATCATGGAGGATCGCGGCATCGCCCTGACCATCCTGTTCGACCCCGAACTGACCCTGGAGGAGCGCATCCTCAAAGAACAGTTCCAACCCTAAATATTCCCGGCTCCAAATATTTCCGGCCCTAAATATACTGCATTTTTTCGTGACATTGATCAGCGTCAAGGCAGGATGGTTACCGATGCCCTAACTCGACCGGGCCGCACAGCGGGTGCGGGCCACGGACGAGGGATGACCAGATGTTTTGCTTTCAGTGTGAACAGACCGCCTTCGGGACCGGCTGCCAGAAGGTAGGCACGTGCGGCAAATCGCCGGAAGCCTCCGTCCTCCACGATCTTCTGCTTGATGTCGCCGCCGGCATTTCGCGCTACGCCCACCGGCTGCGCGCCCTCGGAGCCGCGACCGATGCCGCCGACACTTATGTGATCGACGCCCTGTTCACCACCGTGACCAATGTCAATGTCGACACCGACAGCATCCAGGCGCTGATCCGCCAGGGCGGCTCCATCCTCAACGCCACCCGCGCGGCCTATCGCACCGCCGCCGGCGCCAAGGCCGAGACGGTCGAAGACCCCGCGGCCAACACCGAAGCCAGCCGCGAGGACCTGATCGCCGCCTGCGAGGCGCTGGACATCAGGGCCCGTCAGGCCCGCCTCGGCGAAGACATCGTCGGGCTTCAGGAGCTGATGGTTTACGGTGTCAAGGGCATCGCCGCCTATGCCCGCCACGCCCGGGTGCTCGGCAAGAACGACCCCGCCGTCGTGTCCTATATTCATGAGTCCCTGGACTTCCTGAGCAATCCCGCCCCGACCGTCCCCGAACTGCTGGGCATGAACCTGCGCTGCGGCGAGGCCGCCCTCAAGGTGATGGCCCTGCTCGACGAGGCCAATACCGGCGCCTACGGCACCCCCGTCCCGACCCCGGTGCTGATGGGCACCAAGGCGGGCAAGGCGATCCTGGTTTCCGGCCATGATCTCAAGGACATTCAGCTCCTGCTCGAGCAGACCGCCGGCAAGGGCATCAATATCTACACCCATGGCGAGATGCTGCCCGCCCACGGCTACCCGGACCTCAAGAAGCACCCGCATCTGGTTGGCCACTATGGCGGCGCCTGGCAGGATCAGCTGAAGGAGTTCGCCGAATTCCCCGGCGCCATCCTGATGACCACCAACTGTCTGATCCCGCCCAAGCAGAGCTACAAGGGGCGGGTGTTCACCACCGGCGTCGTTCAGGGCACCGGGCTGGTTCACATCAAGGGCGACGACTTTACCCCGGTGATCGAAGCGGCGCTGCAAGCCGAGGGCTTCACCTCCGACTCCGCGGTCAAGACCCACACCGTCGGCTTCCATCACGGCGCCGTGCTCGGTGCCGCCGAAGCGGTGGTCGGAGCGGTCAAACAGGGCGCGATCAAGCGCTTCGTGCTGATCGGCGGCTGCGACGCCAACACTCCCGGCCGCGAATACTACACCAAGCTCGGCGAAGCGCTGCCCAAGGACTGGGCGGTGCTGACCCTGGGCTGCGGCAAGTTCCGCCTGCTCAACACCGATTTCGGCACCATCGGCGGCCTGCCCCGGCTGCTGGACATGGGCCAGTGCAACGACGCCTTCTCGGCGATCAAGGTCGCGGGCGCGCTGGCCGAAGTGTTCGGCTGCGGCGTCAATGATCTGCCGCTGTCGCTGGTGCTGTCCTGGTACGAACAGAAGGCGGTGTCGGTGCTGCTCGCCCTGCTCCATCTCGGGGTCAAGAACATCCGCATCGGCCCGAGCCTGCCCGCCTTCGTCACTCCCGCCGCCCTCAAGGTTCTGGTCGAGATGTTCAACGTCATGCCCATCGGCACCGTCGAAGGCGACATCGAAGCCATGGCCAAGGCGGCCTGACGTCCGGGTTTCCAAAGGCCGCCGGCCGTTGGCGGGGTCCAGGGGCAGCGCCCCTGGCCTTGCCTTCGGCGACCAAGGGGCTTCGCCCCTGAACCCCACTGGGGTCGGCTGCCCCAGACCCCGGTTCTTTTTTTGCCGAACGTCCCCTACACTGTTTCCATGATGATGGAGACCCAAGGGAAGCTCCGGCGCGGTTGGACGACCGGCGCTTGCGCGACCGCCGCCGCCGTGGCGGCGGCGGTCGCGTTGCGCACCGGCCGCTTTCCCGATCCGGTGACCATCACGCTGCCCGGCGGGCTGGCGCCATCCTTCGCCCTCGCCCATCAGGAGCTTGGCGACGGCCGGGCCGAGGCCGGGGTGATCAAGGATGCCGGCGATGATCCCGACATCACCCATGGCTGCTTGGTGCTGGCGCGGGTGCGGGTGCTGCCGGCCGGCAGCGGTCTGGTGTTCCGGGCGGGAGAGGGCGTCGGCACCGTCACCCGGCCGGGGCTGCCGCTGGCGGTGGGCGAACCCGCGATCAATCCCGGTCCGCGCGCGATGATCGCGGCCAACCTTGGCCTGAGCGACGCCGAACTCGAGATTTCCATTCCCGGCGGTGCCGAATTGGCGCTGAAAACCCTCAACGGCCGGCTCGGCATCCTCGGCGGACTGTCGGTGCTCGGGACCACCGGCATCGTCGTGCCCTACTCCTGCGCCGCCTGGGTGGACTCGATCCATCGCGCCGTCGACGTCGCCCGCGCCGCCGCTCTCCCCCACCTCGCCGCCGTGACCGGCGCCGCCTCGGAAGCCGGCGTGCGCGCGCTCTATCCCGGCCTGCCCGACCCGGCGGTGATCGATGTCGGCGACTTCATGGGTGGACTGCTCAAATACCTGCGCCGTCATCCGGTGGCGAAACTGACCATCGCCGGGGGGTTCGCCAAGACCGTCAAGCTGGCCGCCGGACACCTCAATCTGCATTCCAAGGCCAGCGAGGTTGATTTCGGCTGGCTGGCCGGTGTCTTGTCCGGGGTCGGCGGCTCGGCGGCGCAGGTGGAGGCCGCCCGCGCCGCCGGGACCGCGCTGGCGGTGCTTGAGCTTGCCCGGTCGGCCGGTTTGCCGCTGGCCGACGCCATCGCCGCCCGCGCCCGCGCCGTCGCCTTCGAGGCAGCCGGGGGCCGGGTGCCGGTGGAAATCGCCATCTTCGACCGCTCGGGAACATTGGCAGGAAGACATGACAGCCCCTGAAATCCGCCTGCTGCTGCTCGGCGGCACCACCGAATCCCTGGCTCTGGCCGAAGCGCTGGCGGGCGATCGCCGCCTCACGGTCATCACGTCGCTCGCCGGCCGCACGGTGGCGCACCGCCTGCCGCCCGGAGAGGTCCGGGTCGGCGGCTTCGGCGGCGCGCCCGGCCTTGCCGCCTATCTCAGGGAGCGCGGCATCGGACTGGTGGTCGACGCCACCCACCCCTTCGCCGCCACCATCTCGCGCAACGCCGCCCAAGCCTGCCGCGAAACCGGTGTGCCGCGCCTGCAAATGCTGCGCCCGGCCTGGAGCCGCGAGGCCGGCGACCGCTGGCTCGAGGTTCCCGACGTGACCGCCGCCGCTGCCGCCCTGCCCGGGCTCGGCACCACGGCCTTTCTGGCGATCGGACGGCAGGAACTGGCGCCTTTCGCCGCGCTGAAAGGGCTCCGGCTGATCGCGCGCATGGTCGACCCGCCCGATCTTGCCGGGTTCGAGATCATTCTGGCCCGCGGGCCGTTCAGCCTTGCCGATGAGCGGACGCTGCTCGAAAACGCCCGAGTCGATGTGGTGGTGAGCAAAAACAGCGGTGGCGACGCCACTTATGCCAAGATCGCCGCCGCGCGCCGGCTCGGGCTGCCGGTGGTGATGATCGTCCGCCCGCCCCCCGAAGCCGGCGATCGCGCCGACAGCCTCGACGCCGCCCTGAGCTGGATTTCCACCCGGTTGACGTCTTCAGAACCCCCGCACTAACAAAAAGGGGCACCGGCCCAAGCCGATGCCCCTTCTTTTATCGCTGACGAAGAGCGCCGGGATCAGGCGGCCACGTCGAGATTGCGCCCCCGGTTTCCGTCAACCGGCGGGCTAAGCTTTTGCGATTCCTTGGCTTTCTCGGAACGCGACTCCGTGGCGTCGGTATCGCCGTCATGGTCGGAATCGACCCCCGACGGCTTGGACCGAAGCGCCTGACTCTGCGCGACCGGAGGGGTAAAGGAACTCGCACCGGCTGAAGGGGCAATCGACATGGGATTCTCCACAGGTAGATTTCATAGGAACACAGTGTACCCCCTTATTCCAGAAAAGTAACCTATAAACTGTGGTTTTTCATCCGCCTGGGCTCAGCTTTTCATCCGTCCGGGCTCGGCAAATTTTAAAACGCCGCGCGGGAGGGCTTGACGAGCGACGCGAACCAAACTAGAACAGAGCATCCGTTTTGCTTTTGTTCGGATCGATGCCCCGACCGGGGCACCTTCATGCGGAGGGACGCCGATGTTGACTCGCAAGCAGCAGGAATTGCTGATCTTCATCAATGACCGCCTGAAACAAGGCGGAGTGTCGCCATCATTCGACGAAATGAAGGACGCCCTGGGCCTCAAGTCGAAATCCGGCATTCACCGCCTGATCACCGGTCTGGAAGAGCGCGGCTTCATCCGCCGCTTGGCCCACCGGGCGCGGGCCCTCGAGGTGCTCCGGATGCCCGACGGCGTTCCGATCGTCGAGGACACCGATCCCGAAATTCTCCAGGACGCCAAGTCGCCCGCGCCACACAGATTCCAGCCGAACGTCATCAAGGGCAACTTCTCCGGCGCCCTGCCCGGACGCGAGGTCGCGAACACCGTCGATGCCGTGACCCTGCCGCTCTATGGCCGGATCGCCGCCGGCATGCCGATCGAAGCCCTGCGCGATCACAGCGCCACCATCGACGTGCCGGCGGCGCTGTTGACCAACGGCGAGCACTATGCCCTGGAAGTGGCGGGCGACTCGATGATCGACGCCGGCATTCTCGATGGCGACACCGTGATCATCCGCCGCTGCGACCATGCCGACAGCGGCTCGATCGTCGTCGCGCTGGTCGACGCCCTTGAAGTGACCCTCAAGCGCCTGCGCCGCAAGGGACAGGCGATCGCCCTCGAACCCGCCAACCCGGCCTACGAAACCCGTATCTTCGGCGCCGACCGGGTCAGGGTCCAGGGACGGCTGGTCGGCTTGATCCGCCAATACTGAAGCCCGGCATCGAACGCCATCTCGATCGGAACACTGGAATTCCCGCCGTTATTCTGGGACAAGACGTTCAGTCAAAGCCTGCCCGGAAAGAATACTGGACAGGCTCCCAGATCAGGATGCCGCGATGACGCCGGATGAGCGGAAAAAGGTTCAGGACACGCTGCTGCGATCAGCAGAGCAGGTCATGCGCAAAATGAAGGACGATGCGGATTATGGTCGCATTGAGAACCTTGCTCATGAGGCGGAAAGAATAACCGAGCTGACCAAACAGAAAGAGTTTCCCACCCAGAGGAGTCAGGAGTTTCTGCGGGCGATCAAAATCATCCAGTGCGATGCCTATGAACATCTGGTTGGGGATTTGTTGAACGGCCTTATCCACCGCTTGCGCAGTGGCGATGAGGATGCCAAGAACGATATCCTGACCAAGGTCAGGGAAAACGTCGCCTTGGCGATCCGCTTTGGAGCCGACGAGAGTTTTCGCACCAGCGTCGACCGGCGACTTCAGGTGATCCAGCTGACGACCGGCGAAGGCATCGACAAACGCGCCAAGGCCGAAGCCGCGCGCAAGACCGAATTGCACGACACGGTGAGCAAGGCGCCGGGGGGCGTCGAGCGGCGACGGGCGATCCGCTATGTCGATCCGGCGCTGACGATGGAAATCGGCGGCATCAAATACAAAACCCTCAACTGGTCGACTCGAGGGGTGCTGCTCGAAGGCTTTTCCGAACCCCTGGAACTCGGCAGCTTCGTCAAGGCGACGCTGTCCTCGCAAGACGTCCCCGGTGGCGGGCGGACCTGGGCGAAAGTGGTGCGGCGGATTCCCAAGCGGCACGAACTGGCCCTGGAATTCCCCGACATCTCGACCGTCGTGCTGGCCCTGATGCACGAGATGAAACTGGCCGGCATCCGGCATGAGCCCGGCTGACCGATTTTTATCATCATCGATGTTGCCGTAGACCCGATAATTTGCTCAATTGGACTTGTAGGCGTCGGAGCACCCCCCTCTCGTGTTTTTAAGTCTAACGATTATTCTTATCCAGGATAACTCGAACCATGGCGGCTGACACGTCTTGCGGATTTCCGGGTTCCGCTTCGTGGCCGGAGGGCGGCGAGGGGGCGAGCGAGGACGCGCACTACCGCAGCATCTTCGAAAACGCCGTGGAGGGCATCTATCAGACCACGGTCGACGGCCGCTATCTGCGGGTCAATCCGGCGCTGGCCCGCATGTATGGCTTCGACGATCCGAGCCAGTTGATCGCCTCGTTCACCGACATTGCCGGCCAACTCTATGTCAACCCGGCCCGGCGGGACGATTTCGCCCGCGTCATGGCCCGCGACGGCGTGGTCACCGATTTCCAGGCCCAGGTCTACCGCCGCGACCGCACGACCATCTGGATCGAGGAGAGCGCCCGCTGCGTGCGCAGCCGCCAGGGCCACATCCTCTATTACGAAGGAATGGTCACCGACATCACCGTGCGCATGGCCTCGGAAGAGAAAATCCGGCTACTGGCCACGGTGTTCGAAAGCGTTTCCGAAGGTATCCTGGTGGTTGACCGCAATCTCAAGGTTTGCGCAGCCAACCAAGCCTATCTCAATATTACCGGCCACCAGCGGGAGAGCATACTCGGCCGCCCGCCTCTTCTGTCGACGCCCGGATTCGACGAGAGCGGACTGATCGAGCGCATCTGCGCCGACGCCGACATCACCGGTCACTGGCGGGGCGAACTGAACTGCGTGCGCCCGGACTACGTGCCCTTTTCCGCCTGGATTTCGGTGACCACGGTGCGCGCCCCCTCCGGCGACACCGAGTTCTTCGTTCTCGCCTGCTCCGACATCACCGAGCGCAAGCAGCAAGAGGAGCGCATCCGCTATCAGGCCAATTTCGATGGCCTGACCAACCTGCCCAACCGGCGCATGCTCCACGAACGGCTGGAACAGGCGATCCGGCTGGCGGCCTCGGCCAACGAGCGGGTGGCCGTGGCGTTTCTCGACCTCAACCGCTTCAAGCAGGTCAACGACTCGCTTGGACACCGCGCCGGCGACGAATTGCTGAAGCAGGTGGCGCGACGGTTGCGCAGCACCTGCGGCGCCTCGGACACCATCGGCCGCTACGGCGGCGATGAATTCGTGATGATCGTGCCCAACATCGGCGAGCGTTTTTCCGCCTCTTATCTGGCCGAAAAGCTGCTTTATGCTTTCAGCGATCCGTTTCCACTGCCCGAGCGCGAGTTGTACTGTTCGCCGAGCATCGGCATCGCCTTCTACCCCACCGACGCCGACAATGCCGACGGCCTGATCCGCTGCGCCGACCTCGCGATGTACCACACCAAGCGCTCGGCCCCCCAGCGCTTCAGCCTCTACATGCCCGAGATGCGCTTGCAGTCCGTGCAGCGCCTCGACCTCGAACATGACATCCGGCACGCCATCCTGCGTCAGGAATTCCACCTCCATTACCAACCCAAGTTCGATTTCGAGACCGGCCGCATCGCCGGGGCGGAGGCGCTGATCCGCTGGCCACATCCGACGATCGGCCAGATCCCGCCCACCGACTTCATCCCGGTGGCCGAGGACACCGGCCAGATCTCCCATATCGGCGAGTGGACGCTGCGTCAGGCCTGCCAGCAGGCCCAGTTGTGGCGTCACAACGGCATCGACCTCGACGTCATGGCGGTCAACCTGTCGCCGCGCCAGTTCCACGACAGCGGCTTGGTCCGGTTGGTCCGCCAGATTCTCGACGAAACCGGCATGCCCCCGGACCGTCTCGAACTGGAACTGACCGAAGGCGCCATGATGGTCGACATGGGCCGGGCGGTGGAAACCCTGCGCCGACTCAAGGGGTTGGGCGTCCGGCTGGCCATCGACGACTTCGGCACCGGTTATTCGTCGCTGGCATACCTCAAGCGCTTTCCCATCGACACCTTGAAGATCGACCGCTCTTTCGTCCGCGACATCGCCAACAACGCCACCGACACCGCGATCATCGACACCATCATCGGGCTCGCCTGCAGCCTCGGCTTCTCGGTGGTCGCCGAGGGGGTGGAAACCGCCGAACAGGCCCTGATCCTGATGGAGCGCAATTGCCGCTATTCCCAGGGCTACCTGTTTTGCAAGCCGGTGCCCCCCGAGGTTTTCGCCGAACACTTCCGCCGCTGCGATCACGAGCCCTGGTCGGGCCTGCCCGGGCTGCGCAGTGTCGCGGATGCCAGCCAAAAGCCCGCCCCCCGGAAGCCGTGAGTCGACGGTTTCTGGCAGTCCACACCCGCTCGAGTCAGTGGAAGAATCGGCTTTCACGACCCTGAAAGCAGGTTTTTTGGACACACCCGCCACCAAAAACCGATGTTTTAATCGTCTAGCAAGGTCTTTCCCGGGCATCCGGCGCGACATTACTTTTTTGGAATTGTTTGAACCAAAGGTTCTGGGTTATGGTCCGGGGGCAAGGGCGGATGAGCTCTCGCCGGTCGGTCGGAATGGAATGTCCGCACCGTATAGTGCAGAGAACGTCTTAAGTAACAGGGGTTCAACGCCTGTCGAGTTCCGGCGATGACGGACTCAAATGTGGATGTCTCTTGCTGCCCATCCGCATTGACCGCCGGGACTCTTGACTGCGGGAGCCGATGACGGGACGGCGATCGGCCGCTCCCGAACTTGAATTGCAACGGGTTGCGAAGGAAGCGCCATGCCACATACAGTTTGGGTCGCCAACGGCAAGGGGGGCGTCGGAAAATCTGTCCTCATGATGGCTCTTGCCGCGATCTATGAGGCATCCGGACGGCCGTTGCGCCTGATCGATGCCGATGACAAAGCAAAGCTCAGCGAGTTCATGGGGCCAGAGAAGGTTCTCTCGCTCAAGATCGGCGCCTCGATGGACGAGATCCGCGCCAATCCTTCCCTGGCCTTCAGCTATTGGGACCGTCTCGCCGAGGAAATCGTCGAGGGCGACACCGGCGTCGATATCGGCGCCAACATGGACCGGCTGATCCTGTCCTGGGCCGAGAAATCGAACCTCGCCTCGCTGTTCGAGGATTCCGAGGTGTCCATGGACGTCTACGTTCCGATCACCGCCGAGCCGCTGGCGGTGTCGTCGGGGCTGGAGGTTCTGGAGACCGTCGAGCGCATCTTCCCGTTCAGCCGCCGCATTCTGGTGCTCAACAAGAAGGCCGGGCCGTTCGACACCTACGCCGGCACCCCCGAGTTCCGGCGCATCGAGTCCTTGCGCGACCGCGGCCTTTACATCGTCGAGATGGCCAGCTGCGTCAGCGAAGCCTGGACCGACTTCGAGCGGCTCAAGATGCCGCCGGCCCAAGTCATCACCCTCGATCCCAAAACCGTGGCCCAGATGACCGGCCTCGGCATTCTCGCCGCCCGCCGGGCCACCGGCGATTACGCAAGCTGGCTGAAACAGCTCACCCTGGCACTGGCCCCCGTAACCCACGGCACGGTATCGAACTAATGTCCTGGATCGACACCCTCGACCGGCTGATCACCGACAGTTGGATGGCCAGCCGCGACGAAAGCGCGGCGATGCTGGACTCTCTGCTGGCGCTGTCGCTGGCCGAGCGGTGGGAGCTGTTCGCCACCCGCGATTCTCGTCTGATGTTCCTGTCGGACGAGGATTACGCTGTTCTGTTCCGCAGCCTCAACGCCCACTCGATGATCGCGCAAATCTCCGACGCCGCCGGCACGCCGGTGACGGAGGAGGCGACCGAGGTTCTGCCCGAGTATGCCGAGGGTGATTACGCGGCCGAGGGTGAGGGGGAGTACCAGGATCAGGGTCAGTATTGCGAGGAGGCCGCCGTCGCCGAAGCGGTGGCCGCTCGGCGCTCATGGTGGCGCAGCCGCAAGGGCATGCGCTGGCTGACCCTGGCCATCGCGGCCGGTGTGACCCTGATGCTGGTGGGGGCGTTCCTCACCATGATCGTGGTTTACCTCGCGCCCGGCGGCAAGACGGAGAGCCGCGAGGCCGCCGTGCCCGGGGCGCTGATCACCAAGCTCGACGGGGTCGAACGCGATCAGGCGCAGATGGCGAAACGGCTGGTCGGGATCGACAACCGGGTCAGCGAGCTTGCCGTCACCGTCGACCAGAAGTTCGGCACCGCCATGCGCGCGGTCCGCTTCTCGTCATCGCTCGACCAACTCCAGGCGGCGATCGAGCGTGGCGATCCTTACAAGACCGAACTCGATCGCATCGCCGCCGCCGTCTCGGCCGACGCGGAGCTGGCGGCGGTCATCAGACGGCTCGACGACACCGCCGCGGCCGGCGTCCCCACCCTCGGCGCGCTGCGCGAGCGCTTCGACGAGATCGCGCCCAGGCTCGGCGGGGTCGTCGATGTCCGCGACCAGTTCGCGCCGCAACTGGTCGAAGTCTCGCGCGATCAGACCGTGTTCGGCCGCTTCTTCGGCTGGGTCGGTTCCGCCTTCGGGCTGAGCGAAACGCCCGAGACCCGGCGCTTCCGCGCCGCGCTCGGCGGCATCCGCGCCGCGATGGGGCTGGGCAACCTGCCGGTGGCGGTGCGCCAGTTCGAGGATCTGCACGCCTATCCCGGCGAGTTGGCCGGACGCTGGCTCGCCGCCGCTCACAGCCGTCTCGACGCCGACGCCGCCATGGCGGCGCTGCGCCAGGGCGCCCTGTCCAGCCCGACGATCGGCCGGGATCAGTAAAGGGGACGCGGACGATGTCCGATAGCAAACCGTCCGCCGCCGTCGGGGGAGAGTCGCGGCGAACGGTGTCCGTGGATTTCCTGACCGCGGCCTCCCACCCCGACGCCGTGGTCGCCGGGGTTCTGCTGCTGGTGATCGGGGTGCTGGTGGTGGCCGGCGCTATCGGCCTGATCGGGCCGGTGATCTCTCTCGATCTCTTCAATCCCGACCTTGGCTCCACTCCCTTCCTACTCGCGCTCGCCAAAATCGCGGTGTCGGTGCTGGCGCTGGTCACCGCCGGCCTTGGTCTGGCCAAGCATCCCCGCTTTCCCGCCCTGTATCTGGTGGTCGCCTTCGGGCTGACCCTGCTGATCGCCGCCGATGCCGGGCGCTGGCTGGCCGAACCACAGCTGACCATGCCCGAACCCTTCGCCCTGGCCGGGCTGCTGGTGGTGCTCGGGATGCCCTATGTGGCGTTTTCCCGCCGCTGCCGGCTGATCTTCCGCCGCCGGCTCAACCTTGGCGAGCTGAAATCCCTGAGTGGCGACCAGGCTTGGTCGGCCTCGGCGGCGTCGGCCATGGCCCCGGCCCTGCCCTCCTTCGAATCCGGCCGGCAGGCCCAGCTCAAGACGCCCAAACGCCCACGGCAGCGCCGCTCCGGCGGCGCCGCGTCCCCGTCGGCCGGGCCCTCGCTCAGCGTCCCCGCCGCGCCGCCGAGCGATGCCCAGGCCGCCGCGCTGTGGGCGGCGTTGTACGGCTCGTCACGGCCCGGAGCCGGCGACAAGCCGGCCGAAGAGGGCGAACCCGACCAGTCCTCCAGCGGCGGCGGCGGCAAGCGGGTCGGACTCGAAGCCCTGATCAATCTCCGGCCGCCGGGAAACTGAGACATGGCCCAACACTCCCACGTCATCGCGGTCGCCAGCCAGAAGGGCGGAGTCGGCAAGACCGCCACCGCCGTCAACCTCGCGACCGCGCTCGCCGCCGCCGGCCGGCCGGTGTTGCTGGTCGATTGCGATCCCCAGGGCAACGCCAGCGCCAATGTCGGCTTCGCCCTGATCGCCAGCGGCGAGGGCGGCGCCCACCAGTTGCTCACCGAGGGCGGCAATCATCAGGGCGTGGTCTGGCAGACCCGGATTCCCGAGCTGTGGGTGGCGCCGGCCAGCCTCAACCTGACCCAACTCGAAGCCGATCTCGCGAACCAGCATGAGGGCCAGAACCGGCTGTCGGAGGCGCTCCAGGCACTCAGCCAACCCTTCGACTATGTGGTGATCGACTGCCCGCCCTCGCTCGGCACCCTGACCATCAACGCCCTGCTGGCCGCCGACCGGGTGCTGGTGCCCCTGCCCTACGACGCCTATGCCCTTCAGGGCCTGCGCCATCTCGACCAGTTCATGGCCAATCTGGCGGCGGCGGCGCAAAAGCCCCGGCCGGTGCTCGACATTCTGCTGACCATGCAACGTCAGGAGGGCGACACCCAGGGCGCCAAGGCCCTCGCCGCGACCGTGCGCCGCTCCTTCGCCGATCAGGTGCTGACCACCGACATTCCCTACAGCCAGGAGTTGGCCGCCGCCTCGGTGCTGGGCAAGCCGCTGCTGCTGCACCGGCCGCGCTCGGCCGCTGCCGGAGCCTTCGTCGGGCTGGCGGTGGAACTGGTGCAACGCCTGGAGGACACCGCCGCCCGCCTGGCCGGCCGGGTCCGGCGCGGTACCGACGGCTGGGACCCGGTGGCGGCGCAAATGGCCATCGCCAGCCGCCTGAACGGCTGGGTCACCAGCCCGACCTCGCCGCTCTACGACGTCGAGGCCGCGACCGAGCATCAAGCGGCCCTGCGCGCCGGCTCGCTCGCCCACGCCGCCGAACGGACCTTCGGCCTGCGCCGTCAGGTTTGGGTGACCATGGGGCTGGTGCTGGCGGCGCTGATGCTCGGACCGCTGCTGTTCTTCGCCGCCGCCCGTTTCGCGCCGATGGACTGGCGGGTCAAGGCGGTGACCGCGATCACCGGCTCCCGCAGTTCGTGGGACGCCGGCACGGTGATTCTCGCCCGCGCCGACCCGCGCGCCCAGAAACTGCTGCTGCTCGCCGCGACCCTGGCCGGCAACATGAGCCCGGCCCTGGCCGATTGCCTCGACCGCACCGACTTCGAACACGGCCCGGTACTGCCCAACCAAATGCCCTGCCTGCTCTCGATCTCCGTCACCCAGGGCCTGACCCCCGACAAAAAGTAGCCGGTTTCCAAAGGCCTCCGGCCTTTAGAGCGGGTCGCAAAGGGGTGGCATCACCCCGTAGCGTGAATCGCTCTAAAAACAAAACGGTTAGAGCATGATGCGATTCCGTGTGATCGCATCATGCTCTAACGGGGTCAAGGACCGACGCCCCTTGTTTTGCGATGCCGCTTGCCTCGGTGTGCCGACCGCCTTATAGTCCCCAGATGTTGTAACGGGGAGGCTTGGATGCGCCAGGGATTGAGAGTGATTGCTGTTCTGACCGGGCTTTGGCTGAGCCTCGGCGCCGGCTGGGCGCAGGCCGAAATTCCCTCGACCGAGGCCGCGCTGGCCGACCGGGTGCTGGGCGATGCCAACGCTCCGGTGACGATGTTCGACTTTTCGTCGCTGACCTGCCCCCATTGCGCCGATTTCCACACCAAAACCCTGCCCGAGTTGAAGAGCCGCTACATCGACACCGGCAAACTCAAGGTGGTGTTCCGCGATTTCCCGCTCGATCCCAACGCCCTTCACGCCGCGATGCTCGCCCGCTGCGCCCCGGCGGCGCGCTATTACGGCTTCCTCGACGTGCTGTTCAAGGGGCAGACCACCTGGGGCCGGGCGCCCGACCCGAAGAAGGCCTTGGCTCAGATCGGCGCGCTCGGCGGCATCCCCCAGGCCGATTTCGATGCTTGCATGGCCACCAAACCGCTGGAAGACGCCCTGATCCAGCGCATGTTCGAGGCCCAGAAGAAGTACGGCATCACCTCGACTCCGACCTTCCTCTTCAATGACGGTGTGGCGAAGGTCGAGGGCGCCCAGGCCCTGGATAAATTCGTCGAAACCATCGACCGCCTGCTGAAACCCTGAGCCCCCTCCCCGGAGCTTGCCGTCTTGGATTTCATCAAGCTGCGACTCGCCGGCTTCAAATCCTTCGTGGATGCGACCGAGCTGATCATCGAGCCCGGCGTGACCGGTGTCGTCGGCCCCAATGGCTGCGGCAAGTCCAATCTCGTTGAAGCGCTGCGCTGGGCGATGGGCGAAACCTCGGCGCGCAAGATGCGCGGCGACGAGATGGACGACGTGATTTTCGGCGGCACCTCGCGCCGGCCGGCGCGCAACCTTGCCGAAGTGTCGCTCTATCTCGACAATTCCTCGCGCACCGCCCCCGCCGGGTTCAACGACTCGACCGATCTCGAAATCTCCCGCCGGATCGAACGCGGCTCCGGCTCCGACTACCGGATCAACGGCAAGTCGGTGCGGGCGCGCGACGTTCAGCTGCTGTTCGCCGACAATGCCAGCGGCGCCAATTCGCCGGCCCTGGTCAGCCAGGGCCAGATCGGCGCCCTGATCCGCGCCAAGCCCCAGGACCGCCGTCAACTGCTGGAAGAGGCGGCCGGCATCACCGGCTTGCATTCCCGCCGCCACGAGGCCGAACTCCGCCTGAAGGCCGCCGAAACCAACCTGACCCGGCTCGATGACGTCATCGGCGCCATGGACGGCCAGTTGCAGGGGCTGAAGAAACAGGCGCGTCAGGCCAACCGTTATCGCAACCTCTCGGACCTGATCCGCCGCGCCGAAGCCGTGCTCTGGCATCTGCGCTGGCAGGCCGCCACCGCCGCCACCGACACCGCCCGCGCCCAGTTCGCCACCGCCGAGTCGCAGGTGCGCGAGCTGATGGGCGCCGTGGTCAGCCTGACCACCCGGCGCACCAGCGATGCCGCCGATCTGCCGCAATTGCGTCTGGCCGAAGCCTCGGCGGCGGCGGGGCTGCAACGGTTGACCCTGGCCCGCGAGCAGTTGGACGCCGAGGAACGCCGGGTCGTCGAGTCGCAAACCGCCAACCGCCGTCGCATCGAGCAGGTCCAGGGCGATCTTGGCCGCGAAGGCTCGCTGGCCGCCGATGCCGACGGCGCGGTGCTACGCCTCGCCGAGGAGCGCGAAACCCTGGTCGCGGCCCAGGAAGACGAGGCCATGCTCGCCGAGGACGCCGCCGAGCGTCTGGCCGAGACCCGCGAGGAGGTTGACGACCTCGACCGCTCGCTGACCCAGCTGACCGAGCAGGTTGCCCGCGACGAGGCCAAGCGCGGCGCGCTCACCGGTCAGGTGCGCGATCACGAGCAGCGCCTGATCAGCGCCGAACAGCGGGCCGGCGCCCAGCGCCAGCAGCGCGAGGCCCTGGAGCGCGAGCAGGCCGCCCGCCCCGATCTCGAAGAAGCGGCCCTGCTCACCGCCGCCGCCGAAGACCGGCTGGACGCGGCGCGCGAGGCGGTGGACGCCGCCGAGCAGGCCAAACAGGCGGCCGACAGCCGCCAGGGCCGGGCGCGCGAGGCCCTTCAGGGCGTGGAGGGCGTGCGCGCCAAGCTCAAGGCCGAGACCTCGGCTTTGACCGAACTCCTCCATGGCCGCTCCGGCTCGGTGGATCTGTTCCCGCCGCTGATCGACGCCGTGACCGTGGCGCGCGGCTATGAGGCCGCCTTCGCCGTCGCCCTCGGCGACGACCTCACCGCGCCGCTCAACGACGCCGCCGCCATCCACTGGCGCACCCTGCCCCCCTATGCCGAGGTGCCGCCGCTGCCCGAGGGCGCCGAACCGCTGGCCGACAAGGTTTCCGGCCCCGCCGTTCTGACCCGCCGGCTGACCCGCATCGGCATCGTGGCCAATGGCGAAATCGGCGCCCGCCTCGCGCCGCACTTGTTGCCCGGACAGGCCCTGGTCACCCGCGAGGGCGCGGCGTGGCGCTGGGACGGTCTGACCATCGCAGCCGGCGCCCCCTCGGCCGCCGCCATCCGCCTCCGCCAGCGCAACCGCCTTGAGGAGTTGCGCGTCGAACTGGCCGCCGCCGAGGACCGGGTCGACGAGGCCCGGGCCGTGGTCGATGATTGCCGCCGCGCCGCCGAGCAGGCCACCCTCGAGGAAAAGCGCCGCCGCGATGCCGTGCGGGAGTTCTTCACCGCCGTCAACACCGCCCGCGACCATCACGCCAAGCTGGTGCGCGAGGATGCCGCCGCCGCCTCCCGCCTCGCCGCCGTGGTCGAGCAGGTGGAGCGGCTGGAGGCCGAGCGCGTCGAGTTCCAGTCCCGCCTCGCCGATGCCCGCGCCGCCCTGGCCGCCCTGCCCGAAACCGCCCCGGCCCGCGAAAGGGTCGCCGAGCTGCGCGCCCGCCTCGCCGAACGCCGCGCCGTCCAGGCCGAGCGCCAGAGCCAACTCGACCGCCTGACCCGCGAGGCCCAGGCCCGCCGTCAGCGCCTCGCCGCCATCGAGACCGAGGAACGTTCCTGGCGCTCGCGTCAGCAGGGCGCGGGCAGCCGGCTCGCCGAACTCACCGAGCGCGCCGCCGCCGCCGCCGCCGAACTGGAGCGCCTCGCCCACCGCCCGGCCGAAATCGAGGCCGAACGCCAGGGGCTGCTGACCCGGATCGCCGATGCCGAGCGCGCCCGCAAACGCGCCGCCGACACCCTGGCCGCCGCCGAAACCCAACTCGCCGAAACCGAAAAGCACCTGAAGCGCGCCGAGTCGGGACTGGCCGACGCCCGCGAGGCCCGCGCCCGCGCCGAGGCCGCCGTCGCCACCACCCAAGCCCACGCCGCCGATCTCGCCGAACGGATTCTGGAGCGCCTGGAGTGTGAACCCGGCCAGACCCTGGCCCTGGCCGGGCTGGAGCCGGGCGACGATCTGCCCGAGGCGGCATCGGTGGAAAGCCGGCTCGAGCGCCTGACCCGCGAGCGGGAAAACATGGGGCCGGTCAATCTGCGCGCCGAGATGGAAGCCGAGGAGCTGGAAACCCAGATCACCAGCCTGACCACCGAACGCGCCGACCTGATCGCCGCCATCGGCCGGCTGCGCCACGGCATCACCAGCCTCAACAAGGAAGCGCGGGAGCGGCTGGTCGCATCCTTTGAGACCGTGAACACCAACTTCCAAGAGCTGTTCGTCAAGATGTTCGGTGGTGGCCGCGCCCATCTCGAGCTCACCGACGCCGAGGATCCGCTCAACGCCGGCCTGGAAATCTTCGCCAGCCCGCCCGGCAAGCGCCTGCAAATGCTCACCCTGCTGTCGGGCGGTGAGCAGGCCCTGACCGCGCTGTCCTTGCTGTTCGCGGTGTTCCTGTGCAACCCGGCGCCGATCTGCGTGCTCGACGAAGTCGACGCGCCGCTCGACGAGGCCAATGTCGGCCGCTTCTGCGACATGGTCCACGAGATGGCGCGCTCGGGCCGCACCCGCTTCCTGATCATCACCCACCACCGCCTGACCATGGCCCGCACCGACCGGCTGTTCGGCGTCACCATGGCCGAACAGGGCATCTCGCAACTGGTCTCGGTGGATTTGCGCGGCGCCGAGGCCCTGCGCGCCGTTGGTTGAGCCAGGGTAAGCGGGTGAAGGATGGCGGTGCCGATAGCAGGGGAGCGCTGCTCCCCCGCGCCCCCTGGCAAGGGGCCGAAAGGCCCCTTGACCCCTTGACTTTTTTCTGTCCCCCCATCCCAACCGCACCAGCGGCCCCTCTGGGGATGGGGGGACAGAAAAAACCGTGGGGTCCGGGGAGCCCATTGGGTTCCCCGGGCAGGGGTTCGGGGGCGGCAGCCCCCGACATCGGCACCGCCATCCTTCACCCGATTACCCTGTGGTTGAGCGCGAGTCTCTGGCATCGCAGGCGAAACGGCGTTAGAATGCCTGCCGATTTGTGCTCAAGGGACCGAACCCGATGGCTGTTCCGGTTGGTGGTGGTTTTCAGAACCTTGTTGGTCCCTCCGGCGGCACCGTTGGTGCCAATACCGGCTTGGCCACGACCGGAAAGGCCTCCGCTTCCGGGTTGCTGGGCAAAGCCGCCCTCAGTCATTGCGACGGCGGTCTGTCCGGCGCGAAAATTCTCACCATCGCCGGCGGCCCGCTTTGGGGCGGCAAGGGCTTCAGCCTGACCGGGCTGGGGCTGGGGCTGGGCTTGGGCGGCTGGGGGCCGGTGATCGCCTTCGGGGCTGGGGCGGCGGCGTATTACGGATATTCCAACTTCCTCGGGCAAAAGGCGAAACAGCGCCGCGCCCGTTCGATTCCGGTCAGGGGACTGGATGTTTTCAAGCTGCTGTTCGGGTTGACGCCACCACCTCCGCCGCCGCCCCGGCCCCGGCCCCGGCGTCGGCTGCCCAAGCAGAAAAAACGCCTGTTCTCGGTGTTGGGCTTCAGCGTCTGGCGGTAGAGCGCCGAAGACCAGGGCTTTACCTGGACCCACCAAAGGCCGGAGGCCTTTGGAAACCGGGACTTATTCCTGCGGGAGTTGTTCGGAATCGTCTGCGGCTTCACCGTCGCTGGCGGTGCCCTGAGTCCGGCGGGGTGGGCGGGGCGGCGGCGCTCCGACCTTCCAATTTTCGATCCACAGCGTCGTCGGTTCCGAATGGCCGGTGGGCACGATGCCGCGCAGCCATTTCGGCTTCACCGTCACCTCGGCCCGGTAATAGAGCGGCAAGGACGGCAGCTGCTCGGCATACAACCGTTGCAGGCGCGACCAGAGCGCGCGATTGGCCTTGGGCTCGCACACCACCTCGAGATCGTCGAGAGTACGGTCGACCTCCGCATCGCGCAGCCCCGGATAGTTCTCGCCCGAAAAACCGTTGCCGGCGGCCGGAATCATCGAGGAGTGCAGGACGCTGCGCGGAATGTTGGCGGGAGCGCTGGCCCAGGCGAACAGCGCCAGACCGGTGAAGCCGCGCTCGCGCAGGCTCTGGCCGAACAGCACGCGGGCCGGCTGATTCTCGATCCGCACCTCGGCGCCGACCTGCCGCCACTGGGCCTGAAGCACCTGCTCGACCAACTCGCGAGAGCGGTTGCCGGCGGTGCTGGCCAAACTGAACGCCAGCTTCTCCCCGGCGGCATTGGTGCGGATGCCACCCGCGCCCCGGGTCCAGCCCAATTCGTCGAGCTGGCGGTTGGCGGCGGCCAGATCGAAGCGGTATTTCGGCGCCTCGGCATCGAACATGTGATCGAGCGGACTGACGATGTTGTCGGCGACCGGTTGACGGCCGCTGAACAATTGCCGGCTGATCGCTTGGCGGTCGATGGCCTGGAGCAGCGCCCGCCGCACCCGGACATCGGCGAACACCCGGTTGTCGAGATTGATGTCGATATGCTCGAAGAACAGCCCGGCTTTGGTCAGAATATCGAAGCGTCCGGGTTGGCGCTTGCCGAGGGACAGCACCTGATCGAGCGGCAAGCCGATCTCGCCCGGCACCAGATCGATGTCGCCCGCCAGCAACCCGGCCTCAAGCGCCGCGCTGTTTTCCACCGCCCGCACCGTAATCGTCTTGAACGGCGGCGGCACCCCCCACCATTTCGGATTGACCTCAAGATCGATCCGACTGCCGGTGTCAACCGCGGTGATCCGGTAGGGACCGAAATACAGGCCGGGATTGGCGGGCGCGGTGCGGTACAGCGTCCGATTCGGATAGGACGCGGCATCAGCCTCGAACACCGGCTTTTCCAGATGCTCGGGCAGCAGATCGAAGCCTTCAAGCCCCTGGTAGTCGCAGGTCCGCCGGGCGCGATGGACGATGAAGGTCCGATCGTCCTTGGCGGTTATCTCCTTGATATCGCGGGTGAAAAAATCCTGACTGTCGAAGCCGCTCAAGGGGTTCCGCCCCACCTGCAGGGTAAACAGCACGTCCCTGGTGGTGATCGGCACGCCATCGCCCCAGACCGCCCCCGGCCTGATGGTGTAGGTCACCGCCATGCCGCCGCCGGGCTCGTCAACGGCGGTGCCCTTGTCCCGACTCGGCAAGTCCGTGCACAGCAGACAGATGCGCTGCCAGTTGGCGTCATAGGCGGTGAAGGGCCGGCGGGTCATGCCAAGCACGTAGGACTTGGCGGACATGGAATCGATGGAGGGGTGCAGAGTCGACGGATACTGGGAAATCCCGATGGTCAGACCCTCGTGACCGGCCCGGGCGGGGCCGCTCAGCAAAAGCGCCACGATCAGCAGCAGGCCAGCACTCATACCGCCGAGCCTTGACACATCAAGGCGCTCGCTCAAACGCCGCGAGGCTTCGCGCCACGAGGCGCGCCGCCGCGTCGCGTCGGACCGGCGAGCGATAGGGAATGAGTCGTTCTTCTCGCTCGCCGGTATCACCTCACGCCTCCAGGGATTCCAACAGCTCGCCCGCAGGCGAAATGCAGGCGCACACCAACGGCCCGCCAAAGCCGCACCCGGCATCGATGGTGATGGTGTACTTGTTCATGACGAAACCACCCCGGGCGGGGTCATGGCCGCGCACCACCCGGGCGAAACCGCCATAGCGGCGGTCGATCCGGGAAAACTGGGGGCCACCCCACCAGAACGCATCCCCCTGGGCCTCGAAGGCACGCTCGACATCGAAGCCGGCATTGACGAACAGCACCCCGCCCTCCCCCGAGTCGGGCGGAGTCTCGGGCAAACCGGTGAAGGCCGCCCGGCGCAGCGCGCTGAACAGCGCCTCGTGCCCCGGGGCCTTGCGCATCACCTCGCGCAAACCGCCGGTAAAGCGGGCGATGTTGCGCGCGGTATCGCGGGACACCACGCTCGCCTGATCGACGGTGCTGCCATAGGATTGCAGGGTCGCCCCCACCCCCTGGCTGAGCATCCAGGCCATGATGTCGCGGGGAGTGGGCGCCAGCTGCAATTGCAGCAGCTTCTGCCACATCTCCTCCTGGCCGCCGCGCAGATAGACGATATCGGTTTCGAACATGCCGGTGACCGCCAGCAAGGCCCGGCGGAACATCAACAATTCTTCGATGGTTTCGAGGGCGTGGGAGCCGCGGCCGATCAGATTCCCGAGATAGACCAAGCGGTCCCCGGGCCGGAAACGGGCGCCGATCTCGTCGTGAAGCCTGACCAGACGGTCGACCTCCGCATGAATGGCCGCCACCGCCCAGATCCGGCGCGGACGCCCAAGATCGGCATAACGCTGATTATCTACCATATGCCGCCAACCATGAACTGCGAAACCAGCATGTCAATTCGGAGCACTCCCGAATTCCGGCCCAAGTCTATGCGTCGCGCAGCCATGGTGAAAGACCAAAAACGGTGCCGGAGACAGCGCCCCGGCACCGGCACCCAAAAAAATCACGCGGCCTTGGTCAGAACCTCTTCCAGCCGTTCGGTCGCCTTGAGTTCATCGATCTTCTCGACCGCCGCCAGTTCACGCGCCAGCCGCTCAAGCGCCGCCTGATAAATCTGGCGCTCGCTATAGGACTGATCGCACTGATCGCCACCCCGGTAGAGATCACGGACGACCTCGGCGATCGACACCGGGTCGCCGGAGTTGATCTTCGCTTCGTATTCCTGAGCCCGGCGGCTCCACATGGTGCGGCGAACCCGGGAGCGGCCCTGAAGAGTCTCGAGGGCGACCTTGATCCGGTCCTTGGAGCTGAGTCGGCGCAGCCCCGAATTCTTGGCCTTGGCCACCGGCACCTTGAGCGTCATCCGCTCCTTTTCGAAGGTGATGGCGTAGAGGGTCACCTCCTGGCCTGCGATGTGATGGGTCTCGACGCCTTCGACACGACCGACGCCATGGGCCGGATAGACAACGAAATCTCCGGCCAGGAACTCAAGCTTGTGCGTCATTCTTATTGGCTCTCACTGTGTGCGATTAGCACCGCGGTTAACCAAGCCCCCACGACCGGTCATCACAGGGACACCGGCGGGGAAATATCCGGCCCAACGGCTTTCCGGCTCACGCCGGGCTGCGTTTCACGCAACACCGCCACCCGTTCGCATCCGGCCACACTCGCAAGGCCGTGATGCTCACCTGGGCCACCGCTTCTGGGTTCTGTATACCGGATGTGTCGATAAAGTTACATACCTTTGATCCCCCGCCGCAGTGCGGCGGGGGAGTTGTCAGGCGATGGCTGGCGTGCGCAATTCGCATGACACAGCCATTGCCAAACAAAGCGGCTAAACTTCACCCGCGAAGGGATCAGGAGCCCGGCTTGTCGCTGAAGAACTTCTCAAGCTTTCCGGCAACGCCCTTATAGCTGTCGGCATCATCCGGCGCGGGCTTCTTTCTGGTTATATTCGGCCACTCGGATGAGAGTTTCCGATTCAACTCGGCCATCTGCTCAGACCCGGCCTTGGTATCAGGAGAAATCGCTTCTGCCGGGCATTCAGGCTCGCAGACGCCACAATCAATGCACTCGTCCGGATTAATGACGAGCATATTCTCGCCTTCATAGAAGCAGTCGACCGGACAGACTTCGACACAATCCGTGTACTTGCACTTGATGCACTGCTCACCAACCACATAGGCCATTTCTGTCCTCCGATGCTTTGCCTGGCGAAGCTGCGCTCCGCTTTCGTTGTCGCGCCCGCGCGTCCCGATGATGAAAGACACGCCGAGGCCGTCATCCCCGTTCCGTAGCATGTTGGCGCGGTTTCCGGCAACCCGGACGTTTCGAGCCGCGACTCCGGAAATCCGGGCTCATTGCCAAACCGGCAGATTGCCGGCGACGATCGCGGCCAGAATCAACCAGCCGAACCAGCGATTGGATTTGAAACGGAGCAGACAGTCGGCCGGATCGTTCAGGACCCAGCCGCGCAATTGCCAGGCCAGTTGCCCAGCTCCGACGATCAGCCCCAGGAAAAACAACGGATTGAGCCCGGCCAGCCAGCCGGCGGTGCCGATCCCCGCCACGGTCGCGGCATAAAAACCGGCGATCCAGGGCCGGCTGTGATCCCCCAGCCGCAACGCCGTCGACTTCACGCCGATGCGGGCGTCATCTTCCTTATCCTGATGAGCGTAGATGGTGTCATAACCGAGTGTCCAAGCAATGCCGGCGCCATAGAGCACCAGCGCCGGCGCCGCCAGATCGTCGCGCACCGCCGCCCAGCCCATCACCGCGCCCCAGTTGAAGGCCAGCCCCAGGAACGCCTGGGGCCACCACGTGACGCGCTTCATCAGCGGATAGGTGAACACCAGCACCAGCGAGGCGACGCCGAGCCCGATGGCGAACGGCGTCAAGCGCAGCAGCACCGCGAGCCCGAGCAGCATCTGCGCGACCATGAAGGCCAGCGCCTGCCGGGCCGTGACCTGCCCGCTCGGAATCGGACGCCCCCGGGTGCGCTCCACCTGGGCATCGAGATCCCGGTCGAGGATGTCATTGACGGTACAGCCCGCCCCGCGCATCACCACCGCCCCGACCCCAAACAAACAGGCCAGCCACAGCCAGCGGCCGTCGGGCCAGCCGGGCGAAGCCAGGGCCAGACTCCACCAGCAGGGAAACAGCAGCAGCCACGTCCCGATCGGCCGGTCGAGGCGGGCCAACCGGAAATAGGGATGTAAGCCGGCGGGAAGGCAGCGTTCGAGCCAGCCGCCATAGCGGATATCGGTGTGGCCTTCAGGCCTGTCGAAACTCGGCATGATGTCGATAGTCCACCGGAAAGTGGGGCCGGGTCAACAGCATAACCGATCGCAACGCAACGCGCGCGCGCAGAAAAACGCGGCCGCGAAGCTCGCAGCCGCGCCGTTCCAATCGCCGCGAAAGCCGATCAGCGCTTCAGGCCGAAACTGGCGAACCGCTTGTTGAACTTGGCGATCTGGCCGCCGGGGTCGAGCAGCTTCTGCACGCCGGTCCAGGCCGGGTGAGACTTGGGATCGATGTCCAGGCGCAACGTGTCGCCGGGCTTGCCCAAGGTGCTGCGCGTCTTGAACGTGGAGCCATCGGTCATCACGACATTAATCTCGTGATAATCGGGATGGATGTCAGCCTTCATGTCGAAAATCCCCAGAAAACGGTTGCGCGTTATACCCAACGACACGGGCGGACGCAACAGCTTCCGTATCGGACGTCGATCTTCATTCCGCGAAACGGCCGGATCAGCCGACCGGCCGGCGGTTGAGAATTTTGGGCGCGGTGGGCGGACCAACCGGCTTGACCACCGTCGGCTTGGCCTGAGCCGGCGCGGCGGATGGTTTTTGCGGCTGGGCGGTCGGCCTTTGCTGGGCCAGCGCCGCCTTCTGGTTGACCTGCGTGGCGGGCTTGGCCTGGGGCTCGTCGCCGAACAACCAGCGCTTGGCGCTCTGAAGGCTGCTGTCAAGCACGGTGGTGACCGGCGACGTCGCCTGACGGACGGCGGTGGCGCTGGCCAGCAAACGCTCGCTCTCGGCCTTGTGATGCTCGAACAGGCGCTGGCGCTCGGCGGCGTGATGCTCGATCAGGCGCGACACCTCGGCGCGCGACGCATCCAGCTGAGCGCGCAGATCCCCGACCCGGTTGCGCAATTCGTCGACGGTGGCATCGGCGGCGACCAGTTGACCCGACAACTGTTCCTGCTCGCGGTTGGCGGTCGCGCGCTCCTGCAACCGCTCATGTTCCAGCCGCAGCAAATCGGCGCGCAGTTGCTCGTTCTGCCGATCCCTCTCGGCACTCAGCCGGTCCTTGTCGGCGATCAGATTATCCTTGTCGGCGATCAGCCGATCCTTCTCGGCCAAAGCCGTGGCCAAGCGCTCCTTATCGGCCAGCGCCGCCGCCAGCGCCTCGACCGCCGGATGGGCCACCACCTCGGGAACCGGAGCGGACGCGGCAACAGGCGCCGGGACCGGCGCGGGCACCGCAACCACCTCCACCGCCGGAGCCGGAGCCTCTGCGACAGCCTCGACGACCGAGACCGGGACTGGAACCGGGGCCGGAACAGAAACGGCCTCCTGAACCGGGGCGACCACCGGAACCGGCGGAATCGCCGGTTGGTCCTCGTGACCATGACGACCGTGCACCAGCGCCGGGACCGCTTGGCCCTTGGCGGCAAGACGCGACTTGCGCACCACCGTCTCGGGACCGAGAGAGGGCCGCTTGCTCATCGCTTGGCCTCCCCCTTGCCCAGTTTCTTGCTGATCACCGCCCAAAGCTCTTCGATTTCGGCGGCCGCCTTGCCCTTGGGATCGATTTCACCGGCGGTGCGGCCATCAATCATGGCGGTGGGAAAGTCCACCCGGTCGAAAATCGTGGTCGCGACTCGGCCATGCTGAGCAAGCGCGGTCAGGGTCTGCTGAACCAGACGCGCCTTGGGCTTGGCCGAATTGATCACGAAAAAGAAGGGCTTGTTGCCGGCCTGCTCAAGCAGATCGAGTGTGGCGCCGATCGAGTGCAGATCGATCGGCGACGGCCGAGTCGGCACCACCACCATGTCGGCCAGATCCAGCACCGAGGAGATGGTGGCGGTGATCGCGGGCGGCGTGTCGATGACCACCAGCTTGAAACCATCGGCCTCGAGATCGGCCAGCGTCGCGCCCAATTCGGCGATGGTCGTGCTGGCCATGGCCGGATGCTCGGCCTTGCGCAAATTCCAGGCCGCCGCAAGAGACCCCTGGGGATCAACGTCGACCATGACGACGGGACCAGCCCCCGCCTCGTGAGCGGCGACTGCGAGATGAAGGGCAAGCGTCGTCTTGCCGACCCCGCCCTTTTGAGATGCCAGCACCAGTTTCTGCATGGTGTGTCTTCGCCTTTCGGGTGGCCCTGGATAAAGTAGCGCGCCAACCCGCCGGCCGCAATCGGAACCTTAGCGGCCCCGGGGTCATTTTGTTCTTCCCGTTCGAATGATCCCCGAGTCCGGAGCAAGCGGACGCACGCCAGCCCCGACGCCACGAAGGGCGCGCCGGACATGTTTCATGAATTAGACGCGATGCCTTCCACTGAATTTAAATGAATCAGCGAAACCACCGGGGGGAAAGGCTAAAATCGAAGCGTCTCCCGACGCCTCAAAGCCCGGCCTGAACCGTCAGGCTTCGCCGGATCAGTTCGACCAGCGAGTCCGCCTTCATTTTGTTCATGACGTGGGCCCGATAAATCTCGACGGTCCGAGAGCTGATGCCCAGCGAGCCGCCGATCGCCTTGCTGGTCATGCCGGCGACCATCAAATCCATGACCTCGCGCTCGCGCGGCGTCAGCCTCGCGAGTTGCTCCTGGTACGTCGCTTGTTTGGCTCTGACCTCCCGCTCCTCGGCCTCCCAATGGGTGGCTTGCCGGATCGCGGCCAGCAGACGATCCGGATCGAACGGCTTCTCGATGAAGTCGAGAGCGCCGGTCTTCAGCGCTTCGACCGCCAGGGGCACGCTGCCATAACCCGTCAGAATAATGACCGGGAGCGTGTCGCGGAGTTCCTGCACCCTGCGGAAAAGCTCCATCCCGTCCATGCCGGTCAGATGAAGATCGATCAAGGCGCAACCAACATCGGTTATCCGCGGCGACCGGAGGAAATCCTCGGCAGACAAGAAGCCAACAACAGTCATTCCTGCCGTATCGAGAAATATCGACAACCCGTCAAGAAGAGCGCAATCATCATCGACAACTGCGACCACAGGTTTTGTTGTGTCGTTACGAATGGTATGGCATCCTCTTCGAGTCACCACCGAATCAAGCCAGCATCATTTACTAGCCATTAATAAATTATATCGCTCTGCCACTGCCACTTACAATTCGTATGAACACGTAACGGAATCCCCCGAGTCTGAACCGGCCGATACTTTTTTGCTCCCCTCTTTTTTCTCCCCTGCCGCCGGGATCTGGTCCCGGCGCCCGGACCATCGGCATCAGGTCATTCACCTATGCCACTCTGGGCCACTTCTACCTGGGATCACGGCAAAATTTGCCGGATCAAAGACGCACATGGTCACTCCGGATGACGGCATCACATGATAACCAATTGAAATAAATGAGAATAACAACTGGCACAGGCTTTGCTCAGCACCGAGTGGATCAGACCAGAATGCGATGATTGACACCCCCGACCACGCTTTTTAACGGAGAAGAGAATGTCCGATATCACCCTTACGGCGTCCGCCCGCAACTCCCTGCTCTCTCTGACGGGCACCGCGTCCCTGATGAGCCGGACCCAGGGTCGCCTCACCACGGGTTTGAAGGTTTCGAGCGCGATCGACGACGCCGTTTCTTATTTCAAAGCCAAGGGTCTGACCGACCGCGCCACCGACTTCTCGGTGCGGAAAGACGAAATCGATCAGGGAATTTCGAGCCTTAAGGCCGCCATCAACGGCACCGACCTGGTCGGCAGCGTCCTCAAGCAGATGAAGGGTATCGTCAACAGCGTCCGCACCGCTGATTCGACCACCCGCGCCGCCCTGAGTTCCCAGTTCAACGATCTGGCCAAGCAGATCAACACCGCGGTCAGCGACTCGTCCTATCAGGGCCTGAATCTGGTCGATAACAGTTCCGCCTCGATGACGGTGTACTTCAACCAAGTCACCTCGGCCTCGCTGAAGGTCAATGCCGCGAACCTCCGCGCCTCCTACCTGCTCACCACCATGAGCCATGGCGCCAGCGCCGGTTCGACGGTCACCGATCTGGTCAACATGGCGGGCGGCGGCGGCGCCGGCTTCTCGGCTCTGACCTCGCAGACCTCGCTCAGCCCGGCCTCGGTGCTCGATCACGTGGCTACGGTCATCGACCGCGCGACCTCGCGCATCCGCTCCCAGTCGGCCCTGCTGGCGGGCAACGTCACCTTCCTGCAGTCCCGCATGGACTTCACGTCCAACTATATCAACACTCTCACCGAAGGTTCGGGCAAGCTGACCCTGGCCGACCTCAACGAGGAAGGCGCAAATCTGGTGTCGTTGCAGACCCGCCAGCAGATCGGCGTGCAGTCTTTGAGCATCGCCGGTCAGCAGCAGCAGGCGATCCTCAGCCTCCTGCGGTAGCACCACCCGGTGATACCGGCGCGCATAAGACGTGACGTATCGGCGATACCGGGCCGCGACCGCGGCCCCGCAGCCCGAAGGCAAGCCCGCAAACGCGGGCGCCTACCATTCGAGAGGCGCCTTGATGTGTCGACAATCAAGGCTCATGAGGATGAATTGGCAACAGCCTCGCGACGCCGAACGCGCCTCAGTGCGCCGCTTCGGCCATGTCGCGTTTGTTGGTCCGGACGCGGGATTCGGCGTGGATGGCGTGCTCGTACTTCTCTTCAGTGGCCTCTTCAACCTTTTCACCGGCCAGCAGCGCGACCTTGGTTGACGCCATGACCCCCACCGCCGACTGTGCCAACTGAAGCGCCCAATTGCTGCCGAACGACAGGGCCGTCATGAACATCTCGCCGACCCCGAGCGTTTCGATACAGAACCCGAGCACCACGACCTCGGTCGAGATGCCGAGCGCCAAGGCGAAGGCCTTGTGTTTCTGGCCGTGATTGTAGAGTTCGTTGACGTGCTCGACCTTGGGCTTCAACTCGGCGACCTTGACCCCGATGCCGGCGACACTCGCTTCCAGCACCTCGGAAAACAAGTCGAGCACCACGAAGGTCTCTGGAGCCGTCTCCTCCTGTGCGCCGCCGCCGTGACCGGCGGCCGGAGCCCCATGCCCCCCCGCCCGCGCCACACCGCTGGTCAGCACCAAGGCGCCCATGGCCAGCGCCGCGAAAAGGCGGGTGAAATGGTCGCGGGCGTCAACCGGGACCGGGGAATGCGCAGGGAACGCTGACAGGGCCTTCTCGCCTCCGGAAACTAAACGAAACCTTAACCAAAGTGGCACCTCGGTGCAGTTTTGTCAAGTTTCCAGCTCCCCGCTCCAACCGACGCGACTCTCAGGGGCCGACGGAGCCTTGGCGCTCCCTCAAAATCCGCCCCCCTGGAACGGCCTTCCGGTGGCGAGGGTCACCATGTGGGCCAGCATCATAATGGCCACCAGCAACGACAGCGCCATCACCATCACCGGCGACCACAGGCGCGGCCTGAGGAAATCCACCGGCCGGCGCGCCGCCAGATTGGCGAACACGAACAGGCCGAAAGCAACCACGAAGATGCCCAGGGTCTCGGGCCAGCCCAGTTCCATCGCCGTCTGTCTCCGCCGTCAGGTGGCGATCGGCCCTCAGGGATTGATGTCGCGGGCGATGCGGAAGCCGAGGAAAACGCTGCGCATGGACTGGGTGTCGCGGTCACGCTGGGCGGAGCGGACGTTGCGCGGCACATCGACCCACGAACCGCCCCGGATCACCCGGAATTCGCAGGCGCCGCTGACCCAGGCGCTACCGTCGGTCGGAGCGTCGCGATAGTCGTTGTGCCAGCAATCCTCGACCCATTCGGCGGCATTGCCGAGCAGATCGTAAAGGCCGAAGCGATTGACTGAAAACGAGCCGGTGGGAGCCGGACGCTGGCCATCCCAGCGGCTGCCGCAGGTGGCGCAATCGGTGAAATTGCGGCCGATGGCGTCCCCCCACGGGCGGACGGTCTTGGTGCCGGTGCGGGCGACATATTCCCACTCGGACTCGCTAAGCAAGCGATAGCGCTGCTTCATCGCCCCGGACAGCCAGTCGACATAGGCCTTGGCATCCTCCCACGACACGCACACCGCCGGATCGCGATCGGTCTGGCCATAGCCGGGCATGCGCCAACTGCGGTCCTCCAGCAGTTTCCATTCGTGATTCTGGGAAATCCAGCAGCCATCCATTTTCCGCCCGGTGGCCTGGACGAAGCGGGAAAACTGTCCCACCGTCACCTCATAGCGACCAACCGCGAAGGCGCTGTTGATGAACACCCGGTGCCGGGGCTCCGAACGACCGCGAAACCGCGTCTCGACGCCCTCGGCGTCTTCCTCTCCGGGATGGGCCCCCATGGTATAATCACCCAACGGCATGACCACCATTTCCGGACAATCGCTGCAATCCCGGAACACGGTTCCGACCAGCAGCAGCGGGCTGTTCTGCGGCAGAACCCCCATGGCCAGCCGCACCGAGGGATCAGCCACCGCCGAATCCAGGCCAGCAAACATCGTCAGCAAGGTGAGCAGCCAGAGCCGGACCTTCATCGCGCCCTCATCGTCATCGCAAAACCCATCGCGTCGGCACGGCCTTTGATACACCAAGAAACCGCCGCCGGAAAGCGCGGCAGCGCCCGGCCTCCGGAAGGTCCCGCCATCGCCGCTCCGGCGCGCACGGTTTCACTGTGGCTTGGGGTTGATCTGGACGGTGATATTGTACTGCCCTTGAAATTTATCTCCGGCAATAACATCAACGGCATGATCGAGCAGGCCAACCAAAACATCGTGACCAATATTTGTGAAGGCCTTCCCGTATACCGCGCTCAGATATCCATCCTGGATCAGCGGCATCCGATCCGTGAAAAAGTTTTTCGCCTCGTCGGTCGTCGCGTGAATCTCGATAATTACGGTTATCGTCTTCAAGACCGTCTGAGTACCAGGAGAGATCAGGGGAACCCAGATCGAGTGGCGGACCATTCCTCCCGACGACTCCCCCTCCTTCTTCTCCGAGGCGGTCGCTGGCGCCGCCACGGCCATCACCAGAAAAGACCAAGCGAAAAGAACCGCCCAGTGCCGGGTCGGCTGCGGCCCCGCCACTGAAACGCCAGTACAACGTTCCCAGAACATTGCCCACCTTGCCTTCCGGTGACCGGAAATCCGAACAGAGGCGCCCGCTGCATCAGCGAACGGGCGCCTTAGACTTTTATGAAGAGTGAATGGGGGTGAAGGTTCCGTCATTTTTCTTCTTATTCGGATTCCACACATGGAGACAATGGCACGAGCAGAAGAAAATATATTTGTCCCTCCAATATACCCGGTATTGCAGATGCTCCATTAACGGTTTGCGACCACAAACTTCACAGTTCTCCATAACTCCCCCCAATCATAATCATCGCCGCGGAGAACTCGCAATACCCAGCCTGCTCCAAGTCCCATCACCCTCCTCCGCCCCGAGGCCGCCGTCAAGCCTCCTGATTATGCCGCCTCTTCCACTCCTGAAGCGCCGGGGACAACACGACGGGAGGTGGCACCATTCTCGGCCGTCTCCGGCGCTCCCAACCGCTCTCCGGATCAAGATTGGCATTCCAGAACCGATGCGCCACCCGCTCCGCCGAGTATTCCTTCTGCCGCTCGAGGGCTGCTTCGATCCGATGATCACTGACAGAGATCCCCCTGGCCTGAAAATCGCACTGTAGCCTGAGAGCGAAGTTCATCTCACCTGGCAACAACGTCTCCAGCACCAGTTCCTGAGCATAACGCGCCGCTTGCTCGCCCTCCAGGCCAAGAATACCGGCCGCCCACATGCCAATCCCCCGCGCTGTCAGGCAGTTGATCAAAAACTGACTGTCGGAGTCGCTCAGAGCCCGACTTCTCAACCAGCGCTTTCGATCCACGAATGCCATCACCACCTCCCTCGGCTGAAAACGCACCCCCTGAATGTTGTGCGACGCACCTGAAGGATCAAACGAATCCAGCTGCCGGCGTGACAGCTCTGCCGCCCGCGCATGGATCGCATGCCATGGCAGATCCCGCTCGGAAGCATCCATGATTTTACGGGGAAACTCTGTCGTTGACACACAACAAAGTACAGTTGAATTATAGTCCCACTCAGGGGGAGGACGTGATCATGCCGGAAAAGAAAGGGCTGGTTTTCTCATCAGGCGACACCGACACACAGTCGATTCCCCAGCAGACAATCCCCGAAGGGACCACTGAACTGATCTTTGCCAAGGACGTTATTACACGGTCTTTTTCAAACACACCAGCAAAATGCAATGTTAAAATTGTTACACTCGATAACAGCCTTGTCTGGTCCCCAAAGCGCTCGCAAGAAAGGCTGGTTATTGGCAGATCGGATACCTGCAATATAATAATTAAAAACGACATAGCCTCCCGTATTCATGGTTATTTTACAATTATCGACAGAGGTTGCGTGTATTTCGACCAGAGCAGCAATGGCTCCTACATGCTCATGAAGGGTATGCTCACAAAATTGTTTAAATCAGGAACCATGATCGATGGTTCCGGAACAATTTTTATCGGGGTCAACCCGAATGACGGCACGCCAGATCGATCTTTGGTTGTGGAATTCGATATTTTCGGCCGGTGACGCGCGGGCTCAAGACTTCCCGGTTCCGATGATCACCGTTGCCAGGTAATCCGAGAGCACCCGCTCCCCCCCGACACTGAGCAGAATCTTGGACGAGATGTTGCCGTTCGACGTCCTCAAGCCCGGAATGGCCCCTTCATGGCGGCCGAGGAAGCTGTCGAGCCCGGCATTCCAGGCGGCATCGGCGTTGCGGCAGAAGATTTTCGACAGCGAGAAATGCGGCACCTTCCGAAACGGGTCCGCCAGGGTTCGGCCCCTGAACACCGCGCCCGGTTTGGCCAGCTCCCGATACCGGGATTCCAGCGTTTGCCGGAAGGTCTGAAACACCGTGCCGCCGCTCTCCATGCCGATGGTCACCACCGGAACGCCGAGCAGGGCGACGATATCGGCAAGCAGACGGGCATTCTCGCGCTGATCGGTGCGGATGGCCTCGGCGAGCCCCCGGTTTTCCGGGGTATCGCGCAGAAACTGCGCCAAATCGGCGGTGCGCGGGGTGTGAAACGAGCTTTTGTTCAGCACCATCACCTTGGAGCGGAACGATCCCTCGCCGTAAATCACATCGAAGAAGCGGTGGGCCATGGCACCCGCCCGCCCGGCCACGCACAAATACACCGAGTTTTCCCACTCGCGCCGCCCCGGATTGTCGCCGACCAGCACCAGATCGGGCAACGCCCCACCTTGGGCGGTAAAGGCCGCCAGATCGCGATTCTCGACGAAGCGCGACGCCCCCTCGGCCTTCAGCCGCCGCACCCGCTCGCCATGGGCGGCGACCCGGGCGCGAAAGATTGCGTCCGCCGAGGCGCCGGCACCGGCCGGCGGCGCCTCTCCGTCGAGAATCACCGCGAGGTGCCGGGCGTTCGGGGGTGGGCGCTGGGTGGAATTGGGCATGGCTTCTCCGGTTACTCCATAACGCCTTAGTACATTCACTGGTCTTCCGCTGATTGGCAAGCTATACATCGGCCGGAACGGCTCCGGCCGCCGGGGGGATTCAGCGAGAGGACCGACGTCATGAAGCTCGCGGATGTTGACATCCGGCGGTTCCTCTCCGAGGGCCGCATGCAGATCGATCCGCTGCCGACGGAAAATCAGATCGGCGCCATGTCGGTGGATTTGCAGCTCGGCAATCTCTTTTCGGTGTTCGCGCCCGGCAAGGCCGCCTTCGTCGATCTGGCGCCGCCCGAGGGCCAGCCGGCCGCCGCCCCCGAAGAGTTGATGGAGTCGGTCGAGGTGCCCGATGGCGCCCCCTTCTACCTTCATCCCGGCGAATTCGTGCTCGGGATCACCGTGCAGCGGGTGGTGCTGCCCGCCGATATCGCCGGCCGGCTCGACGGCCGCAGCAGTCTGGCCCGGCTTGGGCTGATGGTCCACGCCACCGCCCATACCATCGATCCCGGCTGGAATGGCCGGATCACCCTGGAATTCTTCAATTGCGGCCGCCTGCCCCTGGCCTTGCGTCCGGGCATGCGGGTCTGCGCCCTCAGCTTCGAGACGCTGATGTCGCCCTCCTCCAAGCCCTATGCCGCCCGTGAGGGCAACAAATACCGGGATCAGCTCACGCCGCTGCCCAGCCGGATCGACCGCGACCACTCGCCGAAGTCCTGAGGATGCGATGGCCCTCGCGTTTGAAGCCCTCTATTTCCCCGAGCGCCTGAAAATCCTCAATCCGCTCGGCGACGTCGGCGTGGCCACCCTGTGGACGCCCACCGACACCGCCCTGGATATTCTGAACCGCCTCGACATCGATCTCGGTCCGGCGACCTCACGGATCGCGGTGGTGGCCAATCTCTATGGCGACGGCCTGCCGCAAATGATCCGCAACCTGCTGTGGAACCCGCAGATCCGCCACCTGCTGGTCTTCGGCCAGGACATGAGCGGCTCGGCCGCGCAACTGCGCAATTTGCTGACCAAGGGCGTCGAGAGCGCCGAGCGCATGGGCCAGCAGCGCTTCCGGATCGTCGACACCGACCGCTATCTCGACACCCAGTTCGACCCCGCGCCGCTGGTCGGCCGCTATTCCCTGTGCTGCCTCGGCAAACCCTCCCTGGAGGAGACCAAGGCGGGAGTGCAGGGGTTTTTCGCGGCCCTGCCGCCCCAAACCGAACCGGAGCGGGAGCGCATCGAAGCACCGCTGCCCAGCTTCAAGCCGACCTACTTCCCCTCGGAGCCCCGCGCCCATGTGGTGGTGCGCAAGCGCCCCCTGGATGCCTGGGAGGAGGTGGTCTTCCGCATCATGCGCTTCGGCATTCCCGGCATCGCCTCTTCGACCAAGCGGCGGATCGAGCTGCAAAACCTCAAGGTGGTGGTGACCGATCCGGCGCCCGAGGCCGACGAGCATCTGCGCCCCTACGGCTTTTCGCTCGTCGGCTTCACCGCTTACCAGCAGTCGCTGCTGAACGGAGAGTTGCCCGAAACCCTGGCCTACAGCTACGGCAACCGCCTGCGCGGCTATTGGCGCGAGGGGGACGGCCCGCCCCTCGATTGCCTTGAGAAGGCGGCGGAAAAGCTTGCCGCCGATCCGACCAGCCGGGGCGCCTACATCTCGCTGTGGGACCCGTCCTTCGACATGGTGGCGCCGGAGTCCCAGAGCACGCCCTGTCTGGTCAGCCTGTTCTTCCGGATGTTCGAGGACCAGCTGACCTTGACCGCCTGTTTCCGCGCCCACAACACCATGAGCGCTTGGCTTCAGAATATCTACGGGCTGATGGCGGTGCAGCGCTTCGTCGCCGAACGGGCCGGCGGTTTTCCGATCGGAGCGCTCACGGTGATCAGCCACTCGATCTCCATCGACCCCGACGCCACCGAGCGCTTCGATCTGGCCCAGCAGATCGCCGCCGCCAAGCCGGACAGCCTCGTGCTCGATCGCGACACCGGCAAACGCGAGTTGCCCGAGGACCCGCTCGGCTACTTCACCTTCACCATCGACGAGGACAGCGGCGAAATCGTCGCCGATCTCAAATCCGGCGGCGATACCCTGACCCGCTACCGCGGGCGCACCGCCCACGAGATCGAGTCTCGGATCGCCCGCGACGAGGCGATTTCCGTGCTCTCCCACGCGCTCTATGTCGGCCGGCAACTCGCCCTCCACGAAGCGCTGCTCAAGGCGAAACAAAAATCCGGCAGGGTTGCCTGAGCCATGCCCGGCCCCATCGTGCTCTTCGATATCGGCGCCACCCTGATCGAGGGTCCGACCCAGACACCGGCCCGCTTCCTGGCCGCCCGGCTCGGACTCGATGAGACCAACCGCAAGCGCCTCGACCGCCAACTGCTGACCTCGGAGATCGACAGCCCGTCCCGGCTGGCCGCCCTGCTCACCGCCGAATACGGCGTTGCCGGAACCGAAGCGACCGCCGCGGCGGCGGCGGTCTGGGCAACCCAGGAGACCGGCCCCGCGCCGATTCCCGGCGCCCGCGAGGTGCTCGGCGCACTGCGTGCCGGAGGCGTGCGTTACGGCTTCGTCTCGAACATCTGGCACCCCTACGCGTGCAGCTTCGCCCGGCTGTTCGGGGAGTTGGCCGCAAGCGAGGTGGCCATCTTCTCCTACCGCGCCGGCATCGCCAAACCCGACCCGGCGCTCTATCGCCACGCCCTCGCCGCCGCCGGCTGCCGGCCCGAAGACGCCACCATGGTCGGCGATACCTACGAGAACGACATCGCCCCGGCGATCGCCCTCGGCCTGCGCACGGTCTGGCTGCTCCATCGGCCCGACAAGGAACGGGCCGAGCTGGAAGGGGTCGAACGGGGCACCCTGCCCCGCCCGGACCTGATGCTGCCATCGATCGCCGATCTGACCCTTGCCCATTTCACCGCGACCCACAGGTGACGCCATGCGATTGCTGCGCTGCGAAACGCTCTCGACCGAGGACACTCTGGCCCGCTTCAAGCAGACCAGGCTGAAGGGCTTCGGCCAGCCCCGAATCTATGAGAGCGCCAGCCTGGAGTTGCGGCCCTCGGTGCCGACGGAGCAACTCACCCCGACCCAGCGCTACGTGCTGACCGGCGATCTCAATAATATCTTCGCGCTGGAAACCCTGCTCCGCCCCCATGGCATCAATGTGTTCGCGCTGACCGGCGCCGTGCTGTTCTGGATCGAGCGCGAGGGTGCGGAGGAAGGGCCGATCCCGCTGACCCCGCCGATCATCGAGGAGTCGGTGGAAGCCGATGGCCGGATGGTCTGGATCATCAATGACGGCATGCACCGCATCGCCGCCGCCCGCAAGCGCGGGCGCGACATCAACGTCATTCTAGCCCGGGGTGTGCCGGCTCAATATCCGTATTATGCCTTTCCCCTCGACAACAAATGGGAGGATGTGGCGGAGTTGGAAGACTTACCCGATGGGTTCAAGAAGAAGACCTACCGGTCTCCGGATGATTACAAATCCTTGTTTCGGGATTTTAATGGGATATTCGAGGGGATACAGAAGCAACGGAAAAGAACGAATTAAGCAAAGACCAGGGGCGTTGCCCCTGGACCCCACCAAAGGCCGGGAGCCTTTGGAAACCTAGACGAGGCGCAGGCCCAACGCCGTCAGGATGATCAAGGCGCCGACGCCGGTCAGGACGGCCAGGGCGATGTTGCCGCCGGAGCGGCGCAGCACCAGCACCGCCAGCGCCACCGCAATCAGGCGGCAGCCGAGGTCGGTGGCTTGAAGCGCGCCGATCGGCAACAGGATCATCCGGGCCGTGAGGCCGGCGAGCAAAGCATAGGCGACGCAGCCGACCCATTCGAACACCGGACCGTCCGGATCGATGCGGCCGGCGACCAGCACGCCGAGCGCCCGCCAGACATAGGTGGCCAGCGCCGACGCCAGCAAAATCAGCCAGATCGACGCGTCAGCCACGGTGCGCCTCGCGGCGTCCGAGCAGCCGGTCGGCAAAAAAGGCGGCGGTGCCTCCGGCCAGTCCGGTGATCGGCAGCCCCCAGTCCGGCGTCGCCAGATGCAGCGCCGGCCCGAGCACGCCGCCGAACAGCAGCGCCAACACCCGCAGCCTCGAGCCCAGATCGGCAACGAACAGCAGGGTGAAATAACAGGGATTGAGAAAGACCAACCCCAGCGTCACCGGCGCCGGCAGACTGCCGGCAAGCCAGAAGCCGATGGCGGTTCCGGTAAAACTCAGCGCCCACAGGGTCCAGGCGAAACCGGTGAACCAGGAAAAGCGGTCCCCGGCCGGCAACGCGGCGAGACGCCGGAGCCCGACCGCCCAGCTGGTGATCGCGATGACATGGGCAACCAGATAGTGCCGCCAGCCGATGCGCCGGCCATGGCTCAAATGTGGCATGAGGGTGATGACCATCGGCAGCAACCGGGTGTTGGTCAGGCACACCGCCATCACGGTCACCAGCAGCGAGGCGCCGATGCCATACAGTTCGACCATGGCGATCTGGCCCGGCAGCGCCCAGGTGGTGGCGCTGGAGACCAAACCGGCCACAAGTCCGATGCCGCTGCCATGAACCAGCGACCCGAAGCCCAGAAAACTGCCGAAAATCACCAGTCCCGGCATGCCCAGCCCCTCGCGCAAGCCTTGCCGCCATGCCCCCGCGCCATCGCTCCGGGTGTCCTGGCCGTCGGTCTGGTTCGCGCTTTCGTCCATCGTTCAATCCGGCGTCTGGTTTCGCCCCCTGGCTATACGCACTCGGCGGCGCCAGCGCCACGGTCTTCCGGCAGGGACGCCATGCGCCGGAGACGGGGCAACGCCCCAGCGCACCCGACTCGGAAATCCACGTTTGCTGCACCGCAATATGGCGAGAAACAAAACATCCAAAATGCCGGGTTAATTTGACATAACATCTCGATTCGATAGCCCGTTCCGCCAAAAATGTGGCGGCCAAACCCTTGCCCCTGACCGAAAAAGGGATGCTGCGCCGCAAAGCCTTGACGCCGATGACGCCGCACCACATTGTGCTGCGGTTATGAAGACGATACACGGGACCAGTGTCCTTGTTTCGGGAACCGGCGTGCTGCTCCGCGGGAGATCAGGAGCCGGCAAATCCGATCTGGCGCTACGCCTGATCGATGGCGGGGCCGTGCTGATTGCCGACGACCGGGTGGAGGTGCGGGTGGACCAGGGGAAAGTGATGGCCAGCGCGCCGGCATCCTTGGCCGGGCTTCTCGAGGTCCGTGGCGTCGGCCTGATGCGCCTGCCCTTCGCGCCGGCAGGTGAGCTGACTCTGGTGGTGGATCTGGTCGATCCCGGCGCGGTCGAGCGCCTGCCCGAGGCGGACTGGGCCGAGATCGCCGGCACCCGCCTGCCCCGGCTGACGCTCACCCCCTTCGAGGCATCGGCTCCGGCCAAGCTGCGGCTCGCCGCGGCCCGTTGCGATCAACTGGGACAGGCCCCGACCCTCGCATGACCGGCACCGCCCCCCCCACCACCTCCTCCTCTGTCGGCGCGCTGGCTCCCGCCAACGGGCGGCGGCGCGTGCTGCTGGTGACGGGAATGTCCGGGGCCGGGCTGTCGGTATCGCTGAAGGCGCTGGAGGATCTGGGCTACGAGGCGGTGGACAATTTGCGCTTGTCGCTGGTCGACGCGCTGATCCGGCAGGATGATGGCGGCCGGCGACCACTGGCGGTGGTGATCGACAGCCGCACCCGCGATTTCAACGTCAGCGCCTTCCTCTCGCAGCTGGAAACCCTCAAGGCGCGCTCGAACATCGACGTCCGGTTGCTGTTCCTCGAATGCGACGACGAGGTGCTCCAGCGCCGCTTCACCGAGACCCGGCGCCGTCATCCGCTGGCCGCCGACCGCCCGGTGCCCGACGGCATCCGGCGCGAACGCACGCTGCTGGCGCCGCTGGCCGATCGCGCCGACGTCACCCTCGACAGCACCCAGCTCTCGATTCACGATCTGCGCCGGGTGCTATCGGGACACTTCGCCTTTGGCGGCGGCAACCGGTTACAGGTCTTCGTGACCTCCTTCTCCTATCGGCTGGGCCTGCCGCGCGAAGCCGATCTGGTGTTCGACGTCCGCTTTCTGGTCAATCCCCACTATGAACCGTCGTTGCGCCCGCTGTCCGGGCTCGATGCCGGCGTTGCCGAAATGGTCGGGGCGGACCCCGATTTTCCGGTGTTTTTCGACAGCATGACCAGACTGCTCGGTCCATTGCTGCCGCGGTACAACCTTGAGGGAAAAAGCTACCTGACCATTGCCGTTGGCTGTACCGGTGGCCGCCACCGCTCCGTGTTCGTTGCCGAAAAGCTGGCGAACTGGGCGCGCGAACGTGACATCGAGGTCAACATCGAACACCGGGACCTGGAGCGCGCCTCACCGCGCCCAGGTTGAGTCATGTCCGGGTCGAAGGACTGGAACGGGGCCGCCCTGAAGCAAAGGGAACGTTGATGATCGGAATGGTATTGGTCACGCACGGTCGCTTGGCCGAGGAATTCATCGCCGCGCTCGAACATGTGGTCGGCCCGCAGGAGCAGGTGCGCGCGGTGTGCATCGGCCCCGAGGACGACATGGAGCAGCGCCGGCGCGACATCCTGGCCCGCGTCAGCGAGGTCAACGACGGTAATGGTGTGGTCGTGCTCACCGACATGTTCGGCGGCACCCCCTCCAACCTGGCCATTTCGATCATGGACAAGGCCAAGGTCGAGGTGATCGCCGGCGTCAACCTGCCGATGCTGATCAAACTCTCAAGCGTACGCGCCGTTGAACCGCTGGCCATGACCGTGGCCGCGGCCCGCGATGCCGGGCGCAAGTATATTAATATTGCGTCTTCCCTGCTTGCCGATGGATAATCGCCGATGGAAAGCATTTACCACGTGACCGACGACCTTTCCCTGTCGCTGGGTGCCATGGGCGGAAATTGTGAAACCTGCCAGATCGTGACGATCTCCAACCGCCGGGGCCTGCACGCCCGCGCCGCCGCCAAGTTCGCCAAGCTCGCCTCGCGCTTCGACTGCGACATCGAGGTCCGGCGCCTGGACCAGCAAGTCGCGGCGCAGTCGATCATGGGTCTGATGATGCTGGCGGCCGGCCAAGGCTGTACCATCGAAATATGCGCCTATGGCCTTGAGGCCGAAGACGCGATCACGGCTCTGGCCGATCTCGTTAATAGAAAATTCGATGAAGACTGATCTTTCTGATCCCAAAGAATTACGGTTCTCGGGCCTTGGTGTCTCTTCGGGCATCGCGATCGGACCGGCCTACGTCATCGAGACCGGGGCCACTCAGGTTCCGGAATATCAGGTCGCCGCCGACGCCGTCGACGCCGAATGCCAGCGTTTCGCCGATGCCGCCGCCAAGGCCCGGCGCCAGATCAAGAAACTCAAAGCCAAAGCCCTGCTGCTGCCCGAGGCGGCGGCGGAAGAGGTCGGCTTCCTGCTCGACGCCCACATGGCCATGGTCAGTGGCTCGCGCCTCACGCGCGGTGTCGAGCGCCGCATCCGGGAAGAGCTGATCAACGCCGAGGCCGCGACCCAGGCCGAAATCACCGAAATCGCCCACAGCTTCCAGGGTATGGCCGACGCCTATCTGGCGGCGCGCATCGCCGATGTCCGCGAGGTCGGCGCCCGCCTGATCCGCAACCTGACCGAGCGCGAATATCAGGCGTTTTCGATGCTGCCCCAGGGCGTGATCATCATCGCCGAGGAGCTGTCTCCGGCCGAAACCGCGCTGCTCGACCCCAGCGTCGTCGCCGGTTTCGCCTCCGTCCAGGGCGGCGCCGAGGGCCACACCGCGATCATGGCGCGCTCGCTGGGCATTCCCGCGGTGCTCGGCGTTCACGGCCTGCTGAGAACGCCGCGCAACGGCGATCTGGTCATCGTCGATGGCGGCCGGGGCAAGGTCATCGTCGGCCCGACCGAAGAGACCCTGGCCGAATACCGCGCCCACCGCGACACCCTCGAACAGGAGCGGGAAAAGCTCAAGGGCCTGCGCCGCCTGCCCTCGGTGACCAGCGACGGCACGCCGGTCGCGCTCTATGCCAACATCGAACTGCCGCGCGAGATCGCCGCGGCCCTCGAGGCCGGGGCCGGCGGCATCGGCCTGTTCCGCACCGAGTTCATGTTCATGAACCGGGACACCCTGCCCGACGAGGACGAGCAGTACGAGGCGCTGCGCACGGTGGTCGAAGGCATGGAGGGCCGCACCGTCACCGCCCGCACCCTGGATCTCGGCTCGGACAAGCTGGCCGAAGCCCTCGACAACCGCTTCAACCAATCCGACAATCCAGCGCTGGGGCTGCGCGCCGTCCGGCTCAGCCAGCGCGAACCGAAGCTGCTGGAAACCCAGCTCGCCGCCATGCTCCGGGCCAGCGCCCATGGCCCGCTGCGCATTCTGCTGCCGCTGATCACCACCGTTTCCGAAGTCCGGTGGGTGCGCAACATGGTCGCCACCGTGGCGAAACGCTTGAAGCGGCGCGGCGTCAAAATGGCCGAAACCCTGCCGCTGCTGGGCGTGATGATCGAGGTTCCGGGCGCCGCCCTGACCGCCGACGCGCTGGCCGCCTGCTCCGATTTCCTGGCCATCGGTACCAACGATCTGACCCAGTACACCCTGGCCATCGACCGGGGCGACGATCAGGTCGCCCATCTTTACGACCCGCTGCATCCGGCGGTTCTGCGCCTGATCCAGTTCACCGCCCAGGCCGCCCTGCGCGCCCGGATTCCGGTCAGCGTCTGCGGCGAGATCGCCGGCGATCCGCGCTTCACCGCCCTGCTGGTCGGGCTCGGCATTCACGAGTTCTCGATGAATCCGAGCAAGCTTCCGGTGGTCAAGCGCCGCATCCGGAGCCTGGATCTGCGCAGCGCCAGCCGCCGGGCGCAAACGATCATGGACCAGTCGGATAGCGCCCGCATCGCCGAATTGCTCGACGAATTCAACGCCGCCGATTAGTTGGAGCGGTCGTTTGATTCCGGTGCGGTTCGTTCATTGGCGCGCCGGCCGGCGGCGCCGGCCAACACATCGCCGAGGGTGATCTCCAGGGCCAGCAGCAGCGTCTCGGTCTCGGAGCCCCGGTCGCCTCCGATCGCCTCTTCCAGGGAGGCGGCCAGGGCGGCCACGTCGTGGGCGGCGAGATTGGCGGCGACGCCGCGGAGGGTATGGGCGTGGCGCAGGGCATCGCCCTGGTTTCCGGCGGCAAGATCACCCCGGATGCGCTCGGAGGCATCGCCAAACTGGTCGGCCAGACGGCCGAGCAGGGAGTCGAACAGCGCGATGTCACCGTTCAAGCGCCGGACCGCTTCCGTCCGGTCGATGCCGGGAATATCCGGCCAGGCTTGCGCCCCCTCCGGTGGCATGTCGGCCGGATTGGCTGGCGCCGAGGCCCCGCGCATCTTCGGCACATGAGCGGCCAGTGCCGCGAACACGTCCTCGATCTCGATCGGTTTGGCGAGATGGGCGACCATCCCGGCCTGCCGCGAGCGCTCGCGGTCGCTGGTCATGGCGTTCGCGGTCATCGCGATCACCGGCAGCGCCGTCAGCGTCAACTCCTCGCGAATGATCCGGGTCGCCTCGTAACCGTCCATCCCCGGCATTTGCAGGTCCATCAGCACGGCGTCGAAATCGGCGCCGCGCCCCCGGAGCATGGCCACCGCCGCTTCGCCGTCCCCGGCGATCTCGACCGCCGCGCCTGCCCGCTCCAGCAGGCTCCGCGCCACCTGCTGGTTGATCTCGTTGTCCTCGACCAGCAGCAGGCGCACCCCGGCGAGTTGTCCGGCCAGCGGCGCCGGCCGGGCGGTGACGCCGGACCGCACCGCGCCGTCTTCAGCCACCCCGAAGCGGGCGGTGAAACGGAACACGCTGCCTTGACCGGGCTCGCTGCTCACGGTGATCGCCCCGCCCATCATCGACACCAGACGGCTGCTGATCGCGAGGCCGAGCCCGCTGCCGCCATAGCGGCGGGTGGTCGAGCTGTCTCCCTGGGAAAACGCCTGGAACAAGCGGTCGTTCTGCTCCCGCGAGATGCCGATGCCGGTGTCGCGGATGGCAAACGCCAACATCACATGGTCGTCAGCCAACTGCACCGGGCGCAGATCGCCGGTAGGGTGCGCCGGGCGCACATCGTCGGTGAGGTGCGCCGGGCGCACATCGTCGGTGAGGTGCGCCGGGCGCACATCGTCGGTGGGGTGCGCCGGGCGCACGCTGACGACCACCTCACCAACCTCGGTGAACTTCACCGCGTTGCCGGCAAGGTTGATCAGCACCTGCTGCAACCGCAGGGAATCGCCGAGCAGCGCCGAAGGCACGCCGGGCGCGCTCTCGAAGCGCGCCTCGATCCCCTTGTTGCGGGCATCGGCCGAGACGATGGCCGAGACGTTGCCCAGCACCTCGTCGAGCGAGAACGGCGCCCGCTCCAGTTCGAGTTGCCCGGCTTCGATCTTCGAAAAGTCGAGAATGTCATTGAGAATCCCGAGCAGCAGCCGCGCCGAGAGCCGGATCTGGTCGACATGCCGCCGCTCCGCCTCTGAGGTGGACCCCGCTGTCTGGACAGCGATGGGGCGGAGTTAAGAGAGAGTCCCGCCGGGTGCCTTTGCGCCGATCAGCCGCGGAGCGGGTGGAGCGCTTGGGAAGGTTACCATCGCCTTTCCAATAGTCAAATCTAAT
>CAIOBP010000214.1 GCA_903856295.1 uncultured Rhodospirillales bacterium | reverse complement strand
GGTTCGTTACAAGAATTGCATGGTCGGCGCCAAGCACAGCTCTCGCCCTAAGCAGGTTCGAAACCACGCGATCGAAATCAGGGATGTAGCGCGCCCTACTCCTATACATTTTGACTTCAACAACGGTTTTAATGCCCTGAAAATCCAGAATGAGGTCGGCATCAGGCAACACGTTGCTTTGTACTTCGAACCCTTGTGCTTCGAACACTATCTTGACGAGTTGCTCGAATCTCTGGTATGGATCTATCTTCGGCATAAGAATTTTTTACTCCATCTAGTAGTTCGATTCCCATTTGACGATCAACACACCGGATATGGGAAATCCGCGCGCGGTCACGGCTATTTGTAGATTTTCTGCGTGTTTGTATACTCCCTCCCGTTATGACGTTCGAGAGGGGGGTGTAGTGCCGTCGAAGCCAAAACCGATAGAAATCGCGATGACCGAAGGGGAACGGGAGACCCTGAACGTCTTGGTGCGGTCCAGGACGGCATCGGTCCACCACGTCGAACGCGCGGCGATCATCTTGGGTCTAGCCGCCGGTAGGACAGCGACCGATATGGCCCGTGAGTTGGGGATTGATCGTCAGCGTGTGCAACGGTGTGTGAAGCGGGTCAAGCTGGTCGGCATTGAGGCAGCGCTTGATGACTTGCCGCGCTCTGGGCGGCGGCCGGAAATTACAACCGAAGCAAGGCTCTGGCTTGTCGGCCAAGCCTGTATCCAACCAAAGGATGCCGGGTATCCGCATGAGCTTTGGACACTTCGGCTCTTAGCGAGCCATGCTCGGGTCGAGGGGCTTAAGGTTGGGCATGAGTGTTTAGCCGAACTGGCTCCCAGCACTGTCTGGAAGATACTGGAGGCGCAGGCCGTCAGGCCAGACAAGGTCGAATACTATTTGGAGAAGCGCGACCCTTTCTTTGATGACCGTCTCGGCGCGGTCCTCGACACCTACTGCGCCGCCGAGATGTTGCGAGCGATACCAGAGTCCGAGCGGCAGGCTGCGATTTTCTCCTACGACGAGAAGCCGGGAATTCAGGCGATTGCGACCACGGCGCCCGACCGGCCGCCAGTCTCCAAGCAGAACTCCGGTTCCGCCGCGCTTGCAAGACGTCGGAAAAAGGGGCGCACAGCGATGCAACGCGACTACGAATACAAGCGTCTCGGTACAGTCACCCTCTCCGCCGCAGTAAACTTGGTCAATGGCGTTGTTCAGCACGCGATAACTGGGCGTCACCGCAGCCGCGAGTTCATCGCGTTCCTCAAAAGTGTAGATGCCTCTTGCGCTGCGGGTATCCTGATTTGCATTCTCCTGGACAATCATTCGGCCCACAAGTCGAAGGAAACCATGGCCTACCTTGCGACCAAGCCAGGACGGTTCGAATTCGTCTTCACACCCGTACACGGTTCCTGGCTGAACTACGTCGAGACCTTCTTCTCAAGAGCCTCTCGGTCCGTCCTCCGCCACATTCGGGTGAAGAGCAAGACAGAGTTGGGCAACCGAATCACTCAGTACATCGACATGTGCAACGCCAAACCCCTCATCCCGAATTGGATATTTGGCGTCCGTCACGAGCCAAAAGCCGCATGACGCTCATCGATAATTCGGAAACGGACTACTAGCTACGGGCCATGCCCGTAATGGGCATAGTCGAGCAGCTTTTTGCCGGTACGGGTCTTGAAGCAAGGATCAGCGGCGCAGGTCTTATCACCCGTCAGTTGATCGCTAGATTGGGCGGTGTAGACGGAGGGCGGGTCTTCAAAATTCCCGGTGCGTCGCCTGATCAGGACGCATGGTCCGTCTTCTTCCTTCACAAAGAGAGCGGCCCTTCAACTCATCGGTCAGACAGACAAGGAACGTCCGCACGGATGCTTTTCTGATCACAAGGACCTGTACATAGAATACCGCCCGGTGGGATCCAAGCTTGAGCCCCTGATGGTCTTTCGTTACTTGGTCGACAAGGGCTTGTTCCGCATCGGTGCCGATCTGGTATGCCCGTCTTGCCGTCTTACAAATTGGTATGCGCTCGACCAACTCCGACAGCACAATACCTGCGATCTCTGTGGCGTCGAATTCAACGCGACGAGGCAATTGGTCGACGGCGAGTTCACTTACCGCCGCAGCGGAGTTCTGGGTCTTGAACGGAATGTACAGGGCGCTATCCCAGTGTTGATGGTGATGCAACAGATGACGATCAACGTGGATTCAATATGGCGGGACGTCTGTTTTCTTCCGTCCATTGAACTGACGGCGAAGAACGACGCCGCTATGCCGAAATGCGAAATTGATTTCCTCTCGCTCCACTCGGGAAACGACCCCTTCAAAGGGCAAATCGTCCTTGGGGAGTGTAAGGACGAAGGAGGGGTGATCGACGCCAACGACATTGATAACATGCGTCGGATCGCTGCAGCGCTACCCACCTGCAGGTTCGAAATCTACATCCTCTTTGCCAAGCTTTCCGCGTTTACGCCGGATGAGATAGCCCTCGCCAAGACGCTAAACGGCCCGTACGAGAACCGCGTCATCCTGTTCACCGAGCGCGAACTGGAGACGTACCATCTGTACGAAAGGACAGCCGAGGAGCTCGGACAGGAGATACTCGCGGTGAGTCTGGACGACTGCGCTCAGGTCACGCGCAGTATCTATTTCCAGGACGAGCCTCAGGCGCCCAACAATCCGTCATGAATGTTCGAGAGCTACGCCCACTATTGGAACCGCTGGAGTTGACGGAATATTGAACATGCAGGGTTGATCGAAGGAGGGGGCAACTGCCGAAACACCAGAACACCGGTTTCGTCCGGTTCCTCCATTCCGCACCAGAAACCTGCCAGTCCGTGAGCAGGTTCGCTTTTTCTGATGTTCTTTGCATCGCTTCATTTGATGGACTTCCCGGTACCGCTTCCCGAATGCTGTAGGGGAATTGGGAAGCGGTAGCGGGAATTTCTGGGGGTGGTTTCCTCAGCAGCAGGCGAGGCTGTATCCGTCGGCGGATTTGATGATGCGCCCGGCGGTGGCCATGGCGGCCAGCCGCTCGTAAAGAGTGGCGGAGCGGACTCGACAGAGAGCTCGGAGGTCGGAGAATGGCTGGGGCCTGCCGGCCTCTGTAAGGACCGCGGCAATGCGGTCATCGACAGACCGAGGTTGAGCAGGCGCTGTTGCGACTTCACCCCGCTCGGCGACTTCGAGGGCCAGGGCGTTGGTTCGTTCGGCGAGTTCCAGGATGACGCTGGGCATGGCCGATGCCGCTCGATGCTCGACCGTCAGGGTGATGAGGTCCTCGCCGTCGCGGCGGAGGTAGAGGTTTGAGTCACCCCAGGCGTGGAACTCGGAGGAGCCGCGCAGCGATTGCCCGGCCCGAACATTTCCGGCTCCCTT
>CAIOBP010000213.1 GCA_903856295.1 uncultured Rhodospirillales bacterium | reverse complement strand
CTGCTGGTGGACGAAGGCGCCGAGTTCCACCCACACCGCCTCCAGCATCGCCTGACGGCGCGAGGCATGCCAGCAGTACCAGGCGGCATTGGGCAGGATGGCATGATCAACGGCGGCGCGGATGAAGCCGCGATAGAGGTCCGGCCCCTGCTCGGCATCGTCCCAGGTCACGCCGTAGCTGTCGCCCCAGTCCTTGTTCTTGGTGCCGCGCGTGTCGGCGCCGGGATGATTGGTGCCGTCATAATCGACAAGATAGGGCGGATCGGTGGCGAAGAGGGCCGCCCGCTCGCCGTTCATCAGGCGCTGAACGTCGGCGGCGTCGGTACTATCGCCGCACAGGAGACGGTGCGGCCCGAGAATCCAGAGGTCACCGCGCTGGCTGACGGGCTGGACCGGCGGCTCGGGAATGTCCTCTTCGGAGCCGGAGCCATCAGCATCGTCCCCTCCGGCATCGGCAGTCAGCAGCCGGTCAAGTTCACCGTCGTCGAAGCCGGTCAGCGCGAGATCATAGTCGGCGGACTGCAATTCCTCCAGTTCGAGACGCAACAGCTCCTCGTCCCAGTCCGCCCAGGTGGCGGAGCGGTTCATCACCAGACGCAACGCCTTGATCTGAGCCTCGGTCAGATCATCGGCCAGGACCACCGGGATTTCGGCGAGGCCGAGCTTGCGGGCGGCCTTGACCCGCAAATGGCCGTCGACGATCAGTCCGCTGGAAAGGGCGATGACCGGAACACGGAACCCGAACTCGACGATGGCCGCGCACATCTGATCGACGGCATGATCGTTCTTGCGCGGATTGCGGGCATAGTACTGGAGCCGGTCGACCGGCCAGCACTCGACGGTGACATGGGGCATGGGGATTCGTCCGGGGGGGGAGCGGTTCAGATGCGGTTGCCGGCGCTGACGTAGACGGTGGCCATGCCGGTGGAGATCGCGGCGACGGTGTCGTGACTGGCCTGTTTGCCGAACATCTCGCTCGCGCCCGAGGCGATCGGCAGGTCGTTGGCGGTCGCGGTCTGGGCGCCCGTGCCCCAGCGCACAAACACGGTCGTTGGCCCGGAATTGTAAATCCTGAGCGCCGTGGTTCCGGTCGGAATGGTGGCGCTGACGCTGGAGACGATCGGGCACAACTTCACCGTGCTGGTCGGCGCGAACTGCTTCGGGTTTACCGGCTGGGTCACGGCGCTGCCGTCGACCTTGAGGGTGCCGGCAAGAAGCAAGCGGATCGCTTCCAGCCGGGCAACCAGGGTTTTCCAGATCGCGGTCCAGGTCGAGGATGGAGCGACACCGTCCCACGCCGGATCGGCGGCGCTGCCGGTAACTGCCGCGCCGTCGTCTCCAAGCAACCGGGTCGTGTTGGTCTGAACAGCCGTCATGATTACCCCTCCAGCGCCATCGTCCTGGACCAGAAGATTTCCCGCAGCCTTGATGAAGGTCGAGAGATTGACCGAGATCACCGCCCGGTTGCGATCCACCCCGAGCAACCGCAGCGCGGTGACGGCAGGCAGCACCAGGGTGTCGCCATCGCCGAGACGGGCGATCAGCCCGTCATCGACGATCAGAGGCCGGTGCGCAGTCACCCCATGTACTCGGAACTGACGATGCGGCGGCGCACCGGAGCACGTCCCGCAGCCGGCAGCTTCTGGTCGCCGCTCTTCTCGGGAGCCGCCGCCACCTGCTGCGCCTCATGGTTCAGGCGCAAACCCATGGTGATCAGACCGTGCAGGGCGGCTGTCGAATAGACCATGGTGTCCAGCGCCTCGTTGCGTTCGCCTTCGCGTTTGGGTTGCCACATCCGGATCGGACGGCCCCGCTCGTAGCGGGTTACCACCTTCTCGGCAGTCAGTTGGCGGAAGTAGTCGGCATCGCGATCCGCGCCGAAGTGGACGGTGCCCGGCCCCGGTTCGGTGAGCTTGAGGCGGGCGAACAAGGCGTCCTTCACCGCGTCGACGCCGACGATGAACAGCGGGATTTTCCCCTTGTTCGACTTCGTGGGACGACGCGGCCAGACCGGAACGCCGGGACCGCCCCGGCCTTTGATCGCCCAGATACGCCGTGCAAGGCGAGTTCTGCAAAACTCATACGCCGCTTTGGTGTGGTGGCCGCCGGTGTCGATGGCTACCGCCCGGATCGCGAGGTCGGGCACGGCTCGGCTGTGGGCGTAGGTTGCATACAAAGCCGAGTCCAGATCGGCCCAGACCTTCGGTCCCGAAGGATCGCCCCAGATGATCTTGTAATCGACGACCCAGGCTTCCTCGTCCCGGCCCCAACCGACCACCTGAAGCTCGATGCGGTCGCCCTGGAGGTCGACACCGGCGGTGAGCACCGCGACCCCGGCCGGCAGCGCCAAGCCCCAATGCTCGCGCCTCGCCATCAGCGGATCGGGCTCCACCGCCTCGCCGGCCTGATCCTCCCAGCTTTCCCCCAGGACGGTATTCGTCCAGACTTGCAACCTTGGCGGGTCCTTGTAGACCTGACCGTGCTCGACTGCCGCCTCGCCCCAGGACAGCCAGGGGGAGTACAGCGCCGACAGATGAAAGCCGGCGGTACGGCCGTCGCCCTTGGCTGTCGGGCGCCACTGGCCGGCAGCGAGAAGACTGGGCTTTTCATGTTCCGGATGGGCACGGCCGCAAGCGGGGCACGCCCAATGGGCAAGATGACGCTCGCCCTCGGGCCAGCATATGTTCGCCCACTCGATCGGGCTCCAGGCGCCGCACTGGCGGCACGGCACGTAGAAGCGGCGCTGGTCGGATTCCAGATAGGCAGCCTCAATCCGGCTGTGACCCTTGAGGGTCGGGGTCGAGGCCATGAACACCTTGCGCATGCCCTTGAAGGTCATTGCCCGGCCGATGGCCAGCGCCACCGGATCGCCTTCGCCGTCGGCGTCGCCGGGATAGCCGTCGACCTCGTCGAGAAACAGATAGCGGGTCGGCGTCGAACGCAGCCCGACCGCGCTGTTGGCCCCGGTCATCACCAGTTCGCCGCTGGGAAACTTCTTGCGGAAGATGCTGTTGCCCGGCTCCTTCGAACGCGGTTCCACCACCTTGTCGCGCAGCACCGGGCAGGACTCGATCAGCGGATCGATACGGACGCCGCTGTTGCGCCGTACCGCCTCAATCGACGGCATCACCAACATCACCACGCCGGGAGCATGGTCGATGATGTAGCCGATCCAGTTCAAGCCCGCTTCGGTGGCGCCGATCTGGATGCCCTTCATCAGTACCACCCGCTCGAACTCCGACGAGGCCGAGAGGCAATCCATCACTTCGCGCAAATACGGCACCCGGCTGGTGCGCCAGCGCCCCGGCTCGGCCGAGGTCGGCGGCAGCATGCGGTGGCGGTCGGCCCATTCGGAAACCGGGATCGGACGCTCGGGACGGATCGCGTCGAGGATGATCTCGCGCACCCAACTGCCGGTGTCGTCGCTCGCGGCCATGGCGGTTTTCATTCGCCGATGTCCAGCACCGGCTCGGCGAGGTCGTTGAGATGCTCGCGCACGTGACGGTCGAGGGCGGCAAACAGGGTGCCGGGATTGGCTCCGGTCTCCGACGCGATCAGCGGCACCACCCGCCGGCACCACGCCAGCCACGAATCCCGTTCCTGGCGGGCCCAGGAAAACACCGCGACGTGAACCGCGTTGCGCGACACCAGTTCGTCGCGCTCCCGTTCCAGCGCCAACTTGGCCCGCTGGACCTTGACCAACTCATGGAGGCGCTTGGCCTCGGCGAGGCTGGGTCCGCCCGGACCGCCGACGCTCGGGGCGGGGTTGCCGCTCGGCCTGACGGGAGTGACGGGAGCGCTGGGCGCGGGCCCAGGAGCGTTGCTTTTTGATGCTTTACTCACCGGAGCCGGCTTAGCGCCGTGGGTGCGCTTCGAGGTGTCGAGATTGTCTTCCAGCCACGCCAATGCCGCCGCGACATCGACCCGGCCATCGGCGGTCACCGGCATGCCCCGGCCGACCAACTGGGTGATGCGGGGAGAGGACACACCGATCCGGCGGGCGAAGGCAGCCTTCGTCTCCAGGGTGAGGCGGTTGGTCATGGTGGTGGCTTAAGTATAGGGTTAAGGCCTTAAGTCACTTTTTGGCCCGGACGCTAACGGGGTTAAGGGCTGTGTTTGCCCTCATTGGTTGTGGGCCAGAAAGGAACCAATTTCAATGGGTTGGCCGTTCTGATTTCCCTTCCCCTACCAATTGTGGGTGGAAAAACCATTCTCTGCCGGCCTGTTCTGGCGATTGCGGTTGTGCTGCCGTGCCGATCATTTTGTCTGGTTGTGTGATCGTCCAGAGATTGCAACCCGGAT
>CAIOBP010000212.1 GCA_903856295.1 uncultured Rhodospirillales bacterium | reverse complement strand
CTTGGTTTCAGCATTGCTCGCAGAGGTCGATGAGGACTGGATGACTGGTAAGATATACATAAATCTGGCGGCGTAACTACCCGCCTCGAATCAAGTCGTCTTCTGCGCGAATTTACAGAAAAAAACTTGCACGGCCCGCGGCCGCAGTCGCGGCCGATACCGGCGCACCGATTGACTCAATCTTTTTGCGCGCCGGTATAAGCCCCTCGCCCCGGCAACGCCCCCACCCTTGTTCATCGCTCCAGAAACGCCTCCAGCGCCTCGATGCAGGCGCGGTCGCGATAGGCGCGGTGTTTGTTGGCGGCGATCTTGGCGCGGATTTCGCCTCGCCACGCCCGATCCGTGGCCAGACGCGCGGCGATGGCCACGTAATCCTCCAGCGACTCGGCGATGGTCTCGGTGACGCCGATGGCGCGCAGGATTGCCAGGGAATGACGGCCGCGCATCAGCGCGCCGGGCCAGGTCACCACCGGCAGATCGGTGACCAGGGCTTCCAGGGTCGAGTTGCACCCCGACCAGCCGATGCTGTCCAGGAACACGTCGCACACCGCCCCCACCGCCAAGAAGCGCTCGGGACTGAGCCGGGGCAGAAAGACGCAAGACTCGGCCGCCACCAGGCCCTCGGCGGCGAACGCCGCATCCAGGCGCCGCCGGAACACCTCCGAGACCACATCGCCAGCCTGATGGTCGATAAAGACAAAACGGCAGCCGCCACCAACGGCGCGGGCGATGCGCGGAAACACGCCGTCATAACCGGGCAGGTATTTGTAGAGCGACTGGCAGCACCAGAAGATCACCGCCCCATCCGGGCAGCCCAGCTCGGCCCGCGACACCTCCGCCTCGGACCGGACCAGCGGCTCGTAATAGACTGACAGATTCGGCAGCCGGATCAGGGTTTCGCTGTAGTGCTCCTGAGCATCCGGCGGTTCCATCAGGTCGCTGCTGAGAAAATAATCGATGCCCGGCAGACCGCTGGAGGTGGGATGGCCCCAGGACGTGCACTGCACCCGCGCCAGCCTTTGCGACGCCAGTTGCGCGCTCACCGGGTCCATGCCCAGTTCCGGAAAGATCAGGACGTGGGGCGCGTCGGCCAGGATCAGCGTCCGCCAGTGCTCGAGCGGCAGCGGCCCCTGGATGAAGCGGTCGGCAAGACGCTCCGCCTCCAGGGTTTCGGCGTCCCGCTGCGCCCGCGTGTGGTAGCACTGAACGCGGAAACGGCGCCGGTCGAGTTGGCTCAGCCAGCCCCGGATCGGCATTTTCCACACCGAGTGATTGCAGAAATAGCCGCTGACCACCCCGACCCGGATGCGCTCGCCCGGCGCCGCTTTCGGCAAATCCAGCGGTTCGGGGAAGCGCCGGGCCATCGCCGCCGCCGCCACCCCGCCATAGAGCGCCTGGAGGTCGCGGTCGTTGCGCCCCTGATAGGCCAGAAAGAACGGCTGGTGCGAGCCCACCGCCTCGCTCAGCCGCAGCGGATCGCCGGCATCGAAACGGGCATAATCGCCGAGCCGGAGCAGGGACAGCCGATAGGCCTCCCGCCGCTGGTCGATCTCGGCCTCGCTGTGATAGATCACCGGCAACTGGGCCATGGTCAGGCCGAAGCGCGCCGGCGGATAATCGGGACGCAGCGCCAGCGCCGCCCCGAAGGCCGCCACCGCCTCGGACTGCCGGCCGATCTCCTTGTAAAGATTGCCGAGATTATGCTGGGCCTCGGGATAGTCCGGACGCTGGATCAAGGCCCGCCGGTAGCTCGCCTCGGCCCGTTCGGGCAGACGCAGCGCCTTCCAGGCGTTGCCGAGATTGTTGTGCGCCTCGGGAAAATGCGGCTCGATCGCCAGCGCCCGCTGATAGGCCGCCGCCGCCTCGTCGGTGCGCCCCAGCGCCTGGATCACCAGCCCGAGATTGTTGTGAGCGGGGGCGTTCCCCGGATCAAGGGCGATCGCCCGGTTCAAGGTCTCTTCGGCTTCGGGATAAAACTGCAAGACCCGGTAGACATCGCCGAGATTGCAGAGAAAATCGGCCCGGTCGGGCGCGAAACCCAGCGCAAGGCTGATCGCCTCCACCGCGAAGCCGTGCTCCCCGAGTTGATGGGCGAGCACGCCGAAAAGATGCAAGGCGTCGGGGTTTTCCGGCTCCGCCGCCAGCACCGCGCGATAAATCTCCTCGGCCTCGGCCAACCGCCCGGCGCGATGGTAATGCAAGCCGAGGGTCAGCGAAACCGAGGAGGAAACCATTAAATCATCCGGCTCCGCCGCAACACTTCTTGTATTTCTTGCCACTGCCGCAAGAGCAGGGATCGTTGCGCCCGATCTTAACCACGGTGCGCGGACGCGGCGTCACGATGTCGCCATCCACATACCACCAGCGACCGTCGCGCTTAACGAAACGGCTCATCTCATGATGGGCATGCTGCTGGCCCCCAAAGGTGAAACGGGCGATGAACTCCACCTGCCCCGTTTGATCACCCACGCCACCGGCTTCGGTCGAACGCACCTCCAGACCCAGCCAGGAGCTGTTGCCGGCCCAATCGGTGATGTTCTTGCGATCGAAATCGGCACGGGTCTCGGGCAACAGCGTCTGCTCGATGTAGTCGATGTTGCCGGTGACAAAGGCCGAATAGCGCGACCGCATCAGCGCTTCGGCGGTCGGAGCCGGAGCGGCGCCGCCAAGATACGGCCCGCAACAGGCCGCCAGCGTCTGACCGGAGCCACACGGACAGTCGTTGTCGGTCATCAAATATGCCCTCCCCTATCGAATCCTGTTGAAATCAAGGCGCCCTCCGCACCCGGACACGGCACCGTAAGATGGCCACAGCCCTCCACGCACCGGCGGGACCGTCGCGCAGCCGCAACGAATCGGCATTCCGGATCAGCGCAAACTCGACCGGCGCACGGACGGCTTGGGTGACACCGCGGGTTTCGGCTTGGGCTCGGCCCTGGGCGGCAGCGACTCGGGCGCACCCGCGGTCAGCTTGCCCAGTTGGGAAACCAAGTCGGACATGTGCCGGCCAAGTTGGCGGATTTCTTCCTGAACCACGCCGACTTCGGACTTCACCGGCGGCTCGACGCGCTCGGGCTCCTCGCTCTCGATGCCCAGCACCGCCTCGAACCGCCGCTGAACCAGCACCGGCAAACGCTCCTGGGTGTCGGCGATCCGGGTCTGCGTGTCGACCATCCGGGCCTGGGCATCGGCCATCCGGGTCTGAAGCCCCTCGATCAGCTGCTGCTGGTCCTCGCCCTGCTGCACGACCTCGTCCCGCAGCTCCAACTGCGCCTTCTCGATGCGACCGAGTTGCTCGGCCAGCCGGCTCAATTGCTCGCGCGTACGGGTGATCTGCTCGTTGAGATGGCCGGCGGCCCCGGCAAACGGCGCCCCCCGGACCGGAACCGGCGGCGGTGGCGGAGACAGCGGCGGAGAAGGCGGAGAAGGCGCTGGAGTCGGGGCCGGCGGCGGCGGGGGCGGAGCGAAGACCGGCGGGTTCTCCTCGAGCCGAAGCAACTGCTCGCTCTGCCGGCCGACCTGCTCACCGATCCGTGCGATCTGAGCGCTCAGGCGGGAATTGGCCGCTTCCAGACGGGCCAGACGCTCGTCATGGCCTTCGGACAGACTCACCAGCCGCTGCAACAAGGGCTTCAGGTGATCGACGGGATTAGACATTCAGGCGCTCTTCCGGATGGTGACGGTCGTTTCCAGTATGTCGGCTGTATGGTGACGAACCCGTGCAGCGGTGATCCAGGGCCACAAAATCGCCCTGAAGATGGACCGGCGCAAGATACACGGTCGGAGCGCTCCCTGCAAACCGAACGCGCGAATAAAATCAACGAGCGATCCAGCCGCCATCCACCGAGATCGAGGTGCCGGTGATCGACCGCGCCCCGTCCGAGGCCAGAAACACCGCGACCGCCCCCACTTCTTCCACGGTGACGAAGCGCCGGGTCGGCTGAGGCGCCAGCAGAATGTCGTGAATCACCTCCTCGCGCGACTTGTTGTGAACCGTGCACTGATCGGCGATCTGGGTCTCGACCAGCGGCGTCCAGACATACCCGGGACAGATCGAATTGCAGGTGACGCCATACTCGGCGGTCTCCAGCGCCACCACCTTGGTCAGCCCCATCACGCCGTGCTTGGCCGAGACGTACGCCGACTTGAAGGGCGAGGCCACCAGGGCATGGGCCGAACCGGTGTTGATGATCCGCCCCCAGCGCCGCGCCTTCATGCCCGGCAGCACCGCGCGAATCCCGTGAAACACCGCGTTGAGATTGATGGCGATGATCTCGTCCCACTTGTCGAGCGGAAAGGATTCGACCGGCGAGACATACTGAATGCCGGCGTTGTTGACCAGAATGTCCACCGGTGCGATCCGGGATTCGACCTCGGCGATCATCGCCGCGATCTGCTCGGGCTTGCGCATGTCGGCGGCGATGAAACCGACGGCGCCCCCGGTTTCTGTCGCGATCTCCGCGCGCAGCCGCTCGATGCCGGCGGCATCGCCGAAGCCGTTGAGCACGATGTCGGCCCCCGCCGCCGCCAGCGCCCGCGCGATCCCGAGCCCGATGCCGCTGGTCGACCCGGTGACCAGCGCCGTACGCCCCGCGAGACTCCGGACAGGTACAGGGGGCACGGGCGAGGCTTGACTGGTCATGGCTTCATCCTTGGTCCGTGAGGGCGGCGACGATTCGGAATGGTAACGCAACTCGGGCCGCGACGGAAAGCGTCCCGCGAAAAGCGGCCGGGGGTGCGACCAAACGACTCGGGTCGATCAAAATAGGGTATTCCGTCGATTTTTTTGTGGAAGTCCTGGTGGGTTTACGATTCGATAGCGCTTGCGGGCAGGACATGAGCCGCCCCGGCATTTAACCACACCGTATTTCCCTAAGGACCTGACATCCATGCTGACCCGCCAGGAAATTAAATCGGTCATCCGTGACCTGCAAACCTTCAGCCAGGGAAATATCACCATTCACCAGCGCACCAAGATTGATGCCGCCCTTGGCCTGTTGTATGAAGCATTCGCGATGGCCACCTTGCATGAACGCGGCATCGATGTCGACATCAGCAGCATTTGTGGTTTTGTCAAATTCGTGAACGTTATTCCGCTGAACGTCAGTCGCTCGTCACGCCGGGCCGCCTGAAGACCGCTCCTTCGCTCGACATGTTCAGCACTTTTTTGAATTTGCTCGATCCTCGGGGCGTTTCAGGGCTCGCCCCACCCGCTCCGGGTCGACAGTCGGGTGAAAGTCGCGTCCGGCCCCGGCACGCCCGGCCAAGCTGCGGCAAAAAACCGCACCGGGTCGACGTCGGGGAGTCTTTGAGAAAATTTTAACGGACCAATTACGGCTTGCCGATAGGATTGGGGCCGTCAGCGCACCCGAGTCCCTCTCCGCACGGTGGCCGGCGCAAAACCAACAGGTAGCCGATGACCCCTCAAGCAGCTCCTCAGAGCGAGGCGGAGCGTCTCAAAGCCCTGTGGGCTTACGACATCCTCGACACCGGGCCTGAGGCCGCCTTTGACCGCATCGCCCGGTTGGCGGCAGCCCTGACCGGAACCCCGATCGCGCTGGTGACCCTGGTCGATGAGCGGCGCGTCTGGTTCAAGGCCGCGCTGGGCCTTGATGTTCGCGAGGTGCCACGCGAGCAGTCCTTCTGCAATCAGGCGATCGTCGGGGATCAGGCGCTGGTGATCGAGGATACGCGCGCCGACCCGCGCTTCGCCGACACCCCAGCGGTCCTCGGGCCGCCCCATGTCCGGTTTTACGCCGGCACCCCCTTGCGCAGCCGCTCCGGTCATACCGTCGGGGCGCTGTGCGTGATCGACCGGGAGCCGCGCCAGCTCGAGGCCGGGCAGATCGCCCGGCTCGATGACCTTGCGGAATCGGTGATCGATGCCCTGGAACTCCGGCTGGCGGTGCGGCAGTCCCAGGCCGAGGCCGATGCCCTGCGCGCCACCCAGCAGGCCCTCGCCGCCAGCGAGGCCCGCTACCGCAGCGTACTCGACACCGCGGTCGACGCCATCCTCACCATGGACCGGCGCGGACGCATCGACTCGGCCAACGCCGCCTGCCTGCGTCTGTTCGGCTATCAACCCGAGGAGTTGATCGGGCAGGACATCGGCCTTCTGATGCCCCGCTCCGAGGTCGCCCACCATGACAAGGCGCTCGCCCGCTACGACCGCACCCGCAGCTCGCGGATCGTCAACGGGCCGGTGCGGGAAGTGACCGCACGGTGCAAGGACGGCACGCTGCTGTCGATCCACCTCGCGGTCAGCGAGGCGATGGTCGCCGGCGAACCGATCTTCACCGGCATCATCCGCGACATCACCGAACAGCGGGCGGTCCAGGCCGAGTTGCTCAACACCCTCTCGCTGATGCACGCGGTGGTCGACAGCTCGGAGGACCCGATCTTCATCAAGGATCTGGACGGCCGCTATCTGCTGGTGAACAGCGCCTGCGCCAAAGCCATCGGGCATCCGCCGGAAAAAATCCTCGGCAGATGCGACACCGATCTGCTGCCGGCCGAGGTGGTGGCCCGGTTGCGCGCAATCGACCAGACGGTGGCCAGCAGCGGACGCACGGTTTCGGTCGAAGAGCGCCTGCCCGCGGCGGCGGGCGGAACGGCAACCTACCTCTCCACCAAGTCTCCGCTGATCGGCGCCAACGGCATGATCGCCGGCGTGGTCGGCATCGCCCGCGACATCACCGCCCGCAAGGCGAACGAAGAGGCCATGGTCCAGGCGAAAGAGGCGGCCGACCACGCCAATTCGGCCAAGACCGAGTTCCTCTCGGCCATGAGCCACGAGTTACGCACGCCGCTGAACGCCGTGCTCGGTTTCAGCCAGATGCTGGAAATTAACGAGCGCAAGGAGCCGCTCACCCCAACCCAGCGCCGCTGCGTCGAACACATTCACCGGGCCGGCAGCCATCTGCTCGAGTTGATCAACGAGATCCTCGATCTGGCCAAAATCGAAACCGGCCGGCTCAGCCTGCAAATCGATACCGTCGACGCCCGTGAGGTTCTGCTCGAGAGTCTGGCGCTGGTGACGCCGATGGCCGAACCGGCCGGCGTCGCCATCCGCTTCACCCTGCCGTCCGGTCCGCCGATCCAGGTGCTGGCCGATCATACCCGCCTCAAGCAGGTTCTGGTCAATCTGCTGTCCAACGCCATCAAGTACAACCGCCGGGGCGGATTGGTGACGATCGCCGAATCCATCGGCCCCGGACGGCTGCGGCTGACCGTCACCGACACCGGCCGCGGCATCGCCCCCGGTTGCGCCGGTATCGCTCCCGAGCCGGGGCCATGACGGCCCGAGGATCCGGCAAGGCCGCCGCCCGCTCACCGCATGCCCGCATCCCGCTGAAATCGCTTGTCTGAAGCGTTTTGGGCTGTTATCAGAACGCCTCATGAACAAGTTCCTCAGCATCCGCGGCGCGCGGGAGCATAACCTCAAGAACATCGACATCGATCTGCCGCGCGACCGGCTGATCGTGATCACCGGGCTTTCCGGGTCCGGCAAGTCGTCGCTGGCCTTCGACACCATCTATGCCGAGGGTCAGAGGCGCTATGTCGAGAGCCTCTCGGCCTATGCCCGGCAGTTCCTGGAACTGATGCAGAAGCCGGATGTCGACAGCATCGAGGGGCTGTCGCCGGCGATCTCGATCGAGCAGAAGACCACCTCGCGCAATCCGCGGTCGACCGTCGGCACGGTCACCGAGATTTACGACTACATGCGCCTGCTGTACGCGCGGGTAGGCGTACCGTACTCCCCGGCCACCGGCCTGCCGATCGAGAGCCAGACCGTCAGCCAGATGGTCGACCGCATCATGGCCCTACCCGAGGGCACCCGCCTCTACCTGTTGGCGCCGATGGTGCGCGGCCGCAAGGGCGAATACCGCAAGGAGCTTCAGGAGCTGCGCAAGCAGGGCTTCCAGCGGGTCAAGGTCGACGGCACGATCCACGAAATCGACGATGTTCCGGCCCTGAACAAGAAGCTCAAGCATGACATCGAGGTGGTGGTCGACCGTCTGGTGGTGCGCGAGGGGCTGGCGACCCGGCTCGCCGACTCGGTGGAAACCGCGCTGCAGCTCGGCGACGGGCTGCTGCTCGCCGAGATGGTCGATGGCGGCGAAATTTTGACCTTCTCGGCGAAATTCGCCTGCCCGGTCAGTGGCTTCACCATTGCCGAAATCGAGCCCCGGCTGTTTTCCTTCAACAATCCGTTCGGCGCCTGCCCGGCCTGCGACGGGTTGGGGCAGAAGCTCTACTTCGACCCGATGCTGGTGGTGCCCGACGAGCGGCTCTCCTTGCGCAACGGTGCCATCGCGCCCTGGACCGGCACCCAATCGGCCTATTACCTGCAAACGCTCGAGTCGCTGGGCCGGCATTATGGCTTCAGCACCGACGTCCCCTGGGCGGACATGCCTGAGGCCGCCAAGCAGCTGGTGCTCTACGGCAGTGGCAAGACCGCGATCACCCTGAAATTCGAGGATGGCGTCCGCAAATTCGAGACCACCAAGCCCTTCGAGGGCCTGATCAACAATCTGGAGCGGCGCTGGAAGGAGACCGAAAGCAACTGGATGCGCGAGGAGCTGGGCAAGTACCAGTCGGCCCAGCCCTGCGAGGCCTGTCAGGGCCAGCGTCTGAAACCCGAGGCGCTGGCGGTGAAAATCCGTGGCCTGCACATCTCGCACGTCACCGAGATGTCGATCCGTCAGGCCGCATCCTGGTTTGGCGAGTTGAATGAGCATCTGCGCCCCAAAGACCAGGAGATCGCCGCGCGCATTCTCAAGGAGATCAACGAACGGCTCGGATTCCTCAACAATGTCGGGCTGGAATACCTGACCCTCAGCCGCAATTCCGGCTCGCTCTCGGGCGGCGAGAGCCAGCGCATCCGCCTCGCCTCCCAGATCGGCTCGGGGCTGACCGGTGTACTGTACGTGTTGGACGAACCCTCGATCGGCCTGCACCAGCGCGACAATGACCGGCTGCTGCGTACGCTTGTCCGTTTGCGCGACATCGGCAACACCGTGATCGTGGTCGAGCACGACGAGGACGCCATCCGCCACGCCGACTGGCTGGTCGATATGGGACCCGGCGCCGGCATCCATGGCGGCGCGGTGGTCGCCCAGGGGACGCCGGCAGACGTACAGGCAAACCCGGACAGCGTCACCGCCCAATATCTTTCCGGCCGCACCTTCATTCCGGTGCCGGCGGTGCGGCGCCCCGGCCATGCCGGGCAGAGCCTCGAGGTGGTGGGGGCGCGCTCCAACAATCTCAAGAGCTTGACCGCCCGAATTCCCCTCGGCACCTTCACTTGCGTCACCGGGGTTTCCGGCGGCGGCAAGTCGACGCTGATCGTCGAGACCCTGTACAAGGCGCTGGCGCGCCGGCTCAACGGCGCCCGCGCCCACCCGGCCGAGCACGAAACCATCCGGGGCGTCGAATTCCTGGACAAGATCGTCGATATCGATCAATCGCCGATCGGCCGCACGCCTCGCTCGAATCCCGCCACGTACACCGGCGCCTTCACCCCGATCCGCGACTGGTTCGCCGGCCTGCCCGAGGCCAAGGCGCGCGGCTACGGGCCGGGCCGGTTTTCCTTCAACGTCAAGGGCGGGCGCTGCGAAGCCTGTCAGGGCGACGGTGTGATCAAGATCGAGATGCACTTCCTGCCCGACGTGTACGTCACCTGCGACATCTGTAAGGGCAAGAGGTACAACCGCGAAACCCTGGAGATCACCTTCAAGGACAAGACCATCGCCGACGTCCTCGACATGACCGTCGAGGAAGGCGCGGTGTTCTTCAAGGCGGTGCCGGGGATTCGCGACAAGCTGGAGACCCTCGACCGGGTCGGACTCGGTTACATCCGCGTCGGCCAACCGGCGACCACCCTCTCGGGCGGCGAGGCGCAGCGGGTCAAGCTGGCCAAGGAACTGTCGCGCCGGGCCACCGGCAAGACCCTCTATATTCTCGATGAACCAACCACCGGCCTGCATTTCGCCGACGTTCACAAACTGCTGGAGGTGCTGCACGCGCTGGTCGACCAGGGCAACACCGTGCTGGTGATCGAGCACAATCTGGAGGTGATCAAGACCGCCGACTGGATTCTCGATCTCGGCCCCGAGGGCGGCGACGGCGGCGGCGAACTGGTGGCCGAGGGCGTGCCCGAGGATGTCGCCCGGGTCACACGAAGCTATACCGGACGCTATCTCGCGCCTTATCTTAGCGCGAAAGCATCGCCGCGGCGGGTATAGCGGTTCGCCCCGGACATCTATAGTCTAGTCACGACCGACAGAAGGAACAGCGCGATGTCGAACCTCCGCAAGCAAGCGATGGATGCGGTCCTGACCGCCGCCCGCCACGATATTTCCGACACCCTCAAGGAGCAGGGCATCGAGAATCCCCATGACGAAGACGCCGACGGCGCCGTGTTCGACGTGGCCATTCTCTATGCCTACCGGGTGTTCGTGCGCATCTGCGAGCAGGAAGGGCTGAGCGTCACCCCGGAGGAATTCGTGGACTACGCCGCCGAACTGGTCGAGGAAATGGCCGACGACGCCGACAATGCCTAGAGCGGGTCGCAAAGGGGTGGCATCACCCCGTAGCGTGAATCCGCTCTAACACCAGTCGCCCTCGAGTCCCGAGCCTGTGACAATCGCTCAGCTTGTGGCTGCCGACACCCAGCACCAGCTTAGTGTCCTGGGCCAATGTCCCGCAAAGGAGTATCCACCATGAGCCTCTGGACCCGTCGCCTCGGCGCCCTGACCCTCGGAGCCATTCTGTTCGCCGCCGCCCTGCCCGCCACCGCCGAGGAAGCCGCCCGCACGGCCCCCGGCCCCGAAGCCGCCGGAGGCCAGCGCGCCGTGGCGGTGGTCGCCATGGTGCGGGCACGCGACCTGATCACCCCCGCCGAACGTCAGGCCTACCGCACGGCCATGCGCGAGGCCAAGACTCCGGAAGCCCGGCAACGCCTGCGCGAAACCACCCTCGCCCGTCTCAGCCAGCGCGCCGCCGAGCACGGTGTGGTGATGGTGATCGATGTCCCGATGATGCGCCCCGGTCAGCGCTGGTCCGAGCATGAGGTTCGCCCGCCGCGGGCACCATAAGTCCCGGTTTCCAAAGGCCACCGGCCTTTGGCGGGGTCCAGGGGCGGAGCCCCTGGGTCTCCGACGGCCAAGGGGCTTCGCCCCTGAACCCCACTGGGGCCTTGAGGCCCCAGACCCCGCTACAGGAAGTCGCGGAGCATGGCGACCAGGGGCAGGTCGGCGGGAGGCATGGGGTAGTCTCCGAGTCGCGCCGGGCGTACCCAAGCCAGCGCCGAATGTTCGCGCGCAACCGGCGTGCCCTGCCAGACCCGGCAGAGATAGAGCGGCATCAAGAGCTGAAAGGTCTCGTAGCCGTGCGAGGCGAAGGTAAAGGGCGCAAGGCAACTATGCCGGGTGTCGATGCCCAACTCTTCCTGAAGCTCGCGCACCAGCGCCGCTTCCGGAGTCTCCCCCGGATGGACCTTGCCGCCGGGAAATTCCCAGAGCCCGGCCATGTGCTTGCCCTCGGGACGCCGGGCCAGCAGAATCCGGCCATCGCTATCGACCAGCGCCGCGGCCACCACCAGCACCAGGGGCAGCCCCGTGGGCTGGTCGCGGCCTTCGGCACAGCTCATGGGGACGCACTCAGCTCCGGTAGCTGCCGTTGATATCGATGTAACCGTGGGTGAGATCGCAGGTCCAGACCGTGGCCGCGCCCTTGCCGAGCCCGAGTTCGATCCGAATGTCGATGTTTTGACCCTTCATGTGGGCGGCAACCGGGGTTTCGTCATAGTCCGGCAACGCCGCGCCATCGGCGGTCACCTGAACACCGCCCATGAAGATTTGCAGCCGGTCGCGATCGGCCTTCTCGCCGGCCCGGCCGACGGCGGCGACGATGCGCCCCCAATTGGCGTCCTCTCCGGCGATGGCGGTCTTGACCAGCGGCGAATTGGCGACGGTCAGGGCGATCCGCTTGGCCGCCTTGCGGCTTTCGGCACCCGCCACGGTCAGGGTGACGAACTTGGTCGCGCCCTCGCCATCGCGGGCGATCAACTGCGCTAGGTCCAGCATCACCTCGTCGAGGGCGCGGCGGAAGTCCCGCAACCGCTCGGCCCCCACCTTGGCCACCGGCTTGTTGCCGGCCACCCCGGTGGCGAACAGCAGCACGGTGTCGCTGGTCGAGGTATCGCCATCGACGGTGACGCAGTTGAAGCTGCGCTCGGTGGCGTCGGACAGCAGCTTCTGCAACACCGGCGCCTCGATGGCGGCATCGGTGAAGACGAAACCGAGCATGGTGGCCATGTCGGGCGCGATCATGCCCGAGCCCTTGCAGAAGCCGTTGATGGTCACCGTTTTGTCGCCGATCACCGCCTGACGGCTCACCGCCTTGGGAAAGGTGTCGGTGGTCATGATCGCCCGCGCCGCCTCGGACCACACCGTCTCCGACAGCCCGGCGATCACCCCCGGCAAGTGCTGAGGAATCAGCGTCGCCGGCATGGGCTGGCCGATCACCCCGGTCGACGCGACAAACACCTGATTGGGGGCGCAGCCCAGCAGATCGGCAACGGCGTCGACGGTCGCGGCGACGGTCGCCTGCCCCTGATGGCCGGTGAAGGCGTTGGAATTCCCCGAATTGACCACCACCGCCCGCGCCCGCCCGCCGGGCAGCGCCTCACGGCACCACTCGACCGGCGCCGAGGCGGTCAAGGAACGGGTGAACACGCCGGCGACGGTGGTCCCCGGCGCCAGCTCCGCCACCATCAGGTCGGTGCGACCCTGATACTTGATGCCGCACTGACCAACGGCGAGCCGAACGCCCGCGACGATCGGCAACTCCGGAAAAGCCGCCGGGGCAAGCGGAGACAGTGCCATGACAGCCAAACCCTCCTGATTCGAAACCGACTACTTGCCGCCATCCTTGGGCATTGGCGTGCCATCGGAGCGGAACTCCTCGACCGTGGCCTTGCCGCGCAGATCGGCAACCACCCCGGCGACGATCTCCTGGGACAATTCGCTCTCCAGGTCGCCACGCACCTCCTCGAGGCTCGGCGGCGGCGCCTTGCGGCGATCATCGACGCGAATGACATGCCAGCCGAACTGGGTATGCACCGGGGTCTCGATGACCTTGCCGACGGTGCCGGCGAAAGCGGCCTCGGAGAACGGCGCGACCATCGCCTCGTGGGTGAAGTAACCGAGATCGCCGCCCTGCGCCGCGGCAGCGGTATCCGAGGATTTCTCCTTGGCCAGCTTGGCGAAATCGGCGCCGCCTTTGAGCTGATCGATCAGCGCCTTGGCTTCGGCCTCGGTGGACACCAGAATGTGGCTGGCCTTGACCTCGTCCTGGGGCGGATTCTCGTCGAGATATTTCTTGTAGCGCGCCTTGAGCGTGTCGTCGGAGATCCGGGCCTTGACCGCCCGGGTCAGATAGACCTCCTGGATCACCCGCTCCTCGGCGACCTTCATCTTGTCCTTGAACTCGGGGTCGTCGCTCAGCTTCTGGACCGCCGCCGCCGCCGCCACCAGCTTGCCATTGACCATCTGATCGAGCACCGCCGGGAACACCATCTCGGTCGGCATCTGGCGAATCTGCGCCGGCAGCGAGCCGATGGTGCGCATCACGTCCGAGCGGTGAATCTCGGTGCCATTGACCCGCGCCACCACCGGATCGCCGGCCGGCTGGGCGGGCTCCGCCGCCTGAGCGGCCATCCCGGCCGAAAGGGAACCGATCGCCAGCCCGAAAACGGCGACGCGGATCATCGGAAACACGCTCATGATCGGTCCTTTCAATGCAGGTGTGCCGGGGCGCAGGTCAGGCCGGGGCACGTCACAAAAGAAAGCGAAAAACCTGGGAAGAACGACACGCAACGACTCGGAGCCTCCCCGTGCCCCCAGCCCGCCGGGACAAGATTAAGCACGTGTCGCCTCCCGGGGGCAAGCGCCGACAGGAGGGCGCCCCGCCCCCCGACACGGGTCAATCCTCGTCTTCGTCCTCATCCACCTCGCCATCGTCGGCGAGATCCAGCTTGACCGCCTGGAGCAGCGCGAACGCCGCCACCTGTTCCAGCCAGGCGCGCCGGATGACGGAGTCGCCGTCGTGAGCATCTTCCAGAAGGTCTTCGGCGATATCCTCGAACACATCCTCGTCGCCGAAAGCGATCAACTCCTCAAGGCTGCTGGCCGCGCATTCAACGGCGTCGTAAAACTTCCGGGCCGCCGCCTTGATCGCCCTCTTGTTGCTCGCCATCGTCGTCTTCTCCGTAACCGGGCCCAGGGGGGAGGAAAAGCGGGCCACCGCCCCCTTATACGTGACCTCATCGGCGGGCGCCAGACTCCCGACACCCCGACCACTGCCCTCGACTCAGGCGTTGCCGAGATAAACGTCGATATCGTCCTGATCCATCATGCCGGCGGTGCCGTGAATGATGCCGTTGGCCACCTGAATGATCTTGTGGATCATGGCCACCGAAACCTGACAGTCGATGCGCAACTGCTCCATGTTGTCGGCCTCGATCGCCGCCGCCATGCGCTGAATGGTGGCGCCGACCACCAGCTGCATCTGCAGAATGGTCTCCTCGAACGGGCGGCGGAACTTGCCCGGCACATGCTCATAGGCGGCAACCGCCAGTTCCTTGTCGGAAAAGCCGCTCTCCAGAAAGTGCTGCTGGTAGCTCTTGGGCTCCCAGAGATAGCACTCCTCGAGCATCATGGTCATATCCGGGACCATCTCGATCAGCATCACGATTTCATTGAAATGATTGAGATAATCGGTCGCGAGTAAGGTTTTCTCGGAAATGTTGGTGCCCCGGACCCTCTCCCGCCATTGCAAAAAAACGGCGAGTTCGTCCGGGGCAATCCCCTGGAGAATTCTGGCATCCTCGTCAGCGTCGGTCATCTGCGCGTTCTACGTCTTCCTGCGAGCCGCACCGTGCCGCCGGGCGGGATTTCAGCAAACGGAACCTGCCACTTCGTGACTCCCCCGGCGGACCAACCAGGCTCCCCCGCCAGAGCGGCCAAGGCGGAAAAGATACCGCCCCCCTTGGCAAGCGGCAACTCTAGCATAGTTTGGTACCCATAGGCGTTGCGCATAAGCAACGACTTGGCTATAATGTCGACGCGAAAAAAATAAAAGTAAATAAGTGGAGGCCGGCACCGCTAGGCAGCCACAAAGGGAGGAGTTGGCTTATGAACGGGATGCCTCACCGCGCCCCCGGGGGAGACCGGTTGCACGATCTCCTCGACGATCCCATCGTTGAAACGCTGATGCGGCGTGACGGCGTGACTCGAGACGACGTTCTGGCCGTGGTCGCGGACATGCGCCTCCGCTTGTATGGCAGCGTCGCCGGACGCGCCGCGTCTTCCCGGCACGCTGGCGGAGCGGCGCGTCTCGCCGCCTGATGCGGACCGGCCAGCCGGGGGACAACGCCGCGCGGGAGCGCGCGGAGCCGGGTGGCTGGTGCTTCGGCCCTAGTTCTTCGGCAGGAGCGGCGCCGCGCAGAGCAGAAGCACCATGTCCGATGTCCGCTCTCGAGTCGCGGACGGGCTGAGGGTCAGCAGCGCCAGAATGTGCGTGTCGTCGGCATCGGCGGTGAAGGCATCGGCGTCGGCGTTCCAGAGTATCCCGGACCGGGCCTCCCTGACCGTGAAGCTCCCCTTCTTGAAGAAGCCCTTCACGGATTTTTCCAGACTGTCGACCCGGCTCTGATCATCTTCGGCGACCTCCCAGCCGAAGATTTCCAGCGATCCGCAGGCGCGCTTGGAATCCGCCGCCACCTTGTTCATGACGTCCCGGAACGCGCCCTTGTCCTCGAGCCGCTGCGGTTGGTCCTCGAAAACCAGGCCGGTCAGCGGCGATTTCCCGACCAGCGATCCGGCCTGGGCCCGCGAGGCGCTGAACGACAGCAGCGCGAGCGCCACCATCACCGGCAGTATCGTCACAACCGGCACCGAAGCCGAAATCCGCATGGCTTGCCCCTTCCCGTCGATTGACGCGGCCCTCTATAACCGTCCGCATCCAATGAATCCAGCTGGTGGTCTTTCCACCGGCGCAACGGGGAGCGAAATCCGTGAGCGACACCACCGGAGCGGCTGAACCTGCCGGCATCGCCACCGCCCTCGCGGAGGTGCGCCGGGAAATCGCCGCGTCGGCCGCCAGCGCCGAACGGGCACCCGGCGACGTGACCCTGGTCGCGGTCAGCAAGACCCAGCCGGTGGCGAGCCTGAAGGCGGCACTGGCGACCGGGCAGCGGGTGTTCGGCGAAAACCGGGTGCAGGAAGCCGCGGCGAAATGGCCGGAGCTGCGCGCGGACCATCCCGGGCTCGAGTTGCACCTGATCGGTCCGCTGCAAACCAACAAGGTCAAGGAAGCGGTGGCGCTGTTCGACGTCATCGAGACCGTCGACCGGCCCAAACTCGCGGCGGCCCTGGCCACCGAACTCGCACGCGCGCCCAAGCATCTGCGCTGCTATATCGAGATCAACACCGGTGCCGAGCCGCAAAAAGCCGGAGTCGACCCCGCCGATCTAGAAACGCTGCTCGCTTTGTGCCGCAACGATTATAAACTGCCGGTCACCGGCCTGATGTGCATTCCGCCCCAAGACGAAGACCCGGCCCTGCACTTCGCACTGCTCGCCGATCTCGCCCGCCGCCATCAACTTTCTGAGATCAGTATGGGAATGAGCGGCGATTTCCCCCTGGCAATCCGCTTCGGCGCCACCCATGTTCGTGTCGGCACTGCCATATTCGGCACGAGATTGGTCTCGGCACTTTAAGACTATATCCCTGCCACGCAAAATATGGTACAGGCCATCGCAAGACGTGGTATTACTCTGAGCATCATGGCGACTGAAACCCATAGAGTGATGGACCTGGAGAAGTTCGCCAAGGTCCTTGCCCTGGCCGAATCCGATCATCACGGAGAGGCTCAATCGGCGTTGCGCGCCGCCCGCATCATGCTGGCGCGGGCCGGGCTGACGTTCCGCGACCTCGCCGCCACAGCCAGGACCGGCGATCAGGCGGCGTTCGTCCCGACCAACGTTCCCGGAGCGGGCGAGGATACCTTCCGCCGCAAGATCCGGGAGCTTGAGGCGCGGGTCCGGGAGCTTGAGCATACCCTTGAAAACCAGGACGCCGAGTTGATCCGCCAGCGTGGCGAGACCAAGCGCTGGCATCTGCTGGCCAGGGAAACCGCGGAAAAGCTGTGGGATGTCGGGCAGGCCCTCGAGTCCAAACGCGTCCGCGCCGCCGTCGCCTCCGATAAGCGCAAGCAATTGGTCGAGGTTCTGCGCGATCCGGTCTCCGCCGACTGGAGCGACCGGGAAATCGCCCGCCGCCTCGGCGTCACCCCCAACGCCGTCAGTTACTGGCGCTGGCGCCTCGCGGTCGCCGACCGCGCCCGGCTCCAGGGCAAGGTGGCCCTGCGCGACCGCCGGCTGGCCCAGCGGCTGGCCGACAGGGCAACCCCCTGATAGGGCTGGTGTTTTGCTCTCTCCCCGCCGCGAGTGCCGCCCCCGGTCGGCAGCGCCTCAGGTGACCAGACGGTATCCGCCGGGTTCGGTGATCAAAATCCGGGCGTTCGCCGGATCGGTTTCGATCTTGCGCCGCAGCCGGTAGACGTGGGTTTCCAGGGTGTGGGTGTCGATGCCGGCCTGATAGCCCCAGATCGCGCCGAGCAGTGCCTCGCGCCCGGTCACGCTCTGGCCGGCGCGGTAGAGAAACTGCAGGATCGCGGTTTCCTTCTCGGTCAAGCGAACCGTGCGGTCGGCCGCCGGATCGAGCATCAGCTTGGCCGCCGGCCGGAAGCTGTAAGGACCGATGGCGAACACGGCATCGAGATCGCGCCCGACCTGACTCAGCCGGGAGCGCAGCAGGGTGAGCAGCACCCCGATCCGGAACGGCTTGGCCAGAACGTCGAAGCCCGTCGACTCGAGAGCCGCCCCGGCGCCCGCCGCGGTCAGCAGCACCAGCGGACAGCGCTCGCCCTCGTCGCGCAGCCGGCGAACCAGCTCGCGGCCGCTCATGTCGGTCAAAGCGGCCTCGATCACGATGGCATCGTACCCGGCGACAGCCACCCGCGCGAGCGCGTCGGCGCCGGTTTCCGCCGCCTCGATCTCAAAATCACCGCTCTGGCGCAATTGATCCGACAACGACTGGCGCAGCGGCGTGGCGCCATCGACCAGCAGAATCCGTTTCGCAAGCGTCATGGTGTCCGGATTTAACCGAGTTGCCATAGTCTCCCTTACCTCATGGCGCGGTCGCTGCCAACCCATCACCGCAAGCCTGCGACAAACCATCCACGCCTTTCGATGGCGAATGATCTCCTCTTGTCACAGTCGCGGCCGATACCGGCGCACCAATCGTCTCAAGCTGTTTGCGCGCCGGTATGATCGCCTCTTGTTGAAATCCTGGCTCATCAGGATTTCCGCGCCACGTGGCGCGCGGCCGCAGTCGCGGCCGATACCGGCGCACCGGGCCTCTCAAGCTGTTTGCGCGCCGGTATGATCGCCTGCCTGCCCCACCTAATCGGACTTTTGCATTTCGGCCGCGCGGCGGCTACCTTGGACCGGCAGGCCGCGAAGTCTTTTGACGGCGCCCCCGCCAGCCCTGTAAGAACTCGCCTCGTGATAACTCGCCTCGTCCGGAGCGCCCCGCAATCCGGATCGCCGCCTTGTTCATTTGTTCCGGCCATGCCCCAGCCAACCGACATCCACAGCGACGCCTCCCCCCTGCGCACCGTCGACCGGGCGCGCGTCGCCTTGCGGTGCGGTGAGGTGGTGGCCATCGACGACGGCAGCGGCGGCGTCGCCCTGGCGCTGGCGGTGGAAACCCTGACCGGCGAGGCGCTGGCGCTGCTTCAGCGCCTGTCGGGCTCGGCGCCGGTGGTGGCGCTGACCCGCTGGCGCGCCGCCGCGCTGGGGCTGGTGACGCCGGGCGGACCGGGCGTGGTGGCGCTGCCCCCGCCCGCGCCCCTGCTCTCGGCCCAGGCGATCAAGGCGATGGTCGAGCCCGGCGGCGCTCCGGCGCTCGCCGGAACCCCGGTGCTCGAAGCCGACAGCCACGCCGTCGCCGCAGTGCGGCTGACCAAGCTGGCGGCATTGTTGCCGACCGCCCTGGTCGCCCCGGTCGCGGCGGAGCGCCGGACCGACGCCGCCTGGAGCCTTGGTCACGATCTGCGCCGGGTCCAGGCCTGCGACATCGCCGATTACCGCCGCCAGGAAGCCCGCGCCCTGCGCCGGGTCGCCGATGCCCGGGTGCCGCTGGCCGACGCCCCCAACGCCCAGGTGATCGCCTTCCGCCCCAGCAACGGCGGCCACGAGCATCTGGCCATCGTGATCGGCAGCCCCCGGCCCGGCGAGCCGGTGCTGGTACGGATGCACTCCGAATGCTTCACCGGCGATCTGCTCGGCTCGCTGCGCTGCGATTGCGGCGAACAGCTGCGCCGGGCGATCGCCGCCATCGCCGAACAGGGCCACGGCATCGTGCTCTATCTCGCCCAGGAAGGCCGGGGCATCGGGCTGGTCAACAAGCTGCGCGCCTATCAGTTGCAGGACGAGGGCTACGACACCCTCGACGCCAACGAGGCCCTGGGCTTCGACGCCGACGAGCGGCTGTACCTGCCCGCCGCCGAAATCCTGCGTCAGCTCGGCTTCGACCGGGTGCGGCTGATGACCAACAATCCCGACAAGGTCGACCAGCTCGGCCGCTGCGGCATCGAGGTTCAGGAGCGGGTGCCCCACGTGATCCCCAGCAACGATCACAACGCCGCCTACCTGCGCACCAAGGCCCAGCGCGGCGGCCATCTGTTCTGACGGATTTTTCCCGCCACCCCCGGCAATTTCTGCCCCGCCGCCCGGCGCCGGCCCGCCAGCCCCCCGGAATCGCGGGGTGAGGCGCGGGTGAGGCGCTGGCATGAAACCTGCTTGGTCCCGGACAACGCGATCAAGGACGGGCCATCATGTCAATCGACGCCTTCAGCCAAGCCTTCGGCAGGACCGATTGGAACCAGGTAACGGCGACGCCCCGGACCAGGGCCGCCGCCCCATCCGTTCCCGCTCCCGTTTCCGCCTCCGCCTCGGTCAGGCCGGCGGCCAAAGAGCGGCGGACGTCGACCTTCGCAGAGGTCCTCGACGCCGCCCGGCCCCGGGAGCAGATTTCCAACGCCATGGTCCCGGACGCCGCTGTCGGTGGCGCCCTGGTTCCGAAGCCGGCGCCGGCGGTGACCGCCTCCGCCCCCCCGGTCCAGTTGCATCCGCTCGCCCGTCCCGCCGCCTCCCCGCAGACCGCCGGTTCGGCCGCCGCCGCCGCGCCCGCGCCCGCACGCGCCGCCATTCCCGCTCAGGCCGGCGGCGAGAGCCAGGGCCATCAGGCCACAGACGCCGCCAACATCAACGCCCTCCAGCAATTCGCCCGCGACCTCGCCTCGGGCGGCCAGGTGGCCGGAGCCGCCGCCCGGTCCGCCGCGCCACTCCCCCCGGCGGCACCGGCCGACAGCGGCACCGACAGCGCGACCAGCGCCACGGCGGGCGCCGCCGGCCAACCCCAGGCGCGTTCGGGGAAAATGCCGGTGTGGGGCGCGGTCGGTGCCGCCCCGCCGATGCCCTCCGGATATTACAGCCCACGCTTCCGGGGCGCTTACAACCACGCCGGATCGGCGGCGGTCCCGCCGCCTCAAACCGAGGCGCAGCCGACGACGGCCGACGTCCCGGGCGCCGCCCCGAGCCAAGGACAAACGCTTGGACAGACGGCGAACACGGCCAACCAGGCTCCGCCACAGATTCCGCCGCCGGAAGTGATTTCACAGCTGATGATACGAAATCTAGAGAAGTATCAGGCGATGACGCGCAATGCCAACCGCAGCCCCGGCCCGGGCAATTACATCAACTGATCAGGCCGGCAAGGCTTAAGCCTTTAAGCGCGCTCGACTTGGTGATATCGTGCCCCCGAGATTACGAGGCAACGATTGCAGACGTCACGTCTTTGGGAGTGCGACCATGAGCGAGTTCCGACCCCAGCGCCGGTTTCCCGGCTTCGCGCGCCTGATGGCGGTACCGGCGCTCGCCCTCGGGCTGGCGGTATCCGGGTGCGCCGATCAGGCCGAGACCGAAGCCCTGATTCAAACCCGGCTGGTGGCGTATAGCCAGGACCAGCTGCGCGCCCAGGTCAGCGAACTCCAGAACATCCTGGCCGCGTTGCGCCAGACCACCGCCTGCGTCACCGCGGTCGAGGCCAAGCCGCTGTACCGGAGCCTGCAACTGCACACACCCAAGGACGGCCCGGCGCCGCCCAGCCCGTCGGTGCTGACCGACGCCCGCAAGGCCAGCGCCATCGAGGCCAAGCTGATCACCGCCTTCCTGGTCGACATGGAGCCCTGCCGGCCGAGCTACGGCCCGCTCAGCGTCCCGGCCAACCGCAACATCGCCAAAGTCATCGACGACACTTGGCACGATCAGCGCGACCTCTACGAACAACTCAAGAACCAGAAGATCGGCTGGGGCCGGTTCAATCTCGAAACCCGTTCGAATTCCGACAAACTCTCGGGAGCCTTGAAGGCCCTGCGTCTGACCAATGAAGGATGAGGAGACGCAGTCATGAGTTTCAGATTTGTCGGAACGGCGCTCAGCATCCTCGGCACCTCCACCGCCTCGGGTTATTACCTTGCCGGCGGCGCGCCCGCCGCCATGCCCCATGACCCGGCCGCAGTGGTGCCGGTGGTCCAGGCCGTGACGCCGCCGCCGGCCAAAGCCGCCGCCGCCAACTCCGGGCAGCCGCGGATCTGGGTCGGCACCGGCGCCACCACCAACCCGATTACCGGTGAGCCGCTGACCGGCGCGGAACGGGAGTCCGGCTGGGTGCTCGCCCCCGGAACCGCCGCCGCCCGCGACAAGCCGGCGCCCCGGCCCCACACCATCGAGACCGCCCAAGCGCCCACCGCCCAGGCTCCCGCCGCCGACGTCAAGAAGCCGGCGCCCCATGTCCGGACACGCGGCATCGAGGTCGCGCACACCCCGGCCGCCGAGATCAAGAAGCCCCACACCCCGGCACCAGCGGCGGCGCAGACGGCCGCCGCTGGTGCCGGCGCCTACCGCATCCATCTCGACTCATACCGCGACGAACATCTGGTCGGTCAGGCCTGGACCGATCTGCAAAAGGCCTTCCCAACAGTGCTTGGCGCCCTCCAATCCAGCACGGTGGCGGTCGACGTTCCCGGCAAGGGCCGGTTCACGCGCCTGTTCGCCGGATCGTTCGACAGCCGGCAGGCCGCCGAGAAGGCCTGCGAGGCGATCAGAAAGGCCCGCCACAGCCAGTATTGCCACCCGTTGCCCGCCGGCCGCGAGACCTCCTGAGGAAAATCGGCCGATGGACATTCGGGTTCGCGCCGAGGGGGTGCTGAGCTGGGATGGCGGGCAGTGCCGCTGCGCCCTCGGGCGGGGGGGCATCCGCGCCGACAAGCGGGAAGGCGACGGCGCCACCCCCAGCGGCCGCTTCGTTCTGCGCCGGGCGCTCTACCGTCCCGACCGCTTGCCTGCTCCACCGGTGAGCGGCCTGCCCGCGAGTCCGATCGCCCCCGAGGATGGCTGGTGCGACGACCCGGCCGATCCCCGCTACAACCGCCCGGTGCCCCTGCCCTGCGCCACCAGTCATGAAAAGCTCTGGCGCGACGACGGTCTCTACGATGTGGTGGTGGTGCTGGGGCACAATGACGACCCGCCGGTCCCCGGCCTGGGCAGCGCCATCTTCCTCCACGTGGCCAAGCCGGGCTATCTGCCCACCGAGGGCTGCGTCGCCCTGGCCCTGCCCGACCTGCTGACCCTGCTCGCCGTCTGCGACCGCGATACCGTGATGATCATCTGAAGAAACGGGGTCTGGGGCCCACGGCCCCAGTGGGTCCAGGGCACAGCCCCGGCCGCCGGAGGCCCAAGGGGCTCTGCCCCTTGGACCCCCGCCAAAGGCCATGGGCCTTTGGAAACCGAGAGTTAGAGCTTCTCGGCGATGGTGCCGATCAGCGGGAACTTCCAGGCCTGGAGCAGCAGCGCCGAGACCAAGCCGATCATCGACAGGATCGGCACCAGGCTCGAGGACAGGGCGAAGAACCAGCCAAGTCCCGGGAAGGCGAGCGTGAAGATCGCCAGCACTCCCCAAGCCCAAAGCACCAGCCCCTGCCGGGCGTGGAACGACACGAACTCGTCGTCCCGCCCGAACAGCAGCGGAATAAAACACAGAATCCCGAGATAGCTCAGCGATGCCATCACCCGGGAGCGCTTGGCGGAGATTTCAGGCGTCCAGCGCAGCGATTCAACCATGATCGGACCTACGCTTTCTCGGCATAAAAGCCTTCGTCACCCTCGGCTTCGGCCACGCCGGCGCCCTCCAGGTTCCGCTTGCGATATTCCAGGTAGCCGTAAACGGCGGCGGCACCGGCCGCGACCACCAGCACCGGCCCCCAGCCGCCCAGGCCGAGACCGAGACCGAGGCTCCAGCCCTTGCCGGTCCAGATCGTGCCGCACGTCCCGACCGTGGCGGCACTGGCCCCGCCAACAGTAGTCGCGGCCGCCGTGGTGGCGCCAGCGCCGCCGATGGCCTTGGACACCACCGCCTCGCGAATGAGATCGGGCTCGACGCCGACCATCCCGACCTTGGCTCCGGCCTTCGCGACCCCCGCGCCCGCCTTCATGCCGACGGTTCCGGCCTTCGCCCCGCCGCCCTGGGCGGCCAGCGCCTGACGGAAGATATCGGGCTCGACACCAACCGGCGGAACCGCCGTGGCCATCGCGCCCGCTCCCCCGGCCGCAGTGGCCTTGGCCGCCGCCGCCTTGGCGGTCAACACTTCCCGAATCGCGTCCGGATCCAGACCGGCGGCGGCGGCGGCCTTGACCCCGCTCGTCCCCTTGGCTGCAATCAAATTGTGGATCGCCTGCGTCTCGCTGATGGGCGGCGGCGTGACGGGAGCGGGTACTGCTACAGCCATAGTGTCGGTTCCTCTTGATCAGGCCGTGAAGCGTTGGGACGTTTGCTCATCATATAAAGATTTACCCCCCCCCGCCTGCGACATGATGACGCATGCGAGGTATTCATCGAGATCACCAAGGTCACGCCAGTGATAATGACTATCATTATTACTCCATTACCTCAAAACCTCGACATCTCCGGCTTTCGGAGCAACCATGACCAGCCGAATATCAACCCTGCGGTTTTTTCGCTTGTTATCATCGCTATCGTTCGGACGAATCGGCCGCTGCTTGCCATAACCGGAAACACTGAAAAAAGGCTGCCCGTCATGATTGAGCAGCCGCGCCAACTCCGGCTGTGATTCGGCCATGAATTGATAGGTGTTGAGCGAACGGCGGATCGAGAGGTCCCAATTGGCGCCGTCTTCGCCGTCGCTGTCGGTGTGGCCCTCGACGAACACCGCCTCGACCTTGTGGGGCGAAGCCGGACAATGCTCGGGACGCGCACGGTTTTCCAGCCGGGCAAAACAGGGCAGCAGGTCGGCCAGCGCCTTGCCCAAAATCACCACCGCCTTGCGCCCCTGAGTGTTGAGGTAATAGCCGCCCTTGTCGAACATGATGTTCTCGGGCAGATGCAGAATGCCGTTGTCCTGATCGAGTTCGACCACGAAGCCCTTGTCGAGCATCACCACTTTGAGCCGCTGGAGCAGCGCCGCCCGCGTGCTGTTGGCATCCAGCAGCGTGTTGAGCACCTGGGTTTCCTGGACCGAAACGTCGTTGAACTTCAGGGCGAAGAACATCAGCGTGATGATGAACAGGAACACCATGCCGACCATCATGTCGGTCATCGAGATGAAATAATTCTCATCGTCCGGCTGGGGCCTGCGCTGCGGGCGTTCGATGGTCATCGGGCGAGCGCTCTCCCGCCACCGCCTGCATAACGCCCGGATCCATACCACCCGGACATCAGCCGCCCCACCCCTTGCGCACCCGCTCGGAGGCCACCAGAATTGCGAACTGCTCGGCATTCACCGGACGGCTGAACAGATAGCCCTGGCACTCCCGGCAGCCGTGGCTTTTCAGGAATTCCGCCTGTTCGATGGTCTCGACGCCCTCGGCGATGGTGGTCAGGCGCAGGGTTTCGGCCATCTGGAGAATGGCGGTGACGATGGCGCCATCATCCTCGCTCACCGCGATGTTGCTGACGAAGGAGCGATCGATCTTGAGCTTGTCGACCTTCAGCCGCTTCAGATAGGAGAAGCTGGAATAGCCGGTGCCGAAATCGTCGATGGAGAGCCGGACTCCCAGCGCCTTCAGCCGGTCCACCACCTCGAGCATGCGGTCGGCCTCGGAAATCAGCATCGATTCCGTGAGTTCGATCTCCAGCGAGGCCGGCGGCAGACCGTACTCGGCCAACAAGCCCGCAACCATCTCGACAAAGCCCTCGGCGCGCAACTGCAGGGCCGAGACGTTGACCGCCAGACACAAATCCGGCCCGCCCGCCGCCCGCCACTCGCGATTCTGGCGGCAGACTTCGTTCAGCACCCACTTGCCGATCGGCACGATCAGGCCGCTCTCCTCGGCGATCGGGATAAAGCGCCCGGGCGAGACCTGACCATGGTCGGCGCTGCTCCAGCGCAGAAGCGCCTCGGCGCCGACGATCCGGCCACAGGAAAAGTCGACGAACGGCTGGTACTGAAGGGAAAATTCCTTGCGGGGCAGCGCTTGGCGCAAATCGGCGTGCAGAGCCAGCCGGTCGGCGAAATCGCTGTTCATCGCCGGGGTGAAATAGGCGGCGGCATTGCGCCCCCGGCGCTTGGCTTCGAACACCGCGGTGTCGGCCCGGCGGAACAGCACGTCGAAACTGGCGCCGTCCTCGGGATAAACGCTGATGCCGACGCTCGCCGCCACCGAGACCCGATGCCCGGCCAGCTGGAACGGCGGCGCCAGCCGGGCCAGCACCGCCTCGACCAGTTGATCCACCGACTGCCGCCCCGAAACCCCGGTTTGCAGAATCAGGAATTCGTCGCCGCCCTGACGGCTGACGGTATCGCCCGGCCCAACCCCGGCGCACAGACGCTCCGCCACCTCGCGCAACACCAGATCGCCGGCGGAATGGCCCAGGATGTCATTGACATGCTTGAAGTTGTCGAGGTCGAAACACAGCAGCGCCAGACTGCCGCCCACCCGCTCGGCCGCGGCCCGGGCCACTTCGAACTGGTTTTGCAGCAACAGCCGGTTGGGCAGGCCGGTCAACTGGTCATAGCGGGTCAGGAACTCGATGCGCTCGGCGGCACTCTTGGTCGCGCTGATGTCCGAGACGATGCCGACATAGCTGGCCACCGCGCCGGTGGCGTCATGAATCGCGCTCAGGCTGTTCCAGGTCGGGATCACCTCGCCGGACTGGCGTCGCACCCACAGCTCGCCCCGCCAGATTTCACCCTGCCGCACTGCGCGCCAGATTTGCCGGGCGCAGGCGTAGTCGTGCCGCCCCGAGGACAGCAGACTGGCCCGCTTCCCGACCAGTTCCCCGGCGCTGTAGCCCATGACCGCCGAAAAGGCCTGATTGACCGAGAGAATCCGCCGGTCGGCGTCGGCGATGACGATCCCGTCGGTACTGGTCTCGAACACGCGCTCGGCCAGCCGCAGCCCAACCACCTCGTCCCGCCCCGTCGGCACACCGCACGCGAAGCACCGCTCGGCGGCGTCATCGCTCTGCATTTTCTTGAAGGCCATCGACAGGGTTCCCATGCCGACACCGCCGACCGCCGGACAATTTCGATCCGATACCCTACCACCGGCGCGCCGACACTAAAAGTGTTAACCCCCGCATTCCGGCCCATCGTGGAAAAAACGGATACCCATCGCGGAAAACCAGATACATGGTGAAAAATCCGCTAACCTGGACTATTCCGCCGAGCTGGACTACACTGAGCGCCATGGACGATGAACTCAGAGTGCCCGCGACGACGCCTCAGGGATCGCCCCCCGGCCCCTTGGCGTCCCTGCTTGCCCACCTCCGGCCGGTGTTCGACCGGGTGGTGGCGGCTGCCGGCTCGGCATCCGGCAAACTGGCGGAACAGGTCCGGTCGATCGAGTGGCGGGACCTGCTCAGGCGCCTGCGCGCGGATCAGCGGCCGGTTGCCGAAAGGCTGCGCGCGGCCCTCGACGACGCCCTGGCCTCACCCCGCATCCAGCCGTTGCGGGAACGGCTGTGGAAGGCCTGGACCTGGGCGGTGCTGCACGACACCGTTCCCCGCGCCGCCATCGCAAGACTCCGCGGCCGCTCGCTGGCGCGCCAGCAGCGCCATGAGCAGCGCGAGGTCCAGCGCATGCACCGCCGGGAAGAGGACGCCAAAAAGCGCGAAAAGAAGGACGAGTCCGACCGTCAATCCTATTCGGTCTATTTCGAGTAGGCGGCCCTTTCGAGTAAGCGCCCCTCCCGGCTCCGCGCACCGGCCTGAACGCGGCGCACGCGGACGGTGCCTCGCAGGCGCTTTTCCACGCGCTTTTCATTGAGCACACCGTGTGTTAGAACCCTGCGGCCGCCGCCCGGCGCGCCCCTCCCCGCGGATAAACCACCGGAAACGAAACCAATGCCTGCTGTTTCCGGATACAGAACCCTCGATGTTCTCTATCAGGGACCCCGGGTGACCGTTTACCGGGCGGTCCGAATCGCCGACGAAACCTCGGTGATTCTCAAATGCCTGGAGCGCCCCCGCGACGGCTCTTCCGATCTCGCGCGCTTCAGGCGGGAATACGAGATCGCGCGGCGGCTGAACGGCCCCGGCATCGCCCGAGTGCTGACCATCGAGCCCGGATCACGGGGACCGGCCCTGGTGATGGCCGACTGCGGCGGCATCTCGCTGGCCCACCAGCCTCACCGGCCCGGCCTGAAGGACGTGTTGCGCATCGGCGCCGCCGTGGCCGGCGCCCTCGGCCGCGTCCATGCCGGCCACGTCATTCACAAGGACGTCAATCCGGCCAACATCATCTGGAACCCGGACTCCGGCGCCGTCGAGCTGATCGATTTTTCCATCGCCGCCGAACTGTCCCGCGAGACCTCGCCCTCGGACATCGACCAGCTCGAAGGCACGCTGGCCTACATCGCCCCCGAACAAACCGGCAGAATGAACCGCAGCCTCGACTGGCGCTGCGACTTCTACTCCCTCGGCGCCACCCTCTACAGCCTGCTCACCGGCCGCCCGCCCTTCGATGACGACGAGCCGCTGTCGGTGATCCACGGCCACCTCGCCCGCGCGCCGCTGCCGCCCGAGCAACTCAATCCGGAGATTCCCCCGGTGGTGTCGGCGATCGTGCTGCGCCTGATGACCAAGGACCCGGATCGCCGCTATCAGAGCGCCCAGGGCATCGCCGCCGACCTGGAAACCTGCCTCGCCACCCTGACGCCCGCGGGCGGCATCGCCGATTTCGCCCTCGGCAACCGCGATATCTCGCCGCGCTTCCACATTCCGGAAAAGCTCTATGGCCGCGAAGGCGACATCGCCCGCCTGCTCGCAACCTTCGAGGAGGTGGCCGCCGGCGCCTCCCGGCTGCTGCTGGTCTACGGCCCGCCCGGCATCGGCAAATCGGCGCTGGTCCAGGAGCTTCAGGCGCCGCTGATCGGCCGGCGCGGCTTCTTTCCCCAGGGCAAATACGACCAGTTCAAGCGCAACATCCCCTATTCCGGGCTGGTCCAGGCCCTGCGCCGGCTGGCCCGCCGCCTGCTCACCGAGAGCGAGGCCCGGCTGGCGCAAAGGCGCGAGGAGCTGGTCCAGGCCATCGGCGCCAACGGCGCCCTGGTCACCGAGCTGATCCCGGAATTCATCCCGATCCTCGGACCGCAGCCGCCGGTGCCGCCGGTGCCGCCGGCCGAGAGCGAATTCCGCTTTCAGATCACCTTCCAGAATCTGGTGGTCGCCCTGACCTCGGCCCGCGAACCGATGGTGCTGGCCCTCGACGACCTGCAATGGGCCGACCGGGCGTCGCTGTCGCTGCTGGCCAAGCTGATCGCCGACCCCGAGATGCACCACCTGCTGGTGATCGGCACCTGCCGCACCGAGGAAGCCACCGCCAACCCCGCCCTCGGCCGCGCCATCGAGAGCATCACCCAGGCCGGGCGCCAGATCGAAACCATCGAGATCGGTCCGCTCTCCGCCGCCGACGTCCGCCGGCTGGTCGCCGACACCACCCGTCGCGACGATGCCGAGACCGGACGACTGGCCACGCTCTGTCACGCCAAGACCCAGGGCAATCCGTTCTTCCTGATCCAGTTCCTGCAATCGCTCCACGAGGACGCGCTGATCACCCTCGACCGCGCCGCCGGCCGCTGGACCTGGAACGCCGCCGCCATCACCGCCCGCGACAGCACCGACAACGTGCTCGACCTGATGGTCGGAAAAATCCGCCGCCTGGAAGCCACCACCGGCCGCACCCTCAGCTTGGCCGCCTGCGTCGGCAACGGCTTCGACGTCGCCACCCTGGCGGTGATCACCGAGGAAACGCCGGAGCGGCTGGCCGGCATCCTGTGGCCGGCGCTCAAGGACGGGCTGATTCTGCCCCTCGACAACGCCTATCGCTGCCTCAGCCCCGGCGCGGCCCACGAAGCCGGCGCCACCGGCTCTTCGGTGCGCTTCCGCTTCCTGCACGACCGGGTGCAGCAGGCCGCCTACTCGCTGATCCCCGAACAGGACCGCGCCGCCGCCCATCTCAGCATCGGCCGGCTGCTCCAGGCCAAGGCGTCCGGCCCCGAGCGCGAGGAGCGGCTGTTCGAGATCGTCGACCAGCTCAACCAGGGCCGGGTGCTGATCACCGATCCGGAGGAGCGCCGCGCCTTCGCCCGGCTCACCCTCGAAGCGGCCCGGCGGGCCAAGGCCTCGGCGGCGTTCGAACCGGCGCTGGCCTATGCCCGGGCCGGACTCGGCCGGCTGGACGGCCGGTGCTGGAGCAGCGATTACCCGACCATGCTCGGCCTGAACATCGAAGCCGCCGAAGCGGCGCTGATGGTCGATGATTTCCCGGGCATGGAAAGCCACGCCCTCGCCGTGCTGGACAACACCCACTCGCCGCTCGACGCCGCCCAGGTGCAGATGATCCGGCTGACCGCCGCCGCCGGACGCGGCAACCCGACCTCGGCGGTGGCCATCGGCCTCGAGGCGCTCAAGGGCCTCGGCATCACCCTGCCCGGTTCGCTGGGGCGGCTGCGGCTGCTCGGCGAGGTCGCGCGCGGGCAGATTGCGCTGCTGCGCGCCCGGCTCGGCCTGCTCCAGCGGGAAGAAGGCGAGGACTCGCCGCTCCGGGCCACCACCGCCGGCCTGCTGATGGCCATGGTCACCACCGCGATCATCCATGCCCGCCATCTGCTGATTCCGGTCGCGGTGCGGTTGCTGGAGGTCGCCCTGCCCTCGCGCAATGTCGGCACCTCCTCCTTCGCCTATTTCGCCTGGGCGGTGATCCGCTCGGTCACCGGCGACCTGCTCGGCGCCGTGCGCACCGGCGAACGGGCGATGGCCCTGCTCGACACCGACATCCTGCGCCACCGCTACAACCGGGTGGTGGTGATCGCCCATTACTCCGCCCTGCATTGGTCGGTGCCACCGGCCCGGCTGCGCCAGATTTTCCTCGACGCCCACCACGTGGCCCTGGGCACCGGCGACCGCGAATATGTCATCTACGGCCTGGCCTTCCGCTCCCGCACCGGCTGGCAGTGCGGGGTGGAGCTGAGCCAGTTCAAGGCCGAACTCGAGGACACCGCCCGCAGTCTCAGCCGTCTCGGCACCACCCCCTACAGCGGCTACATCGCCGCCCTGCGGCAGGCGGTGGACATCCTGGAGACCGGCAGCGACCATCCGTCCCGGCTCAACGGCAGCTTCTTCCAGGAGACCGTCACCCTCGAGGCGTTCCGCGCCGCGCGCAACGGCATCGTGGTCGCGAACCTGCTGACCGTGAAACTGGCCCTGGCGGTGATCTTCAACGACCGCACCGACATCAAGGCGATCCTCGCCGAACAGGGACCGATCGAACCGTTCATCGAGGGCTACGCCACCCATCCGGTGGCGCTGTTCCTGCGCGGGCTGGCCGAAACCGCCCAGCGCCCGTCCGACACCATGGCGCGCCAGCGGCTGGCGGCGCGGCTGGTCCCGGCGATCACCCTGCTGCGCAAGGCGACGGAGGTCGGCGGCACCAACCAGCTGCACCGGCTGCTGCTGCTGGAAGCCGAATGGCTGCGCCTGCACGGCCGCGGCACCGAAGCCGCCGAGCGCTACGAGGAAGCGGTGGCCGCCGCCTCGGAAAACGGCCACATCCACGAGGAAGGCATCGCCAACGAACGCGCCGCCGGCTTCCACGCCGAACGCGGACACGCCACCCTGGCGCGGGCCTATCGCCTTCAGGCCCGCAACGCCTATCGCCGCTGGGGCGCCTGGGCCAAGGTCCGGCAGATGGAACAGCGCCATCCCGACCTGAAACCGCGCACGGCCGACGACAGCGCCGTGACCCACAAACGCACGATCAGCGCCGAAACCGACCGCTTCGCCTCGCACTCCCTCGACGTCGCCGCCATGCTGAAGGCGGCACAGACGATCTCGGGAGAAATCCGCCGCGACGCGCTGGTCGAAACCCTGCTGCGCATCGTGCTCCACAACGCCGGGGCCGAACGCGGGGTGCTGCTGCTCTGTCAAGGCGAGCGGCTGGTGCTGGCCGCCGAGGGCGACGCCGGCAAGGACCGCTTCACCCCGCTGCCCGATCTGCCCCTCGACGCCACCGCCGATGACGGGCTGCCCCGGCTGCCGGCCACGGTGATCAGCTTCGCGCTGCGCAGCGGCGAAACCGTGGTGCTGGCCGACGCCGGCGACGACGAGCGCTTCGCCGCCGACCCCTATATCGAAGCGCGCCGGCCGCGTTCGGTGCTGTGCCTGCCGCTGCTGCGCCAGAGCCAGCGCGTCGGCCTGCTCTACCTGGAAAACAACCTGACCACCAACGCCTTCGCCGGAGAGCGGCAGGAGGCACCCCGGCTGCTGGCGGCGCAAATCGCAATCAGCCTGGAAAACGTCCGGCTGTACGACGAACTCAACGCCTTCAACCAATCCCTCGAAGCCCAGGTCGCCGAGCGCACCCACGAGCTGACCGCCGCCCTGGCCGCGGAACGCGAGACCCACGAGCAGTTGCGCGATGCTCAGCAACAGCTGGTCCAGGCCGAAAAAATGGCCTCCCTGGGGCAGCTGGTCGCCGGCATGGCCCATGAAATCAACACCCCGGTCGGCAATGCCCTGACCAGCGCCACCTATCTGGTCGACGCCACCCGGCGCTTCAAGGAGATCGCGGCGGCCGGCAACGTCCGGCGCTCGGACTTCAACGCCTTCGTCGCCACCATCTGCGACACCAACGAAATTCTGGTCAGCAACATCCGCCGGGCGGCAAATCTGGTGGACAGCTTCAAGAAGGTCGCCGCCGGCCGCGCCCATGACGAGCGGCAGCATTTCGCGCTCGCCCCCTATCTGCGCGAGGTCGCGCTGAGCCTGGAGCCGACTTGGCGGCGCGCCGGCCACACCCTGACGCTGGACTGCCCGGAAAGCCTGGAAATCGACGCCTCGCCGGGCGAAATCGCCCAGATCGTCACCAATCTGGTGGTCAATTCGGTGATTCACGGCTTTACCGGCGGCGAAACCGGCACCTTGAGCCTCTCGGTCACCGAACACGACCGCGAAACCCTGGTCATGACCTATCGCGACGACGGCCAGGGCATCGCCCCCGAGCACCGCGCCCGGGTCTTCGACCCGTTCTTCACCACCAAGCGCGGCAGCGGCAGCACCGGGCTCGGCCTGAACATCGTCTACAATCTGGTGACCTCGAAGCTGGGCGGCCGTATCGAGCTGTTCTGCGACGGCGAGCGGGGTGCCCGCTTCGTGCTCACCCTGCCCCGCACCGCCCCTCCGGCCGACGCCGAGGCACCTTCAGACGCACGCGGGTGATATCCCGCTCCGGAGGCTCCGGCTGCCGGGCGCAACTTCGCGCCACTCTCCCGGCGCCAGCCCTTCGAGGCTCCAATCGCCGACGGCGTGGCGGATCAGGCGCAGGGTCGGAAAGCCCACGGCGGCGGTCATGCGCCGAACCTGCCGGTTACGGCCCTCGCGCAAGATCAGCTCCAGCCACGAGGTCGGGATGGCGGCGCGGTACCGAATCGGCGGCTCGCGCGGCCAGAGGGCGGCGGGTTCGGCGATCACGCGCGCCTGCGCCGGCCGGGTCGGACCATCATTGAGCACGACGCCCCGGCGCAGACGCTCCAGCGCCTCGGCGCTGACCACGCCCTCGACCTGCGCCCAATAGACCTTGGGCAGCTTATGGCGCGGATCGGCGATGCGGGCCTGAAGGGCGCCGTCGTCGGTCAGCACCAGCAGCCCCTCGCTGTCCCGGTCCAGCCGCCCGGCGGCCACCACCCCCGGCACCGGAATATAGGGCGCCAGGGTGGCCCGCCCCTGCCCGGCGTCGGTGAACTGAGAGAGCACATTGAAGGGCTTATTAAACAATATTATCAATGGGTTGCTCTCAGATTTTTCTTATGCTACACGTTATGCTACGATTCGCGAGATGAGTTATCGTAGCATAAATCGCGAAGATCATTATAATTTCGCGAAGTTTGCGAAGCGATACCCGAGGTTATGGCCGCTGCAAATGCCGCCAAAATTCTTATCAGATACCATTTCAAGGTCGGAACAGCATGAGGGGGTGACTTAACCGCACGGCCACCAATATCGCTCCCCCTCACTCAATCCCGTTCATTAGATTCCCATCTATCTGCGATCTCAATAGGTTGTATTCACGCAACACTTTCCCAGAATCAAATGAAAGTTCGGCACATCAGCTTGATCCCAACGAAATTTGGCGCTGCTAGAATCCCTGCACCAACAGCAAGCCGCTGAACGGGACAGGTGCGCCATGGAATTCAAGCTTGTCAATTGGACTGAAGCGATGTCCGTCGATGGTGGCCCTATCGATGAAACCCATCAGAAGCTGATATCCCTGATCAACCGACTTCATCTCGTCGTAAACCGTGGTGCAGATTGCGACTCAGTTTCAAACATTCTTTGTGAACTCGCTGATTATGCCGGAGCCGGATTTCTCATTGAAGAGAAGTTTATGAACTTATGCCGATATAAAGAGAGGGATCAGCACATTATAGAGCACTGGGCATTCATTGACCGCCTGACAATAATGATTGCTGACTTTGAGCGTGGCGTTGAGGTTGGAAACGACCTGCTTATGTTTCTTATACGCTGGATGGCATCTCACGTCAAATCTCGCGACCATTCATTTGGTGCCTACCTCAAGAAATCTATACGTGATTACAACAATCCCCTTTGCCTACTCAAATCGGCCGCTGCATGATATCACGCCGCATTCAAAAAATTCTGAATATATCGGTAACAACACAGTTTCGGTTTAATTTCTATTAGTCGGAATTCTCTTGATCATTGCTCATGAGTTAAAGGTTTGGGCGGTCCAGTTTTATTGGGAAATCCGAAGGGTCAAGTCGATTGCGTTTTGACAGCTGCAAAAGTGCATGATGTGTTACTGACTCCAGAATATAATAGGCACATCAATTTTCATTAGTAGGCGAGGTATGCGATGGCTGAGTCAGGAAGCATTCACCGCAGGATGGTTAGTCGATTAGTTCGACTTTTTCAGGCGCCTGTGAATCAAATTTTACATAAAATTCAAGAGCGCAAGCAGAATGCTGAGAGAAAAGCAATATGGAAAACATCAAAGGCGGTTATCCAACCCACACATAATCGCCGACTGCTGGACATTGCATCAATCAACTTTGATGATAGTTATACGATTGGCATTTCTGTCGTTGATACAAAACATAAAATTATTATGATGGCTTACAATACCCTTGTTAATGATGCTACAAAGTTTCGTCGCAGCCGATCAAGAGCAAGGATACTCGCAGAACGATTGAAGCCACTGATTGTCACATTTAGCGAGCACTTTGCTGAAGAAGAGGAGATTATGTTTCATGAAAATTACCCAGGACTATTTCGCCATATATGCCAGCACGACCAGTTTATGCACGACATCCTTACTCTATCTGATGAAATAGAAGGTGAACGCGCAGACTTTGAACAACTGATTTTTTTATTGGTGCATGGCTTTCAGGGCATATACTTATATCAGATCGGTATTTTGGTGATTATTATGAGAGACGGATGAAAGCGAAAGCGGGAAGCCCCCATCAATGCGACGCGCTACCATCGGCAGAAGTGATTATATAACTTCATCTGGCGCGACGGAGTTTAGATATTGTATCATGCCCTCATCACTACTCAGAAACTTTAACAGCACAACGCCACGAGATTGGTCATCCCTAATCACCGTAAGCTCGGCGTCTCTTGGTGGAGGATAACCATCGGCAACTATTTTCACCCTAATATTGCTATCTTGCTCAAACCTCTGGTCACCAGCATACGATAAGCAAATTCCTGATGTTGACCAATTTACAGTCGGGTAGACACCATATGAAGTTTTAACGAACAGTTTTGGTATGCTGTACCGCTTTACTATCCGTCGACACGATGCAGATTCCTGCTTAGGATTTGTTTCTAACTTCTTGACCTTTGTAAGGTCAACATCAATAAAATTGGCTCCGGACAACACACTTCCTGAAAGGTCGGCATAATTCATGATTGAATGAGCAAATGATGCGCTTGTTAGGTTCGAATTTTGTATCAAGGCGCCATCAAGATTGGCGGGCCACAGCTTATTACCTTTCAAAACCATAGCCTCAATACGTGCTCCGCTCATATCTGAATTTGAAAGATCAGCCCCTCTGAGGGTTGTTCCTTTTAGCGATGCATTTTTGAGATTTGTATGTGTAAGATCAGCATAAGTCAAATCTGCCATATCAAGCACGACGCTGGACAAATCTAGCCCATTGAATGAGCACCTTCTGAACCGCGCCCCAGCTAAATTCCTATCGCGGAAGGAATAAGAGACTATACGAACGCCTTCAAGTTCTAATCGCTTACCTTTCCTTCCCCCGCTTTCAATCCAAACAGCATGACTGCTAACCGCAAGCTCAATGGCTGCCGGAGAAATGTCAGAGTAACATGGCTTTACGATTCCTTCGAGAGAACCGACTTGATCACGCTGTGAAGGAGATAGTCGTGATATCTCAATGACCGTGCAATCAAGCTTTACGTTATCAAGGTGTGCCCCAGATAGTTCAGCGCCAACAAGTACTGCTTTGCTTAGATCGGCTCCAGTCAAATCTGCATCAATGAGTTCTGCCCCCGACATATCACAGCCATTTAAATTGGCCTCACACAACATTGCGTGATCCAATTTTGCTTCCGTTAGTCGCGCATTGTCTTCACCAGAATCACCCCCAGAACTAAAATCTGAACCCTGGAGATGACAATTTGATAAGATGGCGCGGGTAAGGTTCGCACCACGGAAATCAACACCCGTCAGTTTGGCGCCTTGAAGGTTTGCTCCCTCTAAATCAGAGCCAAACATATCTGCACCAGAAAGGTCACACCCTGAGAAATCAGCACCTGAAAGGTTTGTACCCTTCAATATTATATTTGTTAGAACCTGACCCTTCAGCACAAGGCCGGCCATATTGCGAAAAGATAGATCGGCCCTCACACCACGAGCGTCACCTTTTATATAAAACCGATGGCGGACCAATTCCGCCATAATCTGTGCTTCTTCAAATGCACCAGGTTTTCGTGTTGTAGACATTTTATTCTATAGCAATTCTGCCAGATAGTTGATCCCAGGCAGCTTCCACATCTGAAGAAATGCTGCCGATACAATGCCAATTAACATGAATATGCCGATGATGGTCGATGAAAGCCCAAAGAACCATGTGAGGCCGGGTAGAGAGAGCGAAAATATGGCCCGTCGCTGCGACTCGTGGGTTAGAACTCGCGTTGAAGTAGCTGCCTGCCCCTGACGCCGGACGCCGGCCTCCCATCATTTATCCCTTGGTGAGACCGGAGAGACCATCCCTCGGCGCCGACCTGCCGCTT
>CAIOBP010000211.1 GCA_903856295.1 uncultured Rhodospirillales bacterium | reverse complement strand
CGCGATTGTCTCCACTACCAACATCCCCTGTCACCACCCTCGTCGCCCAACCGAAGGTGGAAGATTGCCACAACAGGGGTGGCCTAATTTTGGACGCCGATCACCCCCTCAGGTGGCCGACTTTTCCACGCCGCCGCACAGGGCCGGATGGTCAGCATTCAGGTCTGGGACAGCGGCATCGGCATTCCCGCCGGGCGCATCCGGGAAATCTTCGAGGAGTTCCAGCAGGTGCGCGCGATCGCCTGCGAGAGCGACAAAGGCCAGGGGCTCGGTCTGCCGGTGGTCGAGCGGTTGGCGCGGGCGGCCGGTCATCCGCTCGGCGTGCGCTCCGTCGTCGGGCGCGGCTCGGTGTTCGAGTTGGTGGTGCCGCTGGCCAGCGGCTGAACCGTGTCCGGAGCGCGGGGGCGGGCCGCGCTCCGGGGGCTTCGGTTGGGGTTACGGTTGGTTGGTCAGGTTGGCGATCGGCGGATTCCAGGCGGTTCCGGCCGGCAGGTTGGGCATCGGCCGACCCCAAATGCCCTTGGCCGATGGGTTGCCCTTGAGGTGGCAGACCACCATGCGTTGCAGCATATCCATGTTGGGCAGAATGCCGTGGAAGCCGGCGAACTTGGCGAGGGCGATGTCGCCCGCCTCATAGTAGCTGAAATCGCCGGGGCGAATGCAGACCAGCGAATTCAGGGGCAGGAATCCCGGAATCGCCCCAAGGAGAGGCACGGTGCCGTCGCCGGTATTGACCCGTTTGGACGGATCGGTGTCCCCCCATTGGTTGAGGCGCTCCTCGCTGGACAGGTCGAAGGCGATCTTGTTGGCGCTATCCCGGTTGATCCTCAGCCGGACGCGGGTTTCGCTGTCGACACCGGCGACGCACAGCCAATCCTTTTCGGACAGCCCGGCACTCGCCAGCTTCAAGCCCTCGATGCGGGTGCGATGCTGCCTGGCCTTGGTCAGCAGCGCCTTGAACAAGTCCGGAGCCTGGGTTGCTGCGTTTTGCGGGGTCAGGCCGTTGATACGAACGAAGCTGGTCAGCGCCTCCACGATTTCCGGCTGCCAGATCTCGGGGCTGAACATGTCGGGGGCCAACCCGGCCGGCGGAATCGCCGCGCCGTCATAGCTGGGGATCAGGTGATAGAGCGCCGGGGTGACGCGCGCCGTCTCGCGCTCGCGGGAGCTGGCGTCGCCGGCGCCCATGTTGGAGGTGCCGACCGTGATCTTGAGCACCGCTTCCTGGGAGCCGCGGAACGGCGAGGCGAGAGTGGCGACCCTCCGGACCTTGCCTTTGCTGCCAAATTTTTCCAGGTAGCCGGCGATGATCAGGCCGCCCATGGAATGGCCGACCAGATTGACCTTGAGCGGGTTGGTGGTGCCATAGCCGTCCGCGACATAGTGCCGTTGCAGCTTGGTGCGCTCGATCACCTCATCGATGAAGTCGGCGAGATCGGCCTCGATCTTCTCGAGCGGGTGGCGCCAGTCATAGCCAAAGGGATAGACCGGGACCGGCTGGTCTTCCGCCGGGGAAAGATTGTAACGCAGCTCATTGATGAGTTCTTTGTAGGCGACTTCGAACAGCTGGTCGGCGCGGATGCGGGCCGGCTCCAGCATGTCGTAGCGAAGATTATCGGGATGAAGGGCGGAGCGGGCAAAATCCTTCGACATAACCGACCAGACAACTTCTGGTGGCAGTCTGTAATCGTCGCGAAGATAGGTCGCGGTGATGCCGGGAACGACAATGACGGGATCGACCAAAGGCATAAGACTTCCTCCCCATTACCATGATGAGCTTGGTAAGGAGATCATGTCCTGCGCACTGACCATATGCAACCATCGCCAACGAGGTGCGACAACATGCTGCGCACTGAGGGGTTCAATGCATACATATGAACTCGAAGGCCGAGGTGCCGGCGGGGAGGGGGGTTACTCCAGGCCGGCCTTCTTGCGAACCTCGTAGGAGCGGCTGTGGCTCCATTTTTCGATGAAATGGGTCAGGTCGGGGTCGGGCGGGTCGGGCAGCATCACCTTCAGGGTGACGTAAAGGTTGCCCGGAGTGCTTTGTTTGGGATCGGGAATGCCCTTGTTCTTCAGGCGCAGCACCGTGCCCGAGTTGGAGCCCTTGGGCACCTTGAGGGCGACGGTGCCGTCCAGGGTCGGAACCTTGATGGTCGCGCCGAGCAGCGCCTCGGGCAGGGTCACCGGCACGTCGACATGGACGTCGCTGCCCTTGCGGGTGAAGAAGGGGTGGGGATCGACCAGCAGTTCGACGATGGCGTCTCCCGCCGGGCCGCCGCCCGAGCCGGGCATGCCCTGGCCCTTGAGGCGCAGCTTCTGCTCGCTCTCGGAGCCGGGCGGCACCGTGAGGTCGATGCTTTTGCCGTTCGAGAGATTGATCCGGCGCTTGGCCCCGATCGCCGCCTCGAGGAACGAGACCGTGACCGAATACTCGATGTCGCTGCCCCGCGCCTTGGCGGTCCGTCCGGCGCCGCCATTGAAGAATTCGGCGAAGATGTCGTCGGTGTTGAAGCCGCCGAACGGATCGGCGCCCGCACGGCCGCGCGCGCCGCGTCCGGCATGGGCGCGGTTGAAGCCGAAGTCGTGGCGTTCGGCACCGGAGGCGTCGATCTCCCCCTGATCGAACCGCCGCCGTTTGGCCGGGTCCGAAAGCAGGCTGTAGGCGGACGAAACCTCTCGGAACTTATGCTCGATATCGCTGCGCCCGGGGTTGAGGTCCGGGTGATATTGCTTGGCGAGTCGACGATAAGCCGATTTGATGTCCTCGGGAGAGGCGGTGCGGCCGAGCCCGAGAACCTGATATGGATCGCGCAGTGGGGCCACGATCTGCTGCTTCCCTCCATGTTGCGCCGGCCACCCCCGCGACAAAATGTTCGCCGCGATGACGCCGTGCTGGTGGACACCTATATAAGCCATCATATGCTGGCTGTGAATTGGCTCCTGAGCGCTGAGGGGATTTCCCCCATGACCGAAGAGACGACGACCGATCCGTTCAACCTGTTTCATCGCTGGTTCGGCGAGGCCGAGCAGGCGGAAGCCAACGACCCCAACGCCATGGCCCTGGCCACCGTCGATGCCGACGGGCGGCCCTCGGTGCGCATGGTGCTGCTGAAGGGGGTCGATGAGCGCGGCTTCATCTTCTACACCAATCTCGAAAGCCGCAAGGGACGGGATTTGGCGGGCAACCGCGAGGTCGGGCTGTGTCTGCACTGGAAATCGCTGCGCCGGCAGGTGCGGATCGACGGGCCGGTCGAGCCGGTCGCCGACTCCGAGGCCGACGCCTATTTTCACAGCCGGCCGCGCGGCAGCCAGATCGGCGCCTGGGCCTCGGAGCAGTCGCGGCCGATGGACGGGCATTGGGTGTTGGAACGCCGAGTCGCCGAATTCGCCCTCAAATTCGGCATCGGCACCGTGCCCCGGCCGCCGCACTGGTCGGGCTTCCGGGTGCTGCCGCGGGTGATCGAATTCTGGCGCGACCGGCCGTTCCGCCTGCACGAGCGCAGGGTCTACCATGCCGTGGGCGAGCCGGGCGCGGTCAGCGGCTGGACCGTCGAGCGCTTGTTTCCGTGATTCCAGTCGGTTGACACGTCGGGGAAAACGTGAAACAGTGAATTTATGTAGAATTCATTAATAGCACACCTAAATAACACACTTATTCGTGTGTGATTCTTGTGAGGATGCTCCGATGCCTGGACCCTGGAAAAATCCCGAGACCATCGCGCTCCATGCCGGTCACCGGCGGGATTCCGCGACCAATGCGGTGGCGGTGCCGATCTACCAGACCACCTCCTATCTGTTCGACAGCGCCGAGCATGCCAGCAAGCTGTTCGCGCTTCAGGAACTGGGCAACATCTACACCCGGATGATGAACCCGACCACGGCGGTGCTGGAGGAGCGGGTGGCGGCGCTGGAGGGCGGTGTCGCGGCGCTGGCGGTGTCTTCGGGGCAGGCGGCCGAGTTCGCGGCGATTCAGAACATCACCCATGTCGGCGACAACATCGTCAGCTCCACCGACCTCTACGGTGGCACCTGGAACCTGTTCGCCAACACTTTCAAGACCCTGGGCATCGAGGTTCGTTTCGTCGATCCGGCCGATCCCGAGGCGTTCGTCCGCGCCTCCGACGCCCGCACCCGGGCGTGGTTCGCCGAGACCTTGCCCAATCCCAAGCTTCAGGTGTTTCCGCTTGCCGAAGTCGCGGCGCTCGGGCGGGCCATCGGCATTCCGCTGATCGTCGACAACACGGCGGCGCCGCTGCTGGCCAGGCCGCTGGCCCATGGCGCGGCGGTGGTGGTCTATTCGACCACCAAGTACATCGGCGGCCACGGCACCTCGATCGGCGGCATGATCGTCGATGGCGGCACGTTCGACTGGGCGGCGTGGCCCGAGCGCTTCCCGATGCTCAACCAGCCCGACCCCAGCTATCACGGCGCGGTCTGGACCGAGGCGGTCAAGCCGCTGGGGCCGATTGCCTACATCCTCAAGGCGCGGGTGACCCTGCTGCGCGACATCGGCATGGCGCTCAGCCCGTTCAACGCCTTCCAGCTGATCCAGGGCGTGGAGACGCTGCCATTGCGCATCCGCGCCCACTGCGTCAACACCCAGGCGGTGGTCGATTATCTGGTCGGGCATCCCAAGGTGACGCGGGTGATTCACCCCTCGCAGCAGAGCGGCGAATACCGTCGCCGCGCCGACGCCTATCTCAAGGGCGGTTATGGCGGCCTGCTCGGTTTCGAGTTGGCGGGCGGGGTCGAGGCCGGCAAGGCCTTCATCAACGCTCTGGAGTTGTTCTACCACGTGGCCAATATCGGCGATGCCCGCAGCCTCGCGATTCATCCGGCCAGCACCACCCATTCCCAGCTGTCGCCCCAGGACCGTTTGCGCACCGGGGTCACCGACGGCTATGTCCGCCTGTCGGTCGGGTTGGAGCATATCGACGACATCCTCGCCGATCTCGAGCAGGCGCTGGCCAAGGCGTAACCGCGATGACCCTGTGGGAGTTTCCCCTCGAATTCTCCGATGGTACGGCGCTCAGCCAAACCGCCCTGGCCGAGGGGGACGACGAGGCCTCGGCCGCGGTTTCGGCGGCGGCCGAGGTGGCGTTGCATGAGAGGTTGGTGCTCAAAAGGCCCGGACTCCCGGTGCCGCCCGAGGTGGAGGGGCGGTGGCGGGAGGTCTCCGGGGAGCCGCCGTTTCCGGCGATCGCGCCCAGCACCGGGCGCTTGGGCCTGTACGCCCGGGGCCTCCCCGACCCGTCGCGGGTCAGCCCCCCGGCCGGTACTCGGCGCGGCAGTTGGGGGTTTCGCGGACGGTGATGGCGGTGAGGGTGGCCAGGCCGTCGCTGCGGGCGGTCACCCGGGGGGCGAGGCGCTCGAACCAGTGCCGGGCCAGGGTCTCGGCGGTGGGCTGGCCGGGAATGACGTAAAGCTTGGTCCCGAGCGCGCAGCCCCCGGGGCTGGCGAAGCCCTCGCGGCGGGTTTCGTGGCGCAGGACGGTGAGCCAAATCTCCGGGTCGGTCCCGGCGGGCGCGAACAGGCGCAGCAACTCGGCATCGTCACAGCAGGCGATGAAGCCATGGTCGCAGGGAGCATCGATTTCGGCCAGCATCTCGTCTTTCAGGAACGAGAAATCGATCACCATGCCGGTCTGCTCGCCCTGGTCGTGGAGGTGGCGCGCCTCGGCAGTGGCCTCGATCTGATAGCGATGGCCATGCAGATGGCGGCACTTGGAGCCGTGGGTCATGATGCGGTGGCCGGCGTCGATGCCGATCTCGCGGGTCACGGTGAAGATCATGGTATCCCAATCAGCTTGTGGGTCTGGAGGCTGAGCCGCCAGCCCGGATGCGACAGGCAATAGGCCGCCGTTGCCGCGATGTTGGCCTCCCGGTCCGGACCATCCAGGGGCTGGAGCCAGAACAGCCGGAACGGTAGTTCGAGTAGCTCGGCGGGGTCAAGCTCGGGGTGGGGATAAACCAGTTTGAGTTCGTCGCCCTCGCGGCACGTCCAGGAGGCGGCGCTCTTGGGGCTGACGCACAGCCAGTCGATCCCCGGCGGCGGCGGCCGGGTGCCGTTGGTCTCGACGGCAATCTCGAAGCCGCGGGTGTGACAGGCGGCGATCAGGGCCGGATCCAGCTGGAGCAGCGGTTCGCCGCCGGTGAAGACCACGAAGCGCCGCGTCCGCTCCGGCCCCCAGATCGTGGCGATCCGGTCGGCCAGGTCCTGGGCAGTGGTGAAACGGCCGCCATCTGCGCCATCGCTGCCGAGGAAGTCGGTGTCGCAGATGCGGCAGACCGCAGCTTCACGGTCCTCCTCGCGGCCCGACCACAAATTGCACCCGGCAAACCGGCAAAACACCGCCGCCCGTCCGGTGTTGCCGCCTTCACCTTGCAGGGTTTTGAATATTTCCTTACTTACGTACATGTCTTGGTCATCGATATGACAGGGTGGTTCTTGTTGGTATCCGCTAATTGCTGCATCCCGCAATCACACTACAGTTTGAGGCGCAGGTCGTGTAATTCCCCTCGCAGGGCACGCTATCGTCGTGTCCGGATTCGCATTCGGCCCGAGTCATTTGGCAATCATTTGTGCACTGGGTTTGGGTCGAGGCGCTGCAGACATCCGGGATCACGATGGTCTCGTCGTCGGCGACCTGGATCGGGCATAGCGCGGGCACGCATTGCTTGAGGACGGGTTGCGGGGCCGCCTGTGCCGTCAACAGGTCAAGCGCGGGGATGTTGGAGGCCAGGGCAGCCTGTGGCGTGATCAGGATGCTTGCCAGGATGGCGGCCAGAAAACGTGGCTTCATGATCGTTGTCCTCCGACTGACTCTGGTTTACTGGGCGATCCGAACCTTGCTGATCTGCCCGCCGATGGTGCTGAACACCGATTGCAGGTCCGTCGACTGGGCTTCGAAATAGCGTCCCGGCGGTGTCGCGCAGTAGGACAGCAGGTCCTTACTGGTCTGCGAGGTGACCTCAAGGGCAACGGTGAAGATGGTGATGCCCAAGGTCTTCATGTTGTCGCAAACGTTTTTGAGCCGCGTGTTGAGCTGATTGACCGCGTTGGTCTGGTTGGTGGTGCCCAACTTGCCGTCCGAGAGGTTGCCGTAGGCGCTATAGGTCTGGAAGGTGTTCTCGCCATCGGTCATCAGGACGACGTACTTCTTGAACAGGGTGCTGTTGTAGGGCGAAGCCTGAGTAAACGGCGCGTCGGGCGAAATCGTATACCAGGCCCAGGCCATGCCGACATTGATGTGGGTCGAGCCGTTGGGCGACAGGGCGTCGATCGCCGCGTCCAGAGGCGCGCGCTGATTGGTCAGGGGAGTGATGGGAGCGTTGACGCACCCGGCATTTGGTCCCTGGCTGCTGGTAATGTTGTAGGTGGTCTTGCCGTGACTCGTGGTTTTCCAGAGATTGCTGCTGCTGGAAGCCCAATAATAGGGAGCCCACTTGCCGCCGGTCACCGCGTACGCGTCCTGCTGGTCATAGGGGCTGCTGGGGGCCTGAACGCAGCCACCCCAGCCGAGAGCGTTGCCGTGACTGTCCTTGCCCCAATCGTAGGTCGATGGCGCCGGCGAGACGTAGCTGATATTGGCGGAACCGATGTTGACGGTATCGGTGAAGGGAACGATGCCGACAAATGCCGCGGTCGCCGAAGACTGGCCGCTGAAGATGGTCGAGACCATCGAGTGGGCTGCCGCCTTCAGTTCCGTCATCTTGTTATTGTCGGCCATCGAGCCGGTGGTATCGAGGGCGAGAATCAATTCGACACCCGACGTATTTTTGTTGATCACGCTGGTCACCGACACGGTAATCGACGGCACGAGCATGGCCATCAGAGACATCGGCACCGTTGCCGAGACGCTCGAGGTGACGACGTTGTTGTTGATCACCATGGTCGGCGTCGTCGGCGTCGCCACACTGGACAGGGTGTAGTTGGCGGCAAAGCTCTTGGCGAGCCGGGTATTGAGCGTGGTCGAAGAGGTGTCGGTCGAGGCCGCGACCGCCAGGGTGGCGGCATCGAGCGCGCGGGTGAGGTTGGTGCGGACGAGAAAGACCTGACCAAGATCAACGGCAAAGCCGGCGGCGAGAATCATCGGGATGGCTGTAAGAGCGAAAATGACGGCGATGGCTCCACGGCGATCGGAAGCAAGCCGAAAGAAGAGGGCTGTGGGTTTCATCGAAGTGTCCTTTCGCATGAATAGCTGTCAAAGCGACCAGTCGCAGGCGGTTCCCAGGGGCACCTTCGCCACCAGCCTCGGGCTCATCATCGCGGTATCCGAAATCGCCAGGGCGGGCCCGTTGGTGCCGGCGATCTGATAGATGTAGTCGACCCCGGCGATGATCACGCTTTCGCCCGCCGAACGCTGTCCGGTCGCCTTGGTCAGGATGGTCGCGTTGGTCGTCACCGGAGTGCCCGCGTCGGTGCGCCAGTCGATTGCCGGCGCGCCAGTCGTGGCATTGAAAGAGACGCTGGCGACAAAGTAAGCGAAGCTCACCGGTTGGGTCTTGCTGCCCGCGATAATCAGCGAAGCCGCGGTGAAAGCGTCGGCGACATCCGCATTGGCCACCGTCCGGCAGCGGCTGACAAGATCGGCGACCTCCCAGGCCGCGGCCTCGTCGTTCAACCGGGTCTGAACCGTGCCGGCAAACTGGATCGCCCCGAGCAGAATGGTGATCATCACCGGGAGGATGAACGCGAACTCGATGGCGGTCACACCGCTGCGATCGCGAAGGGCTTGAAGCCACTGCAAGTCAGAACGGTTCATTGCGAAACACCAGAGTTGTGTTGAAGATGGAGGTCGAGCCGGAACTGGTGGCAAGCAGAGAAGACACCAAAGGAGTCACGAACGAGTACCAGTATCCAACCCGGACCACGACAACCTGATTCCCGGTCCCGGTCTGAAAACTTTGATTGGAGACCGCGCCGTTGCTGTCGAAGAGGGGCTGGAGCGTGGTGGGGATGGCGCTGAAGGAGGTATAGGCATTCACATTCACCGACAGCGTCGTGGTGTCGATGAGCCCGTAGGTGTTCTGAGAGATGCTGGTCAGAAACTTGGTCTTGTCCCCGGACGAGATCTGACCGGTGGCGATCAGTCGCGCCGCCGTCTTGACCGCGTCCTGAAGAATCGCATACCGGCCGACATGCGTGCCGGCCTCAAAGACCCCGACCAGCACCAGGATGAAGGGCAGCATAAGCATAGCGGTCTCGATGGCCGCAGTACCGCTGCGATTTCGCCTGAAAATGCGTCGCACCAGGGAGAGGGGGGAGATCGACATGGCCGTACACCCGAATTGCTGATAACCGAACTATAGCCCCGCAGCATGGGCAGGCACAGTGACAGCTGTCACAAGCCTTCGGTTTGCCGCGATCCGGCGCTGGCGGGCGCATCGAGTTCATGGTGAGGATTTCGCGCGCCGTGCCGGCGGCAGCCGGCGGGCCGGCCTTCAGCCCCGTCCGCGGTTGAAGCGCACCGCTTCCTCGGCGGCGCGGACCAGCGCCTTGGCCTTGTTGACAGTTTCCTGATACTCGGCTTCGGGATCGCTGTCGGCGACCACGCCGCCGCCGGCCTGGATGTGCAGCACGCCGTCCTTGACCAGACCGGTGCGCAGCGCGATGCAGGTGTCCATGGCGCCGCTGGCCGAGAAATAGCCGACGCAGCCGCCGTAAAAGCCGCGCCGGGTTTTCTCCAGCTCGTCGATGATTTCCATCGCCCGCACCTTGGGCGCGCCCGAGACGGTGCCGGCGGGGAAGCCGGCGGCCAGGGCGTCGAGGGCGTCGAAACGGTCGGCGTCGATTTCGCCCTCGACGTTGGAGACGATGTGCATGACGTGGGAATAGAGTTCGACCACGAATTGCTCGGTGACCTTGACCGTTCCGACCTTGGCCACCCGGCCGACATCGTTGCGCCCGAGATCGAGCAGCATCAGGTGCTCGGCCAGTTCCTTGGGATCGGCGAGCAGGTCTTTTTCCAGCGCCCGGTCCTCGGCCTGATTGAGACCCCGGCGGCGGGTGCCGGCGATCGGGCGAATTGTCACCTTGCCGTCGCGCAGCCGGACCAGGATTTCCGGGCTGGAGCCGATCAGGCTGAAGCCGTCGAAATTGAGGTAGAACAGGAACGGTGACGGGTTGAGCCGGCGCAGCGAGCGGTACAACGCGACCGGCGGCAGCTCGAAGGGCAGGGAAAAGCGCTGGGAGGGCACGACCTGGAAGATATCGCCGGCCCGGATGTACTCCTTGGCCTTCTCGACGATGGCGTGATACTCGGCCCGGCTGGTGTTGGAGGCCGGTTCGACTGGCCGTGTCTTCGCGGCTTCCCCGCCGCGCGCGCCCTGGTTCCAGGAATTGCGCAGCGGGCTTTCCAGCCCGGCCAGCACCTCTTCCAGCCGTCTGGTCGCCTGGGCGAACGCCTCGTCGGCTTCGATCGCCGGCAGCGGCCGCACCGGAGTCACCACCGTGACCAGGCTTTTGACGTTGTCGAAGATCACCATCACCGTCGGGCGCATCAGCACCGCGTCGGGAATGCCCAACTGGTCGGGGGTGGAGTCGGGCAGGCGCTCGATCAGCCGCACCATGTCGTAGCCGAGATAGCCGACCAGCCCGGCCGACATCGGCGGCAGGGTTTCCGGCAGATCGATCCGGCATTCCTCGAGCAACTCCCGGAGCGCCGTCAGCGGCGCTTCGTCCTGGGGCTCGAAGGTCTCGCGGTTGGAGAGGGCGTCGCGGTTGATCTCGGCCCGTCCGTCGCGGCAGCGCCAGATCAGGTCGGGATGCAGGCCGATCAGCGAATAGCGGCCGAGCTTTTCTCCGCCCTCCACCGACTCCAGAAGAAAGCTGTAGGCCCGGTCGTGGGCCAGCTTGAGCATCGCCGAAACCGGAGTCTCCAAATCGTTGACCAGACTGGCCCACACCACTTGCGGCTTGCCGTCGGCGTAGGTTTTCCGGAACTCGACGAGGGCAGGGAGGACGGTCACGTAAGGGCTCCGAGGCTCGATCAGTTGGTGGAGAACATCGTCCGGATGAACTCCTGGTTGACATGGACCGGGTAGGACAGGCGCAGGCCCTCGGCGAACTGGGCCAGCAGATCGCCGGTGATGGCCTGCCGCTCCATTTCGGCGACATCCTTGACCGCGTCCGCGGCGCTGGCCGGATCGGCGGCGATCACGCTCCTCAGCCGCGCCACCACCTGACCGGTGGCGGTGGCGGCCTTCGCGGTGCCGCCGGGCGCGAGGGTGAACAGGGAATTGAGCAGGGCCGGCGGCAGGGCGGCGGCACCGGTGGCCGGCCTGCGGGTCAGCGGCTCGCTGACTGCCGCGACCGCGCCGGCGGCGCGGGCCACGGACTCGGGCTCGCCCCCGGCCTTGAGTTGGGCCTCGATCTCCTCGGCCTTGGCGGCGGCGGCCTTGGCCCGCTGCTCGGCCTTCCAGGCGGCGATGACCTGATCGCGCACCTCGGTCAGGGGTTTGAGATGGGACGGCGTCATGCCATCCACCCGCACCACGAAGGAATTGCCCTCGGCGCCCTCGGTCAGCGGGCTGCGTCCGCCTTGAGCCAGGGCGAAGGCTGCCTGGAGCACGGCCTGAGTCTCGGCGACGTCCTTGATCTTGCCGCCATCGGGGGTGGTGCCCTCGCTGTCGACGGCGGCGATCTTGGTCAGCCCGAACTTGAACTTGGCCGAAGCCTCCTCAAGGGTGGCGCCCCCGGCCAGGGCGTCCTCGACGCGGTTGATGAAGCGGGGCATGGCATCGGCGGCGCGATCCTTGCGCAGCTGGGGAACGATTTCGTCGCGGACGTCGGCCAGGGTGCGGATGCGGGCCGGGTCGAGCTTGGTCACCACCACCACATGCCAGCCCAGGTCGGACTTGATGGCGTCGGGAATGGCGCCGATCTCCAGGGCGAAGATCGAGGCGCCGATTTCGGGGACATCGGCCTCGGCGACCGGGCCGATGGTGCTGGAGTCCAGCCCCTCGGCCTTGGCGGCGGCGGCGAGATCGCCGTTGAGGCTGCGGGCCTTGGCGACCACCGCCCGGGCCTTGTCCTCGGTTTCCGCCAGCACCTGAACGAAGCTACGGCGCTCGCCGGTCTGGAATTCGTCGGCGCGGGCCTCGAAGGCGGCCTTGATGTCGTCCTCGGTCAGCTCGATGGTCTTGGCCAGATCGTTGACCGTGATCTGGCCGATGGTCAGCGCCCGGTATTCGGGAGCGGTGAAGCGCACCGCCTTGTCCTCGTGGTAGCGGGTCAGCTCGGCATCGTCGGGAGTGGCCGGCTCGGGCATCTTGTCGTTGGCCAGGGTCACGGTCTCGGCGACCCGTTTTTCCTGGCGGAAGCGATAGAGCGCGTCGACCAGCGGCGCGGGCGCGGCGGCTCCGGCCCCGACGGCACCCTGGACCAGATTGCGCCCGGCTTCCTCGCGGATGATGGTGACCAGGGCGCCTTCGTTCATGCTGCTGGAGGCGAGCGCCCGGCGCATCAATTCGGGCTCGAACTGGCCCTGCTGGTTGCGGAAGCCGGGAATGCTCTGAACCCGGCGGCGCACGAGGTCGTCGCCGGCATTGAGTCCGATGCCGCGGGCGGCGAGATCGAACAGCGACTTCTGGATCAGCTGGTCCAGGGTCTGGCCGATCAGCCCCATCTGCTTGGCCTGCTCAAGATCGAACTGGCCGCCGAACATCGGGCGGAAGCGGTCGATCTGTTTGCGCACCTCGGTGTCGAGGTCCTGGGCGGAAATCTTGATCGGGCCGATTTCGGCGACGCTGGTGGCGGGACCCCGGCCGCGGAAAATGTCGCCGATGCCCCAGATCGCGAAGCTGCAAATCAGAAGGACGAACAGACCCTTGACGATCCAGGTGCCAACGGTGCCGCGAATGAGCTGGAGCATGGTGAGAGCGGGCCTGCTGGCCGACCGGCGCGAACCGGCGGGCGGGATGGGACAAACCACACCCCGCGCCGCGCGCGAACACGCGGCGGCGGAGGTGGCTGGTCATCATAAGAGCCCGCTCAGCCGCGGGCAACCATCGAGTGGTGGCGGACTCAGATCTTCGAGCCGCCGCAGAACAGCCAGTCGTTGCCCTGAAGGCCGAACAGCAGCGCCGTCTTCTCCTTGCCGCCCCGCAGAACCGCGACCCGGAAGCGGGTGCCGGTGCAGGCGCCGGCCGGCTGGGACTTCACGGGCACCGCGATGTGCTTGGACTTCAGGCAGCCGTCGGAGCCCTTGGGCGGAGCGGTCACGCCCTCGGCCTTCTTGCCGTTGATCAGCAGATAGTAGTTGGTGGCCAGCCCGGCCTTGACCGTGGCCTTGAGTTCGATCTTGACGAAGCGGGACTTGTAGAGCCCGGAATCCTGCTCGCCGTCGGGAGGGGTGCCGAGCACCGGCCGGAACGAGATCGCGGCGCAGGCCGGCGGCTCCTTGCCTTCGCCGGCGGAAGCCGGTGAGGCCGTCAGGGTCGCGGCCGCGACCAGCACAAGGGCTCCAATCCCACAGAACAGACGCGCTTTCAACATGATGTGGTCTCCGCACGGTCAATCATACACCGGATGGTATTCCGGCGCCGTTCGGAGAGTAACGGTATCTTTACCCCGAGCGCAAGTACCGCACGGCGGCGTCGCGTTCGAAGAGGTAGAGCAGGACGCGCAAGGCTTGGCCGCGCGGGCTTTTCAGGTCGGGGTCGCGGTCGGTGATCAGGCGGGAGTCGTCGCGGGCGGTGGCCAGCAGGTCGGCGTGGACCGCGAGATCGGCGAGGCGGAAGCCGGGCAGGCCCGATTGCTTGGTGCCGAGCAGGTCGCCGGCGCCGCGCAGGCGCAAATCCTCCTCGGCGATCACGAAGCCGTCCTCGGTTTCGCGCAGAATCTTGAGCCTCGCCTTGGCGGTTTCGTTGAGTGGTCCCTCGTAGAGCATCAGGCAGGTCGAGGCCCCGGCGCCCCGGCCGATGCGGCCGCGCAGCTGGTGGAGTTGGGCGAGGCCGAAGCGTTCGGCGTGTTCGATCACCATCACGGTGGCGGCGGGGACATTGACCCCGACCTCGATCACCGTGGTGGCCACCAAGAGATCGAGCCGGCCGGCGGCGAAATCGGCCATGACCGCGTCCTTGTCCGGGCCTTTCATCTTGCCGTGGACCAGCCCGACCCGCTCGCCCAGGCGCTCCCGCAGCACGGCGTGGCGCTCGGTGGCGGCGGCGAGATCGATCACCTCCGACTCATCGACCAGCGGGCAGACCCAATAGGCCCGCGCGCCCTCGGCGATCCGCCGCTGCACCGCCTCCACCACCTCTTCCATGCGGTCGAGGGCGATGGTCACGGTTTTCACCGGTTGGCGGCCGGGCGGCTTCTCGGTCAGGCGCGAGACGTCGAGATCGCCATAGGCGGTCATGGTCAGGGTGCGCGGGATCGGCGTCGCGGTCATCACCAGCACATCGACCGCCCGGCTCTTGGCCGAGAGTTGCAGCCGCTGGTGGACGCCGAAGCGGTGCTGCTCGTCGATCACCGCCAGGCCGAGATCGGCGAAGGCGACATCCTCTTGAAACAGCGCGTGGGTGCCGACCAGCAGCCGGGTCGTCCCCGTGGCCAGCCCGTCGAGCAGGGCGGCGCGGGCCTTGCCCTTGTCGCGGCCGGTGAGCAGCGCCACCTCTAACCCGGCCGCCGCCGCCAGTTCGCCCAGGGACTGGTGATGCTGGCGGGCGAGCAACTCGGTCGGCGCCATCAGGGCGGCCTGATGGCCGGCCTCGACGGCATTGAGCATGGCCATCAGGGCGACGATGGTCTTGCCGCTGCCGACATCGCCTTGGAGCAGGCGCAGCATCCGGCGCTCGGCCGCCATGTCCTGGTAAATCTCCTCGAGGGCGCCCTCCTGGCAGGCGGTGAGGCGATAGGGCAGGGCGGCCAGCACCCGCGCCCGCAGGTCGCCGTCGCCCTTGACCGCGCGCCCCGGCTGGCGGCGCTGGCTGAGCCGGACCAGCGCCAGGGCGAGTTGGTTGGCTAGCAATTCGTCGTAGGCGAGGCGCTGGCGTTCGCGGGTGGCCGGGTCGAGCCCGGCCTGATCCTCCGGCCGGTGGACGGCGGCGAGGGCGGTGCGCCAGTCGGGCCAGCCCTCGCGGCGCTGATAGGGGCCGTCCAGCCATTCGGGCAGTTCGGGCAGGGCGTCGAGGGCGGCGTGGATCGCCTTGCGCAGGGTTTTGGCGGCGAGGCCGGCGGTCATCGGATAGACCGGTTCGACCTTGTCGATGCCGGCGCCGGACTCGAGGGGGCCGATATAGTCGGGGTGGCTGATCTGGGGCGTGTCGTGAAAGCGGTCGACCTTGCCGCTGACCACCACCGTCTGCCCCACCGGCAATTGCTTTTGCAGGTAGTCGGCGTGGGCGCGGAAGAACACCAGCTCCAGCACCCCGGTCTCGTCGGTGCAGCGCACCTTATAGGGGTGGCGCGGCATGAGCGGCGGCGCGTGGCCGTCGACGCGCACGGTCAGGGTCGCGACCATGCCGGCCGGGGCCTCGGCGATCTTGGGCGTGAAGCTGCGGTCGATCAGCCCCGAGGGCAGATGCCAGAGCAGGTCGACCACCAGCGGTCCGGCCAGCTTCTCGATCAGTTTGGCGAAGCGCGGGCCGACGCCCTTCAGCGTGCCCACCGGCCGGAACAGCGAATTGAGAATTTCGGGCCGCACGCCTGATCTCCCGGATGCGATGGAATCCCGGCGGTCTGGACCCGGGCCGCCGCGCGGGATTATAGTGCGTTGCGTGCTCCGGGCGATGGTTGATTATCGGACTCCGGCGGGACGGGTTGAGGGAGGGAGCTGTGACGGACAACGAAGGCGGCGCCGCGGATAAGCGGGGATGGCCCGACATGCGGTCTTTGCGCTGGCCTCCCGAGGGAGTCGAACTCGATCCCGAGGCCAAGGCCAAGGCGGACGAAATGGTGCCACCGGTGGAATTCGCGGCGGATCCCGGCGGGTCCGGGACGTTCGTCGCGGTGCCGGTGCCCGAACGGCCGCGCGTGGTCGAGACGCTGGGCGGCCCGCCGGCCGAGGCGGTGGTGGTCGAGCCCGAGGCGGCGGCGCCCGATCCCGCGCACCAGGGCGCGCTGATTCTCGCCGAGTTGCGCTCGCTGCGCCAAGCGGTGGAGGCGCTGTCGGGAACGGTGCGGGCGCTGTCCGATTCGGGACGGGGCGGCGGTGGCGGCGCCAGAGGCGGTGCTGCGGGGCCGGCGCGCAGCATCTCCGATCATCAGGGGCGCCAGGAGATTCAGGAGTATTTCCTCAATCATGCCGGGCGCACGGTCTATCCCAAGGAAATCGCCGAGGCGCTCAACCTGCCGGTGCTGAAGGTTGCCGAGTTGTGCGAGACCATGGCCCTGCGCGGCCAGATCAGCCGCACTCTCGGAGGCTGAGCCGGTGGCGGCGCTGCTGCTGATCGGCGCGGCACTGCTGACGCTGGTTCTGCTCGACCGGCCCCGCCCGCGCCCGGTCCGGCGCGATGACGGGCTGATCGGCAAGCTGATGCGGCTGGATTTTTAGGGCTCCGGTCCGGAGTCGGGAGCAATCATGTCGTTCGTGCTGTCCAAGGTGCTGTGGCCGCTGTTGTCGCCGGCCAATTTTCTGGTGCTGCTGCTGGTGGTCGGTCTGGTCATCCAGGCGCTGGGCGGGCGGAGCCGGCGGCGGTTCGGTTTCGCTCTGTGTGCCGGGGCGGCGGCGGCGCTGGTGGCGCTGACCCTGCTGCCGGTCTGGGCTTGGGTGATGCTGCCGCTGGAAAGCCGCTTTCCTCAGCCGGTCTGGCCGGAAAAAGTCGATGGCGTGATCGTGCTCGGCGGCTCGGTCGACACCTCGGCGACCGCGGCCTGGAAGCATCCGACGGTCAATCACGCCGCCGACCGTTTGGTTGAATTCGCGATGCTGGCCCGGCGCTATCCCGGAGCGAAGCTGGTGTTCACCGGCGGGTCGGGTAGCCTGTCCAATCCGGAACAGCTGGAGGCGCCGGTGGCGCGGGCGGTGCTGGAGCGCGTCGGGGCGCCGGTCGAGCGCATGGTCTTCGAGGACAAGTCGCGCAACACCTACGAAAACGCCCTATTTTCCATGGAGTTGATGAAGCCCAAGCCCGGCGAGACCTGGGTGCTGGTGACCTCGGCCTACCACATGCCACGCTCGGTGGGAATTTTCCGCCAGATCGGTTGGCCGGTGCTGCCGGCGCCGGTCGGCTACTACACCGGCCTCGATGACGGCTCGAAGATCGGCCCGAACCTAGCCAAGGATTTGTACATCCTCGACGACGCGATTCACGAATGGATCGGGCTGCTGTCCTACCGCCTGCTCGGCCGCACCAACGCCTTCTTCCCCGCTCCTTAACGTCGTGGGGTCTGGGGCCTCAAGGCCCCAGTGGGTCCAGGGCAAAGCCCTGGTCACCGAAGGCCAGGGGCGCGGCCCCTGGACCCCGCCAAAGGCCGGCGGCCTTTGGAAACCGTTACTTTTTCCACTTCAAAATCGGCTTGCGGGCGGCGGCGGTTTCGTCGAGCCGGCGGCGGGGGGCGAGGGTCGGCGCGGCGTGGAACGAGGCCGCGTCGGTCTTGGCCCGCTCGGCCAGGCCCTTCATGGTGGCGATGAACTGATCGATCGAGCGCTTGGACTCCGACTCGGTGGGCTCGATCAGCATGGCGCCGTGAACCACCAGCGGGAAGTAGACGGTCATCGGGTGGAAGCCCTCGTCGATCAACGCCTTGGCGATGTCGAGCGTGCTGACGCCGGTGCCCTTCAGGCTCTTGTCGTCGAACAGCGCCTCGTGCATGCACGGGCCTTCGAACGGCGCGTTGAAGGTGTCCTTGAGCTTGGCCAGGATGTAATTGGCGCTCAGCACCGCGTCGGCGGACGCCTGATACAACCCGTCGGCGCCATGGCTGAGGCTGTAGGCCAGGGCGCGCACGAACACGCCCATCTGGCCATGAAACGCCTTCATCCGGCCGAAGGCGAGGGCGGTGCCGTCGTCATCGTCCTGGGTTTCGATCAGCCGGTAGCCGTCGTCGTCATGGATGATCGCCGGCAGCGGGATGAAGGGCGCCAGGGCCTCGGAGAACACCACCGGACCGCTGCCGGGGCCGCCGCCGCCATGGGGGGTCGAGAAGGTTTTGTGCAGATTGATGTGCATGGCGTCGACGCCAAGATCGGCGACCCGGACCCGGCCGATGATGGCGTTGAAATTGGCGCCGTCGCAATAAAGGAAGGCCCCGGCCTCATGCACCGCGTCGGCCAGCGCCTTGACCTCGCGCTCGAACAGGCCGCAGGTGTTGGGATTGGTCAGCATCACCGCCGCAACGTCGAAGCCGAGCTTGGCCTTGAAGGCGGGCAGATCGATGCGGCCGTCCTCGGTGGCGGGAATCGCCTCGACGGTCATGCCCAGCGCCGCCGCCGTGGCCGGATTGGTGCCGTGGGCCGATTCCGGCACCAGCACCCGCTTGCGCGCCGGGCCGCCGCGGTGTTCGTGGGCGGCGGCGATGGCCATCATGCCGCACATCTCGCCATGGGCGCCAGCGGCGGGCGACAGCGCCACCGCCTTCATGCCGGTCAGGGTCTTGAGCCAACCGGCCAGGGTGTCGATCAACTCCAACGCGCCCTGAACCGTCGAAACCGGCTGCAAGGGGTGGACGTCGGCGAAGCCGGGCAGGCGGGCCATCTTCTCGTTGAGCCGGGGGTTGTGCTTCATGGTGCACGAGCCCAGCGGATAGAAGCCGCTGTCGATGGCGTAATTCTTCTGGCTGAGCCGGGTGTAGTGGCGCACCACCTCGGGTTCGCTCAGGCCGGGCAGGCCGACACCGTTGCGCGCCGCCACCGCGCCGAGCCGGCTCTTGACCTTCGGCGGCGGCGGCAGATCGACACCGCTGGAGCCAGGGGAGTCGAGTTCAAAAATCAGCGGCTCGTCCATTTGCAGGCCCTGATGGCCGGAAATCGTGGTCGCACTGGTCATCACAGCAACTCCCCAAGGCCCCGGGCCAGGGCATCCATGTCGGCATCGGTGGTGCATTCGGTGGCGGCGACCACCAGCAGATCGGTCAGGCCGTCGCTGTCGGGGAACAACCGCGTCGCGGGCACCCCGGCGAGAATGCCGCGCTTGGCCAGCTTGTTGACCACCTTGTTGGCCCGGCGGCCGACATCGATGGTGAACTCGTTGAAGAAGCCGTCGTTGAGAATGCGCAGCCCCTTGAGATCGCCGAGCTTTTCCGCCAGCCGCACCGCCTTGGCGTGATTGAGCCGGGCGAGGGTGGTGAAGCCGGCCTCGCCGAGCAGGGTCAGATGCATCGAGAAGGCCAGGGCGCACAGACCCGAGTTGGTGCAGATGTTGCTGGTCGCCTTCTCGCGCCTTATGTGCTGCTCGCGGGTCGAGAGGGTGAGCACCCAGCCGCGCCGGCCGTCGGCGTCGGTGGTCTGGCCGATCAGCCGTCCCGGCATCTGGCGGATGTACTTTTCCTTGGCCGCGAACAGGCCGAGATAGGGGCCGCCATAGCTGAGCGGAATGCCCAGCGACTGCCCTTCGCCGACCACGATGTCGGCACCCATGGCGCCGGGCGGCGTCAGCAGGCCGAGCGACACCGCCTCGGTGACCACCGCGATCAGCAGCGCGCCCTTGGCCTGACAGGCGGCGGCCAGCGCGGTGAGATCGTGGACATGACCGAAAACGTCGGGAGTCTGGACCACCACGCAGGAGGTGGCGCCGTCGATCCGGCTTTCGAGATTTTCCTTGCCCCCGGGCGTGGGCGCGCCGGTCACGATCTCGAAGCCGTTGAAGCGGGCCAGCGTCGCGGTGGTGTCGCGATAGTGCGGATGCAGATTGCCGGCCAGCACCGCGCGGCTGCGCTTGGTGGTGCGGTTGGCCATCATCACCGCTTCGGCGCAGGCGGTGGCGCCGTCATACATCGAGGCGTTGGCCACCTCCATGCCGGTGAGCAGCGCGACCTGGGACTGGAACTCGAACAGGAATTGCAGCGTGCCCTGGGCGATTTCCGGCTGATAGGGCGTATAGGCGGTCAGAAACTCGCCGCGCTGAATCAGGCTGTCGACGGTCGCCGGCACGTGATGGCGATAGGCGCCGCCGCCCAGGAAAAAGGGCGCGCTGCCGGCGGTGACGTTTTTCGCCGCCATCGCCGAGAGCATGCGCTCGACTTCCAGTTCGCCCATGTGGGCGGGCAGGCCGGCGATCGGGCCGGGCAGGCGCGCCGCTTCGGGCACGTCGCGATACAGCTCCGCCACCGAGGCGACGCCGATTTCGGCGAGCATCTCCCGGCGGTCGGCCTCGGTGAGGGGCAGATACCGCATCAGGCCAACCCCTCCAGGTAAGTCTGGTAGGCGGCCTTGTCCATCAGCCCGTCGAGCTGGGCCGGGTTGGCGATCCGGACCTTGAAGAACCAGCCCGAGCCCTCGGCATCGGCATTGACCTGGGCCGGCTCATCGACCAGCGCCTCGTTGAAGCCGGTGACCTCGCCATCGACCGGGGCGTAAACCTCGCTCGCGGCCTTGACCGATTCGACCACCGCCGCCTCGTTGCCCTGGGTAATCTCGCGGCCGACCTCGGGCAGTTCGACGAACACGATGTCGCCGAGCGCGTGCTGGGCGTAATCGGTGATGCCGACCACGCCGGTATCGCCCTCGACGCGAATCCACTCGTGATCCTTGGTGAACTTGATCTGGCTCATCTCGGTGTTTCCTCGAATGTCTTTCGGGACGCGGCGTCAGCCGCGGTAGTAGTTCTGTTTGACGAAGGGCAGGCCGACGACGCGCGCCGGGTGGGCCTTGCCGCGAATCAGCAGGGCGATCAGGGTGCCGGGAGGGGCGAAGGCGGTCTCGACGTAGCCCATGGCCACCGGGCCGTTGACCGTGGGGCCGAAGCCGCCGCTGGTGATGATGCCGATCTTGCGGCCGCTGCCCTCGATGATTTCGGTGCCGTCGCGGGCCGGAGCCTTGCCCTCGGGACGAATGCCGACCCGGCGGCGGCTGACGCCGGTGTCGAGCTGGTTGCGAATGATGTCGTAGCCGGGAAAGCCGCCCTCGGCCCGGCGCCGCTTGCCGAGCGTCCAGACCAGATTGGCCTCGACCGGAGTCGTGGTCTCGTCGATCTCGTGGCCGTAGAGCGAGAGCCCGGCCTCCAGGCGCAGGGAGTCGCGGGCGCCCAGGCCGATCGGCTCGACCTCGGGTTCGGCCAGCAGCCGGCGCGCCAGCGACTCGGCCTGATCGTTGCTCACCGAAATCTCGTAGCCATCCTCGCCGGTATAGCCCGAGCGGGTGAGCAGCACCGGAATGCCGAGGAACTCGGCCTCGGCATAGCTCATGAACGGCATGTTCGCCGCCATCGGAATGAAGCGCGCCAGCACCGCCGCCGCCGCCGGTCCCTGGAGCGCCAGCAGCGCCCGGTCCTCGAGATAGTCCACCGTGATGCTCGGGGGCAGTTCGCGGCGCAGATGGGCGATGTCGGCGTGCTTGCAGCCGGCATTGACCACCAGGAACAGGTGATCCCCGGCGTTGGTGACCATCAGATCGTCGAGGATGCCGCCCTTGGCGTTGAGAAACAGGGTGTAGCGGATGCGCCCAAGGCCGATGCCCTGGATGTCGCCGGGGACCAGCGCTTCCAGCGCCGCCGCGACTCCGGGGCCGCGCAGCCGCACCTGCCCCATGTGGGAGACGTCGAACAGCCCGGCCCGGGTCCGGGTGTGGGTGTGTTCCTTGAGAATGCCGGCGGGATATTGCACCGGCATCTCATAACCGGCGAACGGCACCAGCTTGCCGCCCAATTCTCGGTGAAGGGCGTTGAGGGGCGTGATGGCCAGGGTCTCGGTGGGGTCGCTCACTTGGCAGGTCTCCTCCGACATTGGACGATCGCGCCGTTGCCGGCACGGGTCTCGCCCCCTCTGTCGCGGAACCTGAGAGATTCACCCTCTCCGGTCCACGAGCCAGGGGCAGTGGGCCGGCGACGGTTTTCGCCTTCGGTGAGGCTCGGTCCGGCTCGTTAGGTCCGGTCCGTCCTGCTTTCCAGAGTGCTTCCCCCCGCGGTCCTTTTGCCTGAGAGTTTGTGGGGCGTTTGCTCCTTCGGCGCCGGTGTTTGAACTCCGGTCTCTCCCGCCAGGGGTCGTCAGCATGTTGGGGGGGAGCCTAACCGCTCGGCCGGGAAAGTCAACGCCGCAGTCGGCGTCAGCGGAAGACGAGCTTTTTTGACGCGGCGAAATTGATGAACATGCCGGTGAGCGACCCCGCCGCCACCCCGAGGAACGGATGGGCGGCGACAGTGGCGGTTCCGGCGATCAGGGCGGCGTAGGTCAGGTAATTGAAGGCGCCGCCGACCGAGTTCGCCGCGATGAATGTCGCCCACTGGCGCAGCAGGCTGCCATCGTGGGTTCCCCTGAAGGTGAAATTCCGGTTCAGCGCCCAGGTGGTGGTCGCGGCGGTCAGGAACGAGAGCACCCGGGCGCTGTAGGGACCAAGCCCGGCGTAGGCCATGAGCAGGGTGAGCGCCGAGATGTCGACCACCAGCCCGACGACGCCGACCATGCCGAATTTGCCGAACTGGACGGCGAGGCGGCCGAGTTTGGTCGAGGCGAGGCGCTTCACGGCTTCGACGGGCACTTGGGGTTGTCCTTCCAGGCGACGCGGTGGTTGGGCGATGCGGTGGCGATGAAAAACTGGCCGCGCCGTGAATGGTCGCGGCGCCAGCGCCTTCCTTTTACGGTCCCGGCCGCTCCCGACGCAAGAATTCCGCCGATGTTCCTGTCTTGAAAAATTCTGGAATTATGGTAGTGTCTATGGTGAGGGATTGTCTAACGAAGATGCGATGGCAGTCCCGATGCTCCTCCACCGCTCTGATGATGGGGGGGGGAAAGTGGGGCAGTCATGGCCCGGTCGGATTTTGGCAGCTCTGGTTTTGGCGTTCCTCCGGCAGAGGCCGTGGCGGGAGCGGTCTTCTACGATCAGCGCGACCGGGAAGGTCAGGATCGTCGCCGCCGCCAGACCGAGCAACCGCCGCATTCCAGGCTGATCGATCTGCTGTTCGACGAGATCGGACCGACCGGTGAAAAGCGCGAGAAGTCGCCGGGCCGCCGCCGCCGGACCTCCGGGCGGGGGCGCCAGCCGGTCGTCCAGAGCGCGGGCCAGCCTCTGCCGGAGACGGATCGCCGGCTGGTTCCGCCGCCTGCCACCGAGTCCGAGGAGGTGGTCGACCGCCGCGTGAGTCTGGCCGCCGAGGAGGATGAGGAGGAGACGCTCTTCAATGAGAAAATCCGGGAGGCGCGGCACATCTCGGCGCAATTGCGCTACTGCCTGTCCCAGCACACCGAGACCGCGCGCAAGGTGTCGGTCTATCTGCAAGCCCTGCTCATGGTCACCCATGCCGATCACCGGCCGAGGCTGGTGATCGAGGTGTAAGCGGAAGGCCGAGTGGGGTCCTTTCAGGCCGGTGCGCGCTCTGATAAGACATGCGATTATGGTTAATCATTTATTGACTTCATAAAATAGTTGGGGCGATGCGATTTTTGCGGTTCTGTTCTGGGCGAGTTGCGTTATGGTCCGGCCAAAGCTCGCGGCAAATCTCTCTCTCCGGGTTTGTCGTGGTGGTATGTTTGTTGGGGTTAGGGGTTCTGGGCTCAAACCCTCGAAATTTCCAGAATCTCCTAACTTCAATATGTTAGGCCAGAGAGATGTCGGCGAGGAGGGTATTGAGGACGATCGGATGCCCGCGGTCTCGGAATAGGTAGCGCCCGAGGAAGTGGAT
>CAIOBP010000210.1 GCA_903856295.1 uncultured Rhodospirillales bacterium | reverse complement strand
TCTGTGCCCCTCAGCGCTTTTCACGGTGTACTCTTTGGTATCGATCTAAATATGCGCAAGAATCGATAATCCGAAGCGCCGGGCCGGTAAAGAGCTTTTTCTTTCCTCCGGCGCCGGGTTTCGCGGGCGCGGCATCCGGACCGGTGCAAGAAGGGCGGACGCTCTGATATCCTGCCTGGACTCGCGTCTTAAAGTAAGGGCAGTGTTATGGGGTTCCAAACCACCGTTCCATTCGACGATCAGCGACCCGGCACTTCGGGGCTGCGCAAGGCGGTTTCCGTGTTCCGGCAGGCCAATTACCTCGAGAATTTCATTCAGTCGGCGTTCGACCGCCTGACCGGACTCGAGGGCGCGACCCTGGTCGTCGGCGGCGACGGCCGCTACTACAACAGCGCCGCGATCCAGACCATTTTGCAGATGGCGGCGGCCAACGGCGTGTCGCGGGCGGTGGTCGGGCGGGACGGCATCCTGTCGACTCCGGCGGCCTCCAACCTGATTCGCAAGCGGCGGGCGCTCGGCGGCTTCATCCTTTCGGCCAGCCACAATCCCGGCGGTCCCGACGGTGATTTCGGCATCAAGTTCAATGGCGCCAACGGCGGCCCAGCCTCCGAGGTCCTGACCGACTCCATCTATGCCCGCTCGCGCGAGATCGAGGGCTACCGGATTCGCGATGGCGCCGACATCAATCTCTCGCGCCTCGGCGAGATCGGACTCGGGCCGATGGTGGTGGAGGTGGTCGATCCGGTGGCCGATTACGCGGCGCTGATGGACGAGATTTTCGACATGGCCGCCATCCGCGCCCTTTTCGCCGGCGGCTTCCGCATGGTTTTCGACGCCATGCACGCGGTGACCGGCCCCTATGCCCGGGAGATTCTGGAAAACCGCCTCGGCGCCGGCCCCGGCACGGTGATCAACGGCATTCCGCTGGAGGATTTCGGCGGCCACCATCCCGATCCCAATCTCGTCCACGCCGCCGAGTTGGTGGCCATGCTGAGCGGCGAGGGCGCCCCCGACTTCGGCGCCGCCTCCGACGGCGACGGCGACCGCAACATGATTCTCGGCCGCGACTTCTACGTCTCGCCCTCGGACAGTCTGGCGGTGCTGGCGGCCAACGCCCACTGCGTTCCCCACTTCACAGGCGGGCTCAAGGGCCTCGCGCGCTCGATGCCGACCAGTCAGGCCGCCGACCGGGTGGCCGCCGCCCTCGGCATCCCCTGCTACGAAACCCCGACCGGCTGGAAATTCTTCGGCACCCTGCTCGATGCCGGCAAAATCAGCCTGTGCGGCGAAGAGAGCTTCGGCACCGGCTCCGATCATGTCCGCGAGAAGGACGGGCTGTGGGCGGTGCTGATGTGGCTCAACGTGCTGGCGGCGCGCCGGCTGTCGGTGGCCGAGCTGGTGCGCGAGCATTGGCGGACCTGCGGCCGCACCATCTACGGCCGGCACGACTATGAGGGCGTGGCCACCGAGGGCGCCAACGCCCTGATGGCCGAGTTGCGCGCCGGACTGGCCGCCCTGCCCGGCTCCGGACTCGGCGGGCGCGCCGTGGCGACCGCCGACGACTTCTCCTACACCGATCCGGTCGACGGCAGCCGTTCGGAGCGTCAGGGGGTGCGGATCAGCTTCGCCGACGGCGCGCGCATCGTCTACCGGCTGTCGGGCACCGGCACCTCGGGCGCGACGCTGCGGGTCTATCTGGAACGCTACCAGCCCGACCCCGCCGGTCATGAAACCGCCGCCACCGAGGCCCTGGCCGACCTCGCCACCCTCGCCGCCGAACACGCCGGAATCGCCCGCCACACCGGCCGCGCGACCCCCGACGTCGTGACCTAGTAAACACTGCGGCATATCAGAATTCTCTTAAATCCCACCGGATGTTAACCGTGAAAACAGTTGACATCCGGTGGCGATCTGCCAACTCTCAGCACGTTCGCCTTGGAGCGGTCGGATGAATTCTGGTTGGTCATGATCTGCTTGCGAATGAGACGCGCTTCAATATTGACCGCAGCGACATTGACTGCAACGGCGAATGGTATCGAAACCGGCGCACAGGGAGACGGACGGTGAAGGCATCGTTTAAGGTGCTGGTGGTTGAGGACATCTCGATGCTCCGGACCCTGATCCGCCATCAACTGGCCGAGCTTGGCGTCACCCAGGTCGCGACCGCGGGCGACGGCGCCGAGGCCCTGGACTTGCTGCTGCATGAGCCGGACTTCGATCTCATCCTCTGCGACTGGCACATGGAGCAAATGGACGGGCTCGAGTTCTGCGCCAAGGTTCAGGCGACGCCCTACCTCCATGGCCGGCGGATTCCCATTCTGCTCATGACCGGCGACGAACGGCTGGCCGAAGACCCCGTCAAGCGGCAACGGGCGCTGGAAAGCGCCCGCGACCTCGGAATCATCGATATTCTGATCAAACCCTTCACCGCCGACCACATTCGGGCCGCCCTCGGGCGGTTCGCCAGCCTGTCAGCGACCTAGGGGAACCACTTTCGGCGGGAAGAGATTGCGGAGAGCATGCTCAAAGTCCTGATCGTTGAAGACACCGCGACGTTTCGCCTGATCGTCCGCCGACAACTGGCGGCGCTGGGGATCAACTCGGTGGCCACCGCGGTGGACGGCGAGGAGGCCCTGGAATTGCTGCGCACCGAGCCCGACTTCGACGTCATCCTCTGCGACTGGCACATGGCGCCGATGGATGGCTTCGCCTTCTGCGCCAGCCTGCAGAGCATTCCCTATTTGCGCGGCCGGCACATTCCCGTGGTGTTCATGACCAGCGACGCCAAGCTCGCCGATCCGGAAAAGCGCAAGCGCACCCTCGGCACCGCCCACGGCCTGGGCATCATCGATATTCTGATCAAGCCCTTCACCGTCGCCGATTTGCGCGAAGTGCTGGCCCGCTGCGCCGGTTACGTGCCGTATTAGGGGGCGCTTTACGACACCGGCCCCTCGATCTCCTGATTGACCCCAGCGATGAAGCGGTTGAGATCGAACAGCATGGTCTGAGCGGGGGGCTCGGCCTCGCTGCCGGGAAACAGGGTCTGGAAACCGCGCCGCAGACCGATCAGATCCCCCCATTGCACCTCGCGCAGCAGCACCTTGAAACCGCCGGCCCGGCCGGCTTTTTCGGCCTGGAGCGCCACCACCAGCAGCTTGCCGGTGGCGGCATCGCCGCTCAGCACCTCGGGCAGGCCCTTGGGCGGCGCGGCGGTGGCCTCGATGCCCTCCTTGGCCTCGGCGTCCTGCCGCATTTCGATCAAGCCGCGCCAGACCGCCTTGGCGGCATCGAGGGTCAGGCCGGCGCGCTGGAAGTAGTTGAGCAGCGCGATCTCGTAAACGCCATAGAGCGGAAACTCGCGCGGATAGCCGGCGCGCGGTTCGCTGCCCGGATAGAGCAGCACGCCGCGATGAACATAGTTGCGGATATTTTCCACCGACGTGCCGGCGGCCTTGGCCACCACGGACATCGAGAACAGCCGGTCAGCAGAAATCATCGCCCTCACCGCCTTGTCAGTTGACAAGGCATTCTCGGCATTTTTCCAACCCCTGTCAAGACGCCGATGTCTGGAACACCGGGTAAACGATGGCGTGCCGGTGTCGGGGGCTGCCGCCCCCGAACCCCTGCCCGGGGAACCCGAAGGGCTCCCCGGACCCCACGGGTTTTTTCTGTCCCCCCATCCCGGCCGGATCAGCGGCACCTCTGGGGATGGGGGGACAGAAAAAAGTCAAGGGGTCAAGGGGCCTTTCGGCCCCTTGCGCGGGGGCGCGGGGGAGCGGCGCTCCCCCGACATCGGCACCGTCACCCGGTCGCGCCGCCGCGCGCCGCCGACCAGGGCACCGGGTTGTTGAGAAAGGACTCGACCTCACGCAACGTGTCCTTGTCGAAATAGCCGTGTTTTTTCGCGGCTTCCAGCACATCCCACCAAGTGGCCAGGGCGTGAAGCTTGACGCCGATTTCGTCCATGGTCAGCTTGGACTGGGGAAAGATGCCGTAATGGAAGACCACGAACGCGTCAGTCACCGTCTGGCCGGCGGTGCGCAGGGCATTGACGAAGTTCACCTTGCTCTTGGCGTCGGTGGCAAGATCCTCGACCAGCAGAGTGCGCGCGCCCTCGGTGACCACGCCCTCGATCTGGGCGTCGCGCCCGAAGCCCTTGGGCTTCTTGCGCACATACTGCATGGGCAGGGCGAGGCGGTCGGCGATCCAGGCGGCGAAGGGAATGCCGGCGGTTTCGCCCCCGGCGATGATATCCACCGCCTCGAAGCCGATGTCGCGCTTGATGGTCTGAACGGCGAAATCAACCACGGCGCTGCGGGCGCGCGGAAAGGCGACGATCCGCCGGCAATCGACATAGACCGGGCTCTTCCAGCCCGAGGTGAAGGTGTAGTGCTCGGCGGCATTGAAATGCACGGCCTTGATTTCGATCAGCAACTTGGCGGTCTGCGCGGCGATTTCGTGGGTCATTGATGGGTTCCGGCTCGGGTCTCGGTCAAGGGGTCTCGGCCAAGGGGGGGGTCTCGGCCAAGGGGGGGGTCTCGGTCAGAGTCCAGGCGATCTCCTCCCCGGCCCGGAACGGCACCACCCCCGCGATCTCGGCGGGCATGGTCCAGGGACGGCGGACGAGCGTGATGGTGTCGTCGTTGGGCGGCAGGCGGTAGAAGCGCGGGCCGTTGAGGCTGGCGAAGGCTTCCAACCGGTCCAGCGCTCCCGCCTGTTCGAAAACCTCGGCATACAGCTCAAGGCCGGCCGGGGCGGTGAAGATGCCGGCGCAGCCGCAGGCCGATTCCTTGGCCGCCACCGGATGGGGCGCCGAATCGGTGCCGAGGAAGAAGGCGGCCTCGCCCGAGGTCGCGGCTTCCACCAGCGCCTTGCGGTGCCGTTCGCGCTTGGCCACCGGCAGGCAATAGGCGTGGGGGCGCAAGCCGCCGGCAAACATGGCGTTGCGGTTGATCAGCAGATGATGGGCGGTGATGGTGGCCCCGACCCGCCCCCCGGCGGCATGGGCGCGCACGAAGGCCACCGCCTGGGCGGTGGTGACATGTTCGAACACCAGCCGGAGCCGGGGTAGCGCCGCCAGCAGCGGCGACAACACCCGCTCGATGAACACCGCCTCCCGGTCGAACATGTCGACGGCGGGATCGGTGACCTCGCCATGGACCAGCAGCGGCATGCCCAGGCTCTGCATCCGTTCGAGCAGCGGCACGATGCGGGAGAAATCGCTGACGCCGTGATCGCTGTTGGTGGTGGCGTGGGCCGGATAGAGCTTGACCGCCGCGAACACCCCGTCGCTCCAGCCGCGTTCGATCTCGTCCGGATCGGCGGCGTCGGTGGCGTAGCAGGTCATCAGCGGCCGAAAGCGCGAACCCGACGGCAGCGCCGCGACGATCCGCTCGCGATAGGCCAGCGCCTCGGCCACCCCGGTCACCGGCGGGCGCAGGTTGGGCATGACGATCGCCCGGCCGAAGCGCGCGGCGCTCGCCGGCAGCACCGCGCGCAGCATCTCGCCATCGCGCAGGTGCAGGTGCCAGTCGTCGGGACGGCGCAGGGTCAGGGTGTGAGGTGCGGTCATGGGCGTGATCTTGGGCGAAGGCGGCGAGGGGTGCAAGTCTGGAATCCAGGGCGCCGCCCTGGACCGGCCACAGGCCAGCGGCCTTTGGAAACCGGGATGTTAGAGCGGGTCGCGAAGGGGTGGACTCACCCCGTAGCGTGAATCCGCTCTAAAAACAAAACGTTAGAGCATGATGCGATTTCGCTTGATCGCATCATGCTCTATAGGGGGAAGCGTTGGTTGATGCGGGTCATCAGGGCCTCGCGGACCTGGCGGTAGCCGTCGAGGCGGGCGTCACGGCTGCCTTCGAGGATGGTCGGGTCGAAGGTCTGCCAGTATTCGACCTCGCAGGCCATGGTCCGGACCATTTCGATGGCGCGGTGGTGAGCCTGGGGCGACAGCGAGATCACCAGATCGAAGGAGGTGTCTTCCAACTCGTCGAAGGTCTTAGGCCGGTGACGGCTCAGGTCCACCCCCAGTTCGGTCATCGCCGAGACCATGAAGGGATCGGTCTCGCCGGCGCGCAGCCCCGCCGAATCGACGTAAAAGCGCTTGCCGAAGCGGCGCTGGAACAGAGCCGCGGCCATCGGCGAGCGCACGGCGTTGAAAGTGCAGGCGAACAGAACGCTGCTGATCCCGTTCCAGGAGGAAAATTCGACCATCGGACGGCCCGGTCCCGGATCAGCCGCGTATGTGCAGGACGCACACCAGGGTAAAGATACGCCGGGCGGTGGTGTGATCGACCGCGATCTTGCCGGCCAGACGCTCGCGCAACAACTCCGAACCCTCGTTGTGCAGGCCCCGGCGCCCCATGTCGAGCGCCTCGATCTGGGCCGGCGTCGACCGCCGGATCGCCTGATAGTAGCTCTCGCAGACCATGAAATAGTCGCGCACGATGGTCTTGAACGGGCTGAGCGGCAGCAGAACGCGCGTCAGTTCCAGCCCGTCCTGGGTGCGGATGTCGAAAGTGAGCCGGCCCTCCTCGGCGCTGAGATGCAGATTGAACGGCCCGTCATCGCCAAAACCCACCGGGTCGAAGCAATTGTCTTCCAGCAAATCGAAAATCGCCACCGCCCGCTCATGCTCAACCTCAGGCTTGCGGCGCACCACCTTGCGCTCGTCGAGCTGAACATACACAATCCGGCGGCGCGGATCGGCCGGCGGCGAATCGTCGGTATCGGTCATGTCGCGCCGTCCATATCGTCAAGCCGTTTCTCTACCGAGAGCGCGTGCGCCTCCAGCCCCTCGGCCCGAGCCAGCGTCACCGCCGCCGGCCCGATCGCCCGCAACCCCTCGGGCGGACAACTGATAAAGGTGCTGCGCTTCATGAAGTCCAGCACATTCAACCCCGAAGAAAACCGCGCACTCCGCGAGGTCGGCAACACATGATTCGGCCCGGCAACGTAATCACCCAACGCCTCGGGGGTATAGCGGCCAAGGAAGATCGAGCCGGCATGCTTAACTTTCGCCATCATCGCTTCGGGGTTGGCGACGGCGAGTTCGAGATGCTCAGGGGCGATGTCGTTGATCAGGTCTGGGGCCTCTGCATCCAAGTCTTTGACTACAATTATGGCACCCTGGGCGCCCCAACTAACAACAGCAACCTTCCGCGGCAGCTGGGAGAGCTGCTTTTTGACTGCAGCTTCGACCCTATCGGCAAAATTGGCATCATCTGTGATCAATATTGACTGCGCATCGGCATCGTGTTCAGCTTGGGAAAGCAAGTCAGCAGCAATCCATTCCGGATTGTTTGCACCATCGGCAACCACCAGGATTTCCGAAGGTCCAGCAATCATATCGATCCCGACCGCACCGAACACCTGTCGCTTGGCCTCTGCAACATAGGCATTTCCGGGACCGACGATCTTATCTACTCGTTTGATTGTCTGAGTTCCGTAGGCCAGTGCGGCCACCGCCTGGGCACCACCTATGCGGTATACCTCATCGACTCCGGCAAGACGAGCCGCCAACAAGACCAACGGGTTGAGCACTCCATCGGGTGCCGGAACGACCATTACCAGCCGGGCCACACGAGCAACCTTGGCCGGAATCGCGTTCATCAACACCGAACTGGGATAAGAAGCGGTCCCGCCCGGTACATAGAGCCCAACCGCGTCTATCGGCGTCCAACGAGCACCAAGGCGCAAGCCTCGCTCGTCTATATAATCCATACCTTGAGGTTGTTGACGCGCATGAAAGGTGCGAATACGCTCTGCCGCCAACTCCAAAGCTATACGCTCACCCACCCCAACTTTTGCAACTTCACCCTCAATTTCGTCTTCTGATATCTTTAATCCATCAAGAGTTAAGTCAGGCTGTCGGTCATATTTCTTTGTGTATCCTAATACCGCATCATCACCAAGCAGCCGAACACTATGAACGATCTCCATCACTTTTTTGCGCACATCCTCATCCCGCGACCGCACGACCGTCAACCGATCAATGTAACGGGAATAGAAGTCCGGGTCTGCGGTTGACAGCCTAAGCGCCATCACACGCCTCCCTGAATTTCTCGATCCAGCCGTTCATTTCTTCCGGGCGGGTTTTGAGGGCGGTGCGGTTGACGATCAGGCGCGAGGTGATGTCGGCGATTTTCTCGATTTCGACCAAGCCGTTGGCCTTCAGGGTCGCGCCCGAGGACACCAGATCGACGATGCGCGAGCACAGGCCGAGGGAGGGCGCCAGTTCCATGGCGCCGTTGAGCTTGATGCATTCGGCCTGAACGCCGCGGGCGGCGAAGTGGCGGCGGCTGATTTCGGGATATTTGGTGGCCACCCGAACATGGCTCCAGCGCGCCGGATCGTCGGCGGCGCCGAGGGTGACCGGTTCGGCCACCGAGAGCCGGCAGGCGCCGATTCCCAGATCCAGCGGCGCGTAGAGTTCGGGAAAATCGAACTCCATGATCACGTCGTTGCCGGCGACCCCGAGATGGGCGGCGCCGAAGGCCACGAAGGTAGCCACATCGAACGAGCGCACCCGGATGATGCTGAGATGGGGCAGATTGGTCTGAAACTTGAGCAACCGGCTGTGCTCATTGTCAAACTCGGGCTCCGGGACGATGCCCACCCGATCAAGGAGCGGTCGCACCTCGTCGAGAATGCGGCCCTTGGGCAGGGCCAGCACCAGGGCTTCCCGTTCAGCTTCGCTCACGTCGTCCTCTCCCGGCTGTTGGCCGCAACGGCGGGCATAGATAGCACACTCTCGCGCCGCGTCATCCGAATCATAGCGCGCCGGGTGGCGGTTTCCAGTGGATCAGCGCCCCGGCCAGCCGCGACACGCAGCCGGCCCAATCCCCGGCGGCGCTCTGACGAAAAATCCGCAGACTCGGATACCAGGGAGAGTCGGCGCGCTCCAGCAGCCAGCGCCAGTCGGGCACCCAGGGCAGCAGCAGCCACACCGGCCTGCCCAGCGCCCCGGCGAGGTGGGCGGTGGCGGTATCGACCGCGATCACCAGATCCAGCGCCATGATCGCGGCGGCGGTGTCGGCGAAATCACGGAGGTCCGGAGCGAGATCGGTCAGCCACGGAGCCCCGGTCGCGGCCGGGCCGACCTGAAGACTGTAAAAATCCACCCCGGCGAGGGCGCGCAACGGCGCCAGCGCTTCGAACGGACAGGAGCGGTTGCGATCGTTGCGGTGCTCGGGATTGCCGGCCCAGACCAGCCCCACCGCCAGCCCCCTCCCACCGCCCGCGCCCTCCCCCTGCCCGCGCCGCACCCGCCCGGCCACCGGCCGCTCGGGGGCGCTGAGGTAGGGCACGCGGGCGGGCACGCTGTCCGGCCGGGTTCCCAGCAGCCAGGGCAGGCTGAGCAGACCGATCTCGCCCCCGGGCTCCCGGTCGAGATCGACCACCCGCGCGACCCCGGGCAGGCTCTCCATCAGTGCGATCAGCGCCGGATGACAAGCCAGGGTGATCTCGAAACCCCGCTCGGCCAGCAGCGGCAGATACCGGCAAAACTGAAGGGTGTCGCCATGCCCCTGCTCGGCATACACCCGCAGCGGCCGCGGCGGCGTCAGCGAAACCGGGCAGCCCCGGTGGAGATTGGACTCCCGCCACTCCCACTCGGGCCAACCCCCGGCAAAATCGCCGAGCAGCAACCGCATCTGCCCGAGATCCACATGGGCGGCGGCCAGCGCGGGAGCGACCGCGACCGCGCGGCTAAAACACTCGAGCGCCTCCCGGAATCGCCCCTGATCGCGGTCGATCAACCCGGCCAGGAACCAGCTCTGGCCATCCTGCGGGTCGAGGGCCAAGGCGCGGGCGTAATCGGCGCGGGCCAGCCCGGTTTCGCCCAGCCCGCCATGAACATCGGCGAGCAAGCGGGGAATCGCGGCGTCGCCGGGATAAGCCGCCTCCGCCGCCTCGAGCACCGGCACCGCCTCGGCGAATCGCCCGGCCTTGGCCAGCGCGAGGGCCAGATTGCGCCCGGCATAGGGGTGGGCGGGCTCCAGCCGAAGCGTCTCCCGCCACGCCGCCAACGCCGGCTCGACCATCCCCGAGGCCAGTTCCATCGCCCCGAGCGCAAAAAAGTCCCGAGCCTCGCCGCCCTCCCGCGCCGCCCGCCGCTGATGCAGCACCGCCTCGGTCGAGCGCTTGAGCGTGTGAAGCGCCAGCGCCAGCAGCCGCGACAACTCCAAAGGCGCTGGCGCCCCGCCCAGCCGTTTCAGTTCCGCCCGACACAAACGCTCGCAGCCCCGCGCGTCGCCGGCCGCCAGCGCCCGCCGCGCCTCGGCCAGCAAGTCATCGCCCAGGCCGCCGCCACTCAATGGATCAGCTTGACCAGACCGACCACCAAACCGACGATCAGCGCGGTCTGGGCCGTCATGGCGCCAAACATCCAGCGCACCAGATCGGCCTTGGTGCTGGCCGCCGAAGCCTCGATGCGCGCTTCCAGCCGCTGCTCCAGCGCACCCATTTCGACTCGGATCGAGGCGATGTCGTGCTTGACCTCAGACCGGAGTTCCGCGATGTCGGCTTTAACCTCCGACCGGAGTCCCGCGATCTCACTTCTGAGCGCCACTTCGGTTGCCGCCAGATCCGACTTGGTCGCGACGTCCGAGCTGGACATGGCGTCGGCGAAGGCGGACGCGGCGGTGCGCGCCTGCTCGGCGGAGAAGCCGCCGGCCTGAGGCCGGTCGGCGAGCTTGAGAGTGTCGAAGGCGACCACGGGCATTGGGGACGGCTCCATCGCGAGGCTTCATCATCGGTCGGGACGGCACCGAAGTCAACGCCCCCGCGCCTGTGGCCCGGCCGGACCGGCGTTCGAAAAATCATTACAAGAGATCACGGCAGGATTGACCGGAAAGATCGTATTGCGCATCTTCCCGGTCTCATAATTTCCTGCCCGCCCTGGAGTCGTGCCATGAGCCAAACCTCGTCCCCCTTGGAGGTGTCCTTGCTGCTGCCCACCTGCGCCTCGGCCCTGACCTCGGTGGCCAAACTGGTCGAGACGGCACGCGACACCGTGCTGGCCAAGGTCACCGGCGCCAACGGCAAGATCGACTCAGGGCTGATGGACAGCCAGCAGCTCGCGGCCCATGGCTTCGCTTGGCTCAACACCTATGCCGAGGGCCTGCGCCAGATGGAAGGCTGGGGCCGCAATCTCAGCGAGGCCGGACAGTTCGGCGAGTTGGAGCAGCTGATGCTCCAGTTGGTCTTCGGCGAGTATCTGGCCCAGATGGCCGGCGGCATCCCGCTCAGTCAGGTCGAGATCGCCCGCCCGGCCGACCTCGGGGTGAGTGCGGCGGCGGTGGCCGCTTTCACCGGCGCCCCCGCGGTGGCCGCGCTGATTGCCGATGGCGCCACCAGCGCCGTGCGCACCCGCATCGCCGCGCTGATCGCCGAGCGCGGCGATTTCGGCGCCCTCGGCTTCAACGATGAAACCCTGGACATGGTGCGCGACCAGTTCTCGCGCTTCGCCGCCGATCAGGTGGTGCCGTTCGCCCACGAATGGCACCTCAAGGACGAACTGATCCCGATGTCGATCATCGAGCAGATGGCCGAGATGGGCGTCTTCGGCCTGACCGTGCCCGAGGAGTATGGCGGGCTGGGCATGGGCAAGTCCGCCATGTGTCTGGTCTCGGAGGTGCTGAGCTGCGCCTATATCGGCGTCGGCTCGCTGGGCACCCGCTCGGAGATCGCCGCCGAACTGATCCGCCTCGGCGGCACCGAGGAGCAGAAGGCCTACTGGCTGCCCAAGCTCAGCTCGGGCGAAATCCTGCCCACCGCCGTCTTCACCGAGCCCAACAGCGGCTCCGACCTCGGCTCGCTGCGCACCCGGGCGGTGCGCGAGGGCGATGTCTACAAGATCACCGGCGCCAAGACCTGGATCACCCACGCCGCCCGCTCCGACCTGATGACCCTGCTGGTACGCACCGACCCCGCCACCAGCGATTACCGGGGCCTGTCGATGCTGCTGGCGGAGAAGCCGCGCGGCACGGTGGAAAACCCCTTCCCGGCCGAGGGCATGACCGGCGGCGAGATCAAGGTGCTCGGCTATCGCGGCATGAAGGAATACGAGATCGGCTTCGACGGCTTCACCGTCCCCGCCGCCAACCTGCTCGGCGGCGTCGAGGGCCAGGGCTTCAAGCAGCTGATGGAGACCTTCGAATCGGCGCGCATCCAGACCGCGGCGCGGGCGACCGGCGTCGCGCAAAACGCCCTCCAGCTCGGCCTGCAATACGCCCAGGAGCGCAGCCAGTTCGGCAAGGCGCTGATCAAGTTCCCGCGCGTGGCCAACAAGATCGCCTGGATGGCCGCCGAGACCATGCTGGCCCGCCAGCTGACCTATTTCGCCGCCCGCGAGAAGGATCAGGATATCCGCTGCGACATCGAGGCCGGCATGGCCAAGCTGCTGGCGGCGCGGGTGGCGTGGTCCAACGCCGACAACGCCTTGCAGATTCATGGCGGCAACGGCTATGCCGAGGAGTATCAGATCAGCCGCGTGCTCTGCGACGCCCGCATTCTCAGCGTCTTCGAGGGCGCGGCGGAAATCCAGGCCCAGGTGATCGCCCGCGGCCTGCTGGGGCGGCGCGGCTGAAAATAAACAAGAAGGTTGACGGGGCGGGGGTATCCAGCTATACCCTCGCCCCACTCCGAGACTGGGATTTTCGAGCAAGGACGAGCTGTGGCCAATCATAAATCAGCCGAGAAGCGTTTCCGCCAGACCGTGGCGCGGACCGAAGTCAACCGGGCCCGCGTGAGCCGGATTCGCACGTTCACCAAGAAGGTCGAATCGGCCATCGAATCCGGCGACAAGACCGCCGCCGCCGCCGCCTTCCAAGAGGCGCAGCCCGAATTGATGCGGGGCGTGACCAAGGGCGTGGTCCACCTCAACACCATTTCGCGCAAGCTGTCGCGCCTCTCGGCGCGCATCAAGGCGCTCTGACGGCCCGGGCATCGGCCCGCCCGCAGGCATTCAAGACGCGGCTGATCGCCACTCGGTGGTGATCGGTTGCGTTTTTGTGCGTCCGCTCGGCCTGCGGCCAGCCCCCGCCGAACCGGCCGCAGCGCTTGCCAAGACCGGCGGCGAGCCGTTCTCATTCTGTCCTATTGCATTAAAATGATCCCACCGCTATCCTCGCGGCCCACAATGGGGACGCGGTAATTACGCCTTGGATTGACTAGGCGCCCCGGCGTCAACAATCCTTAAGTTACTTGCATTTTCGGTGATTTCGCAAAGAGTTGCATCGAAATTACTGCTGGAAGCGTTGGCATGCCAGCAGAAATACCTCTGATTCTACGAGACGATTGGTCATCATGATCAATGAGTATCCTGGTTCCGGTCGGTGCGGGGTGTTCTGGACGCTGTTCCAGGGCTGTTTGGGCTTTCTAGGGCGTGATCTGGCTTGAAAAAATCGGCTCCAGGTTCGGGCGGATCGGGTGAATCCGGCCCATGGCGCGACCGTGCTCCAGCGCGCGAAGGCGAATCGTCTTCGGCGCCGGCGGCCTCGCGGCGCCCTGGGGTCACGGCCGGCGCCGGCACCGAGTCGGGCGGCGGGCTTGAACAGCAATGGGCCCGGGTGCGGGCACGGCTGCGCGAAGAGGTCGGGGAAACCGCCTTTCGCAGCTGGCTGGCACCGCTGGCGCTGGGAGGACTTGCCGGCAGCGAACTGACGATCCTGGTGCCGACCCGCTTCTTGTGCGACTGGGTGGCAACCCACTACGCCGACCGGATTCGCGGCCTGTGGACGGCCGAGAACCCCCAAATTCACGCGATCGATCTCGCGATGAAGGCGCCGGTGCTGGCCGCCCCGTCACCTCCGGCCGCGACTCCGGTCCCGCCTCCGGCGGCATCCTCCTGGTCCGGCAAGCATGAGGACGAGGCCGAGGATGACGGCGCCGACCTCCCGGCCCGGCCGGCGCCTCAGCCGCTGGCGCGCCCCCAGTCCCTGCCCCCGGCGGCTCCGGCCGCGCAAGAGGATGGCATCGGCACCGTCTCGGCGCCGCTCGACCCGCGCTTCACCTTCGACAATTTCGTGGTCGGCAAGCCCAACGAACTGGCCCACGCCGCCGCCCGCAGAGTCGGCGAGGCCAGCACCGTCACCTTCAACCCGCTGTTTCTTTATGGCGGCGTCGGGCTGGGCAAGACCCACCTGATGCATGCCATCGCCCACATGATCCGGCTGCGCCAACCCCAGCGCAAGGTCATCTACCTCTCGGCCGAGAAGTTCATGTACCAGTTCATCCGGGCGTTGCGCTTCAAGGACACCATGGCCTTCAAGCAGCTGTTCCGCTCGGTGGACGTGCTGATGATCGACGACGTCCAGTTCATTTCGGGCAAGGATAGCACCCAGGAAGAATTCTTCCATACTTTCAACGCCCTGGTCGACCAGAATCGCCAGGTGATCGTCTCGGCCGACAAGTCGCCCTCCGACCTTGAAGGGCTGGAGGAGCGGCTGCGCTCCCGGCTCGGCTGGGGTCTGGTCGCCGACATTCACCCGACCAACTACGAGTTGCGCCTCGGCATCCTGGCCACCAAGGCCGAGAGCATGAACACCAAGATTCCGACCAAGGTGCTGGAATTCCTGGCGCACAAGATCACCTCCAACGTCCGCGAGCTGGAAGGGGCGCTCAACCGCATCGTCGCCCATTCCGACTTGGTCGGGCGGGCGATCACCCTCGAATCGACCCAGGAGGTGCTCTACGACCTGCTGCGCGCCAATGATCGCCGGGTGAGCATCGACGAGATTCAGAAGAAGGTCGCCGAGCACTACACCATCAAGCTCGCCGACATGCATTCCGCGCGCCGGGTGCGGGCGGTGGCGCGGCCGCGCCAGGTGGCTATGTATTTGTGCAAGATGCTGACCACGCGCTCGCTGCCGGAGATCGGGCGCAAGTTCGGCGGGCGCGACCACACCACGGTGCTGCATGCCGTGCGCAAGGTCGAGGAGTTGCGGGCGGTCGATTCCAGCTTCGACGAGGATATCGAACTGCTGCGCCGGATGCTGGAAAACTGAGCCTTGGCGACCGGCGGCGAGATCGAGCGGGTGATCCAGTTGCTGTCCCGCCTGCCGGGGCTGGGGCCGCGTTCGGCGCGCCGGGTGGTGCTGCACCTGCTGAAACGGCGGGACACCGTGCTGGTGCCGCTGATCCGCGAGCTGTCCGGGCTGGAAGCCGGGATTCGCGTCTGCCCGGTGTGCGGCAATCTCGACACCACCGAGCCCTGCGCCCTGTGCGCCGACCGCAGCCGCGACCGCGGCCTGATTTGCGTCGTCGAGGAGGTCTCCGATCTCTGGGCCCTGGAGCGCACCCGCGCCTTCCGGGGCGTTTATCATGTGCTGGGCGGCACGCTGTCGGCCCTCGACGGCGTCGGACCGGAAGATTTGAGCATCTCGGACCTGGTCTCCCGGGTCCGCTCCCAGGCGGTCAGGGAGGTCATTCTGGCCCTCAACGCCACCGTCGAAGGCCAGACCACCGCCCATGTCGTCACCGACCGCTTGGCCGGCAGCGGCGTCGCGATCTCGCGCCTCGCCCAGGGCGTGCCGCTGGGCGGCGAACTGGATTACCTCGACGACGGCACCCTGACCGCGGCCCTCAAGGCGCGCCGCCCCTGGTGATCGCGCGCCGCGCTGTCGTATCGGCACCACAGCCGGCCGAAATCACTTACGGGATGAAAGAGTTTCGTCCCGAAGAGTGACAACCCCAGGCGAAGAGACTACAATCCGGGCTGGAGTGTCGACGTTTGACCCCCATCTTTCAAACCTGCGGTACGCCATCCGCAAGGGAACGGACCAGCCCTCATGCCCTGGAGCAGCATCGCCGACAGATGGGCGCCCCTCAAGACCGTGGTGCGCGACTCGCTGGCCGAGGGCAACGCGCTCGCGTCCCTGTCCTATGGCGTGACCTTGCTGGCCGGTTCTCTGGTCGGCTTCGGGCTGCTGGTCGGCCTGGGCTCGCCCCCCGGCCTCGCTCCCAAGGCCGCCATCCATGCCCCGGCCCATCCGAGCCATGCCGAGCCCGAGCACCACGATGCCGCTCCCGCCCACCACGACGCCGAAGCGGCTCATCACGACGCGGCGCCGGAGCACCATGGCGAAGCGCACGGTGACGCGCATGGCGAGGCTCATGGCGAGGCTCATGGCGGTGCGCACGGCCACGGTCATCACGCCCCCGACCCGCTGGAGAAAGAGCGGGCGCACATGCGCGACAGTTTTACGGAGAACTTCATCTCCAGGTTCCTCAGCACCGACTGCGCCAAGAACCGGCATTCGGAAAACGGGGTGCAATTCGGCGCCAATTCTTATGCCGAATTCACCAACTCGAAACTCACCCGCTATTTCGAGGGGGAATACCAGTTCGATCCCGATGGCTTCAAGCTGATCACCGATGAATCCAGCCGGCTCGACTTCAAGCTGGCCGGCGACACCCTCTCGATGGCGGCGGTGATGATCGGCGGCGTCACCGTGCCGGCGGCCGGCGCTCTGACGTGGAAGGCGTGCCATTCCGACCCCCACGAGCCACCGGTGCCGGCGCCCACCCCGACCCGCACCCAACCCTCCGACGGGCTGCGCCTCGCCCTGGCCGCCAACGACCGCGAAGCGGCCGTCTATTATCTGACGCTCGGGGCCTACATTCCCTCCACCGAACTGGCCAACATGGCGAAGTCGCCCGCCTTCGAGGCCGCGATCACCGAGCCGATCCGGGGGGCGTCCCGGCTGAACGAGGACGACGCCCAACAGCGCCAGCACGAGAACGAGGCCCTGGAGGCGCGGCGCAAGGCCGAGGAGGCCAAGCGCCCCAAGACCGCCAAACCCAACACCGACGGCAAGGAAGCGGAAAAAGCCAAGACGGGAGAGAAACCCAAGGAAGGCGCCGCTCACCACTGAGGCCGCCCCCCCCCCGTGCGATTGCCCTGGACTGGCCAGCCTCCCAGCCTCGATAACTGAGCCGGAACCGTCAACGAAGAGGACGCCATGAGAGTCATCGGCCTCGCCGGGTGGAGCGGCAGCGGCAAGACCACGCTGCTGTCGCGACTGGTGCCGGAACTGATCGGGCGCGGGCTCCGGGTCTCGACGGTCAAGCACGCCCACCACGCCTTCGACATCGACCAGCCGGGCAAGGACAGCTACGTGCACCGCATGGCCGGAGCCACCGAGGTTCTGGTCGCCTCGGCCCATCGCTGGGCGCTGATGCACGAGTTGCGCGACGCCCCCGAGCCGGACTTCGAGACGCTGCTGGCCAAGCTGGCGCCGGTGGATCTGGTGCTGGTCGAGGGCTTCAAACACCATCCCCACCCCAAGATCGAGGTCTTCCGCCGCGCCAACGGCAAGCAACTGCTCGCCCCCGGCGACCCCCATATCGTCGCGGTGGCCTCGGACGGGCCGGTGCCCGAGACGGCGCTGCCGGTGCTCGATCTCGACGATGTCGCGGCGGTCGCCGGCTTCATCCAATCCCGTTTTCCCATCGGCCCCGTTTTCCCATCGGCTGAGCGGGAACGGGCCGATGGCCGATGACCCGACCCCTGCCCCGGAGGACGGCCGGCCATTGATCGATGGCTTCGGCCGGACCATCTCCTATCTCCGGGTCTCGGTCACCGACCGCTGCGACTTCCGCTGCGCCTACTGCCTGTCGGACAGCGTGACCTTCGTGCCCAAGTCCGAGGTGCTGCGGCTGGAGGAGTTGGAACGGCTGTGCCGGGCCTTCGTCGATCTCGGCGTCAGCCGGCTGCGCCTGACCGGCGGCGAACCGCTGATCCGGCCCGGCTTCATGGGGCTGGCGCGCGGCCTTGGCGCCCTGGTCCACCAGGGCCGGATTCGGGAGCTGACCCTGACCACCAACGCCGTCCGCCTGCGGGAGATGGCCGGAGAGCTGGCCGACTGCGGCATCCAGCGGGTCAATATCAGCCTCGACACCCTGGATGCCGGGCGCTTCCGCGCCCTGACCCGCCATGGCGACCATGAGCGCGTGCTCGCCGGCATCGAGGCGGCGCGGACGGCCGGCCTGACTGTCAAGATCAACTGCGTCGCCCTCAAGGGCGTCAACGAGGACGAGTTCGACCGCTTGATCGGCTGGTGCGGCGAGCGCGGCTTCGACCTCACCCTGATCGAGGTGATGCCGCTCGGCGATGCCGGCGGCACCCTCCGCTCCGGGCAATTCCTGGCCCTGGACGAGGTGCGCCGCCGGTTGGAGCGGCGCTGGACCCTGGAGCCCCTGTCCGAGCGCACCGGCGGGCCGGCCCGCTATCACCGCATCCGCGAAACCGGCTGCCGGCTCGGCCTGATCACCCCGATCTCCGGTTCGTTCTGCGACAGCTGCAACCGGGTGCGGCTGACCGCCACCGGCCGGCTCTATCTCTGCCTCGGACAGGAGCAATCGGTGGAGCTGCGCGAGCCGCTGCGCGCCATTCCGGCCGGAAATCTCGCGGCTCTCCACGCGCTGTTGCGCCGGGCGGTCGCCCACAAGCCCGAGGGACACCAGTTCGTCCCCGGCGCCTGCCCCGCCTCCGGCCTGCCGCACCGGCCGATGAGCGCCACAGGGGGCTGATCCGCGCATTCCTGCCCTGAGCGATTGGACAGGCAATGCCGCTTTTGCGTGATCGATTCGACTGTGTTAAGGTCGCGGGTCTGGCGCGGATGTTCCGGTTTGCCGGGGCTTCGACGAAAAGGTACGAGAGGAGCGCCCCGTACGGGGTGAAAGGGCCGAGCATGGACTACGAGCTGTTTTTCCGGGATCGCATCGCGGGCCTGAAGCAGGAGGGCCGGTATCGGGTGTTCGCCGATCTTGAGCGCCATGCCAGCAAGTTTCCCTATGCCACCTTCCATGGCCCCAACGGCCCGCGCGAAGTGGTGGTCTGGTGCTCCAACGACTATCTCGGCATGGGCCAGCACCCGGTGGTGCTGAGCGCGATGCACGAAGCGCTGGACAAATGTGGGGCGGGAGCCGGCGGCACCCGCAACATCTCGGGCACCAATCACTATCACGTGCTGCTCGAGCAGGAACTCGCCGATCTCCACGGCAAGGAAGCGGCGCTGCTGTTCAATTCGGGCTACACCTCCAATCTCGCCGCCCTCGGCACGCTGGCCCGGCTGCTGCCCCACTGCGTGGTCTTCTCCGACGCCTTCAATCACAATTCGATGATCGTCGGCATCCGCGATTCCGGGGCCGAGAAGCACATTTTCCATCACAACAGCCCGGCCGATCTCGACCGCCTGCTCTCCCAGTATCCCAAGGACCGGCCGAAGCTGGTGGCCTTCGAGTCGGTGTACTCGATGGATGGCGACATCGCCCCGATCGGTGAAATCTGCGACGTCGCGGAAAAGCACGGCGCCATGACCTATATCGACGAGGTGCACGCCGTCGGCATGTATGGCCCGCGCGGCGGCGGCGTTTCCGAGCGCGACGGCCAGGCGCACCGGCTGACCGTGATCGAGGGCACCCTGGCCAAGGCGATCGGAACCCAAGGCGGCTACATCACCGGCTCGGCGGCGGTGGTCGATTGCGTGCGCAGCTTCGCCGCCTCGTTCATCTTCAGCTCATCGCTGGCGCCGGCGGTGGCCGCCGGGGCGCGGGCCTCGATCCGCCAGCTCAAGACCAGCCCGGAGATCCGCGAGCGCCACCAGGAGCGGGCCGCCACCCTCAAGCGGCTGCTGCGCGAGCATGGCCTGCCGGTGATGCCCTCGGTCAGCCACATCGTGCCGCTGCTGGTCGGCGACGCCCGGCTGTGCAAGCAGGCCAGCGACCAGTTGATGGAGCGCCACAACATCTACATCCAGCCGATCAACTATCCCACGGTGCCGCGCGGCACCGAGCGGCTGCGCATCACCCCGACCCCGCTCCACGGCGACACCGAAATGAACCACCTGGTCGACGCCCTGCTCGACGTCTGGAGCCGCCTGGAAATCCGCAAACTGGCGGCGTAGGATGGGGGCGGGAGGTCGGTGAGCAGACGCGCCAGCATCCTCCAGCGCCTCAGGACCCGCTTTTGGGTTCCTGATGATGACGAGGCCGAACGCATTTATATCAACCTGAGACGCTCTCTCGGGGGAGACCGCGAACTCCTGGCCTATGTCAACGGCGTCACGGACCGCCTGCACTCCAAGGTGAGCGGCGTCCTGACCTCGTGCTCATTATTCCTGGCGATCAGCCTTCAGCTTGCCGAGTACAGCAAACCCAGCAGGGTGATGGAACTCTTTTTCTTTATGTCGTGGTTTCTGCTGCTGGTATCCGTTGCAATGCTGGCCATCCATATCATTGCCGTCAAGTGGTGGGAGCCGGGCGCCTATTCTGATCTTGAGGGATTTGTCAAGGTCAAGTACCTTAACTTCGTCAAGCGCTCCGCTCAGCTGAACAGCAATATATGGGCGACCTTGCTCTTTTTATTCCTGTCGCTGCTCTTCTTGTTTGTCGACAAGGCCCAGCCAGCGCTATCCTGTCTGGCAGACTTGCCAAGATGCCAGTAGGCGACGCGGGCCCCGGCCACCTTTGCGGTGGCGGCCGGGGCAATCCTGTCGAACGCCGCCTGGGCTCAGATGTGTTGGCTCAGACGTGATCGAAATTGCCGTTGGGGGACTGCTCGTGGCCGCCGGCATCCCGGTGATGGTGAACGCGGGCGATCATCGGTGACAGATCCTGCAGCTCGATAAAGTTGTCGGCCTGACGGCGCAGCTCATCGGCCACCATCGACGGTTGCGAGCGCACGGTGCTCACGACGCTGACCCGCACCCCTTTGCGCTGCACGGCCTCGACCAGCCGGCGGAAGTCGCCATCGCCCGAGAACAGTAAAATGTGGTCGACATGCTCGGCCATCTCCATCACGTCGATGGCCAGTTCTATGTCCATGTTTCCTTTGATCTTGCGCCGCCCCGAAGCATCAGTGAACTCTTTGGTCGGCTTGGTGACCATAGTGTAACCATTATAATCGAGCCAGTCGACCAGGGGTCTGATCGGTGAATACTCCTGGTCCTCGACCAGGGCGGTATAATAGAAGGCCCTGACCAACCGGCCCTTGGATGCGAACATATCCAGCAAACGTTTGTAGTCGATATCAAAACCCAGCGCCCGTGCCGCAGCATAGAGATTCGCTCCATCTATGAACATAGCAAGGCGTTCTTCTTGATAGAATATCATGGCATGCACCTTTGTTATAATAAGTTGCGGTCATCCCCAATTGATCAATCATTCAGGGTCGCCAATCGCCATACGCCCCGAGGCGGGGCTCCAGCGTGTCATAGAGATAAGATAATAAAACCGTGAGAGCAAGCGGTGCCGTGATAGATTCGCCCTGATCGTTTGAAAGGATCACGCCGTCACCACACATCGCCTGACGCCGGCTTATGCCGGCCGCAAGCGCCAGGCCGGAAAAATCAGGGTGACGGTGGTGCCCGCCCCCGGCTGACTGGCGATGCCGAACCGACCGCCATGCAACTCGATCAGCGACTTCACCAGCGGCAGCCCCAGGCCGGTGCCGGACTGGGTGCGGGTCAGGTGATTGTCCACCTGTTCGAAGGGCGCCAGCACCTTGGGCAGGTCTTCGGGCGCGATGCCGATGCCGCTGTCGGCGACGGTGAGGGAGATCCCGCCATCCTCACCCTCGACCAGCCCGACGGTCACCGCGATCCGGCCGCCGCGCGGCGTGAACTTGATGGCGTTCGAGAGCAGGTTGACCGCCATCTGGATGATCAGGCGGCCATCGGCCCACAGCTTCGGCAGTTCGGGCTCAAGGGTGGTCTCAAGGCGCAACCCGTGGTCGTGGGCGCGGGTTTGCACCAGCCGCAGCGCCGAGCTGACCGACTGCTCGAGATTGACCGCCTCCTCGTGAAGCTCGAGCTTGCCGGCCTCGATTTTCGAGAGATCGAGAATATCGTCGATCACCGAGAGCAACAGCCGGCCGCTGTCGTGAATGTCCTTGGCGTAGCCGAGATAGCGCGGCGAGCCCAGCGCCCCGAACATCTCCATGCTGAGAATTTCCGCGAAGCCCAGGATGGCGTTGAGCGGCGAGCGCAACTCGTGGCTCATGGTGGCCAGGAACTCCGACTTGGCGCGGTTGGCCAGATCGGCGGAGGTTTTCGCGGTCTGGGCCTCGGCCTCGGAGCGGGCGAGACGCTCCTCGGCCAGCTTGCGCGCCGTGATGTCCTCGATCATCGGCAGGAAGGTACCGGGATGGCCCGCCGAATCCCGGATCATCCGCACCGAGAAATGCAGCCAGATCAGCCCGCCATCCTTGCGCAGACAGCGCTTGTCGACCTGATAGTTGCTGATCTCCCCGGCGACCAGCTGTCCCGACGGCCCGGCGTCGAGATCGGCGTCCTCGGGCAGCACGATGTCCCCGATGCCCAGCGCCAGCAAGTCGTCGCTGGCATAGCCGGTGATCCGGCACAACTCGGCATTGACCCGGAGGAAGCGGCCGTCGAGCGAGACCATCGCGGCGCCGATCGGCGATTCGTCGAAGGTCCGGCGGAAATGGCGTTCGCTCTCGCGCAACTCCTCCTCGGCCCGCTTGCGGGTGGTGATGTCGAGCAGGCTGACCACCACGCCATCGACCTCTCCCGACTCGCTGCGGATCGGCTGGGCGTTGCACAGCAGCCAGACCGTGCCGGCGGTCGAGCCGCGCGGCGGCTGCAACCCGATCACCACGTCGAGCACCGGCGCGCCGGTGGTGCGGGCGATCTCGGCCGGCTGATGGCGGCGCCGCACCGGCTCGCCGTCGGCACCGATGGCGATACGGTCGAAGACCTCGGAGGCCTCCTCGGCGATCACGCCCTGGCTGCCGAAGAACGGTCCGAGAATGCTCTGGGCCGCCGAGTTGGCGGCGACGATCACCCCCTCGGCGCTGTAGAGCAGCACGCCCTCGGACAGGGATTCCAGCACCACGCGGTTGCGCTGGTCGCGCTCGCGCAGGGCCGCCTCGATGCGCTTGCGCCGGGTGATGTCGCGCGCGATGGTCGACAGGCCGGTAACGACGCCCTCGTCGTCGAGCACCGGCGAAATCGTCACCGAGAGATGGATGCACTCGCCCGAGCTGTGGCGCCCGATGGTTTCGAGATGGGCGATGCGCTCACCGCGCCGCGCCGCCAGCAGGCGCTCGGTGATGTCGTCGACCCGGTCCGCGGGAAACAGGGTCTGGAGCGGCTGACCGAGAATCTCCTCGGGGGGGTAGCCGAACATCCGCTCGGCGGCGGCGTTCCAGCTCTCGATGCCGCCATCGATGGCCTTGCCGATGATCGCGTCGCTGGACGAGCTGACGATCGCCGCCAGCTTGCGCGCGGTGGCCGCGGCCCGACGCGACAAGGTAACGTCGCGGAAGAACCAGATGCGCCCGGAAAAGCGGCCCTCATGGTCGATCAGGCTGCGCGAGAAGCGCTCGACGATCCGGCCGTCGCGGAAGAGCATTTCGTCGCCGGCGTCCTGCTCATCCCGGTTGCGGAACAGGTGGGTGACCCGGCGCAGAAACGCCGCCGGATCCGCGAGCTGTTCGCAGGCCAGGCTCATGGCGAGATCGCGGTCGCCCTCGGACATGACCCCGGCGGGCAGCGACCAGATTTCGCCGAACCGCTGGTTCCAGGAGCGGATATGCCCCTCGGCGTCCAGCACCAGAATACCGTCGGGCGACATCTGAAGCTGGGCGTCGAGCAGCAGGTTCCGGTAGTAAAGCTCGGCCGCCGCCCGCGCCCGCTCCTCGACTTCCTGTCCGAGCAGGCGGTTGACCCGGGTCAGGTCCTCGGTGGTGCGGCCGAGTTGGTGGGCCTGCACCGCGATGCGCCGGGTCTGGCGCAAATGGTAGCGGCCACCGATCAGCACCAGCACCAGCGTTCCGGCCAGCCCGGTCGCCCACAGCCACGCCTCGTCGACGAACGGCCGCAAGACATCGTCGGTAGCCAGCCCGACCGCCAGAATCAGCGGCCAGCGCCCGACCGCCCGATGGGTCACCAGCCGGTTGACCCCGTCGGGGGTGGCGAGGCGCAGCGACCCTTCGCGGTCCTCGTGCAAGCGCGACACGAACCAGGAATAGCCGGCCAGCGGCGTTTCCAGCAGCTTGCCATTGAACGGAAAGGGCATCAGCAGGGCGCCGTCATTACGGGTCAGCGCCCCCCACAACTGACCGTCGGCATTAAGCGAATGGAACAGCGGCGCGAAGGCCGCGGTATCGACGGTGGCGACGATCACCGCCTTCAGCGCGCCATCGGGACCGCGCGCCGCCCGCGACAACGGCACCAGCCAGCTGCCGGCGACCACGCTGCGCATCGGCGCGCCGATATACATCTCGGACTCCGTCGCGCCGAAATGCGCCCGGAAAAACGCCGCCTGATCGAACGGCGGGATCATGCCCTTGTGTTCGGCCCCCACGGAATCGGCGATCACCGCGCCATCGGCACCGATCACGGTCATGCTCCGGACCATGGCCATCTCGGAGCCGCGCTTGGCGAGATAGGCCGACAGCGAGCGGACCGAAGGCGTCCCGCCGCCCGCCAGCCGCTCGCTCAGGCCCTGAAGCACGCTGTCGATGCCGGCGAGGGCGAGATCGATCTGCCCGGCCAGAATCGCGATGCCGGCATCGGCCCGGCTGTCCGCCTCGCGCAGACTGCTGCGATAGGACGACCACAGCGCCACCCCGCAAATCGTCACCAGGAGCAGCGCCACCGCCAGCAAGGCATAAATGTTGGCGCGCGCCAGCGCCCGCACGGAAGCATCGGCTCCGGCGGCGACAGCCATCTCCGGGACCGGGGCCAACGGCGATCCGGTGCCCGTGGGCTCAGAGGATACCGCCTCGGCGGGACGGTGGCTCGCAAGGTCTGCCATGACGCAGCACTGTAGCGGCCGATAACCGGCCAGGGAAAGCGTCGTGGGTCCCGTCCGGAAGCTCGGCCCGGTCACCGTTGCCTATCGGCATCATACCCGCCGCCCGCCGCGCCGCCCCTCAGGCCGGCAAATCGAGCCAACAACGGATGCAGCGCTCGACCACCCGGGCCAGGAAGCTGAGCAGTTCGGTGCCCTGGCCCTGGTGGAACATTTCGGAATCGCGCGAGCCGAAGGCCAGCATGCCGGGCGGGCATTCGTTGCTGATGTGCAGCCGGATCAGCGCCTCGGAGCGCACCAGACCGGCGACGCCACCGAAAATCGTCGGGTCGCCGTAAAGATTGCCGGCCAGCACGATTTCCCGCCGGCCGAGCCAGCCCTCGATCGAGCCGGCCTTGACCACCCGCACCCCGGCGGTTTCGTTGCGCGGCAGATCGCGGGCCCCCGATTCGACGATCAGGCAGGCGACATCCAGATCCAGCAGCACGGCGAGATCGGTGGTGATGGTCTGAATCAGCTGCTCGAAGCTCTGGGCATCGAGCAAAAACAGCGCCGCCGCGTGGATGCGATTCTGATTGTTGAGATTGGCGCGCGAGCCGCGCAGCAAGTCCTGCTGTTCGCCGCGCAGCCGCCCCATCTCGGCCTGAAGCCGCTCGATCATATAATACTGGAGATCGGCGATGTTGCTGCCGCCCCTCCGGACCAGGGGCGGCGTCAGATGCTGCACAACATCGGCGTGCCGGGTCAGAAAATCGGGATGCTCGCGCAGATACGCGACCACGTCCTCGGCATTGAGAGCGCCCGGACCCCGCTGGTTGGCTCCCTGCTCGCGACCCATCTTCCTCATGTCAACCGCCTGCTGCTATCCGGACCGGCCGGGGCGGGCGGGCGATTTTCGGTCTGCGGGGGTGTGCGATCCGGCTTTATCCTTAGCACCGCACTTTAAGATAACCCCGCAAGCCAATGAATCGTCAGCCCAAAATTGTCTGTCCTGTCTTTTGCCAGTCGGCGACGAATTGCGCCAGCCCCTTGTCGGTCAGCGGATGGCCGAACAGCAAACGGATCACACTGGGTGGCATTGTTGCCACATGCGCACCAAGCTTAGCCGCCTCGACCACATGCATCGGATGACGGACCGAGGCCACCAGCACCTCGGTGGTGAAGCTGGGATATTGCTTGTAAATCTGGCAGATCTCGGCGATCAGCCCCATGCCGTCGGTGCCGACATCGTCGAGCCGGCCGACGAAGGGCGACACGAAGGAGGCGCCGGCCTTGGCCGCGAGGATCGCCTGGGCCGCCGAGAAGCAGAGGGTGACATTGACCATGGTGCCGATGGTGCTGAGCGCCTTGCAGACCTTGAGCCCGGCCGGGGTCAGCGGCACCTTGACCGCGACGCGCGGCGAGATTTTCGCCAGCTTGCGACCTTCCTTGAGCATGGTCTCGAAGTCGGTGGCGGCGACCTCGGCACTGACCGGACCATCGACCACCTCGCAAATTTCGGCGACCAGATCCAGAAAATTGCGACCGGACTTGGCGATCAGCGAGGGATTGGTGGTAACACCATCCAGCAGGCCGGTGGCGGCGAGTTCCTTAATATCGTTGAGGTCGGCGGTGTCGACGAAGAATTTCATGGAATCCTGGTCCTTGTCGGTGAGAGTGGCGAGCGGCGAGCAGTCTAGCCGATGACGGCCCGAAGCGCCACGCTCCTGGACCGACTCGAGCCCCCCGATCGGCAGATCGGCGGCCGGCGGGTCGGCGTGCTGCTGCCCCTGCCGCTGCACGGCCCCTACGATTACCGGGTGCCCGAGGGCATGAGTCTGGCGCCCGGCGATTATGTCGAGGTGCCGCTGGGGCCGCGCCGGCTGGCCGGGGTAGTCTGGAACGACGGCGCCGGCACCTTCGATTACGCCCGGCTCAAGCCGGTGGCCCGGCGTTTCGACATCACGCCGATGAGCGAGGTCAGCCGCCGCTTCATCGATTGGGTCGCCGCCTACACCCTGGCCCTGCCCGGTCTGGTGCTCAAGATGGCGATCAGCGTGCCCGCCGCCCTGGAGCCGCCGCGCCCGGCGATCGTCTGCCGGGTGGTGCCCGGCGCCGTGCCGCCGGCCGGCTTCAAGATGACCGGAGCGCGGCTGCGGCTGCTGGAGGAGGCCGCCGGCAGCGAGCCCCGCACCGCCGCTGAACTGGCGGCGGCGGCGGCATGCGGCCCGGCGGTGGTGCGCGGCCTGCTCGATGCCGGCCTGCTGGCGGCGGTGCCGGTGGTGATTGAGCCCGAGTTGCCCCAGCCCGACTGGCTGCTCGCCGGCCCCGCGCTCTCGGCCGATCAGGAGGCGGCGGCGCGGGCGCTGACCACGGCGCTCCAGGCCAGCAGATACGGGGTCACGGTGATCGACGGTGTCACCGGCTCGGGCAAGACCGAGGTCTATTTCGAGGCGATCGCCGCTTGTCTGGCCTCGGGCCGGCAGGTGGCGGTGCTGCTGCCCGAAATCGCCCTCAGCGCCCAGTGGCTGGAGCGTTTCAAACGGCGGTTCGGCGCGGCCCCCGGCCTCTGGCATTCGGAACTCTCGCCCGGCTTGCGCCGCGCCACGTGGCGGGCGGTGGCCAACGGCTCGCTGCGCATCGTGGTCGGAGCGCGGTCGGCGCTGTTTCTGCCCTATGCCGATCTCGGGTTGATCGTGGTCGATGAGGAGCACGACCCGGCCTTCAAGCAGGACGAGGTGGTGATCTATCAGGCCCGCGACATGGCGGTGGCGCGGGCGTGGCTGGGCGGCATTCCGATCGCCCTGGTCTCGGCGACCCCCTCCCTCGAGACCCTGATCAACGTCGAGTCCGGGCGCTACAGCCTCCAGCATCTGCCCTCGCGCCATGGTGGCGCCAGCCTGCCCGATGTCGAGATCATCGACATGCGGGCGCAGAAGGCCGAGCGGCCGCGGCGCTGGATGGCGCCGCCGCTGCGCAAGGCGCTGACCGAGACCCTCGAAGCCGGCGAACAGGCGATGATCTTCCTCAATCGCCGGGGCTACGCGCCGCTGACCCTGTGCCGGGGCTGCGGCTTCCGCCTGCAATGCCCGAACTGCTCGGCTTGGCTGGTCGAGCACCGCGCCGCCGCCAAACTGCTCTGTCATCATTGCGGCCATGTCATGCCGCCGCCCGAACTCTGCCCCCAATGCGAAAAGCCCGAGAGCTTCGCCGCCTGCGGCCCCGGCGTCGAGCGCATCGCCGAGGAGGTGGCCGAACTGTTCCCCCAGGCCCGAACCGCGGTGATGGCCTCCGACACCCTGACCGGCCCCAACGCCATCGACGAAATGGTGCGCAAGGTCGCGGCCCACGAACTCGATTTGCTGATCGGGACCCAGGTCATGGCCAAGGGCCATCATTTCCCGATGCTGACCCTGGTCGGGGTGGTCGATGCCGATCTCGGGCTCGGCGGCGGCGATCTGCGCGCCGCGGAACGGACCTACCAGTTGCTGCATCAGGTGTCAGGCCGGGCCGGACGCGCCGAACGGCCGGGGCGGGTGCTGCTGCAATCGTTCCAGCCCGAGCATCCGGTGATCCAGGCGCTAGCCTCGGGCGACCGCGACGCCTTCCTGGCCGCCGAAGCCGAGGAGCGCCGCGACGGTCTGCTGCCGCCCTTCGGACGCCTCGCGGCGCTGGTGATTTCGGGAGAGGATGCCGAAGAGGTCGACGCCGCCGCCCGCTTGCTCGGCCGCAGCGCCCCGCGCTCCGACGAGATCGAGGTGCTGGGCCCCGCCCCGGCGCCGCTGGCGCTGCTGCGCGGCCGTCACCGCCGCCGCTTGCTGGTCAAGGCCCCGCGCTCGGTGACCCTGCAACCGGTGCTGCGCCAATGGCTGGCCAACACCCCGATCCCCTCAAGCGTCAGGGTCCAGATCGACGTCGATCCCTACAGCTTTTTATAAATGGGGTCTGGGGTCCGCGGCCCCAGTGGGTCCAGGGCGGAGCCCTGGTCGCCGAAGGGGGGGGGGGGGGG
>CAIOBP010000209.1 GCA_903856295.1 uncultured Rhodospirillales bacterium | reverse complement strand
GCGGCCGAGATATCCTGGCGTGCGATGAACACGCTTTCATAAAAAGGCATAGGACTCCCCATGGCTGTTACGTGGCTCGGCGCTGTTCCTGGGTCCTCTCGCGACGTGGCCGGGGGAAGTTCCCGGCTTTCGAAGAGAAACACGGCCAGCCGCCCGCGCCTAGCCGACGCGCTGGCGCCGGCAAGGAGTTACGGAGCGCGGCACTATACACGGGCTTGACCGGATTGCAAGGTCCGCCGCCGGCCATGTTCGGGAATCTTCGAGGGAAACGGCCGGGTTGGCGCGGCGTTCCGAAAGACGCCACTTTTTTCGGGGCGCCACTTTTTTCGGGGCGCCACTTTTTTCGGGGCGCCACTTTATTCGAGGTGCCACTTTATTCGAGGTGCCACTTTATTCGAGGTGAGTGAGCAGCTACTACCTTTGCCGCACTGTCGGATGGCGGGCCGTCGTGTACACTCGGGCGCTATAATCGGACGTGGCCGGTGACGCGTGCGCGGCGCGCCGGCCGGAGTCCGCCCGCGCCGTTGCCGAATTGACCACGAGGCCGGAGTCACCACGAGGCCAAATTGACACAGGGGACCGTCATGAGCGATGCCAACGAAGCCGGACCGAGTTTGGGTCATCACTGGCATATCCTGGAGGCCGAGAGCGGGGCCGGGGCCGGGGATGCTTCGGAGACCCTGTCCACCCGTTTCGCGGAACGGGAGATCGCCGAGGCTCATATCGAGTTGGCGGAGGGCATCTGGCATCGGCCGGGAGCCGGGGCGGCGGCGTTGGCCCACCGGCTGGCGGCAACGGTGATTTTCTCCCTGATCGAGGATGATTCCCGCCTGTGGCGGCTGTCGCCCCTGGTGCGCGACATCGTGACACTGGGGGAGGAGGCGGTGCCATCCTCGCTCGACGCCCTCTGCGCGGCGCTCGAGGATATGGTGGAAGCGCCGTTTCGCCCCCTGGTCGAGGGGCTGGCCGGCGACATCGGGGTTGTCGAACGGCGCTTTCACGAGGTGGTCGGTCTCGCGCTCACCGTCGCCCGCAAGATTTCCGCGCTGCCGTGAGTGTTCGTCCGTCGCTGCCGTTCGAGACTTGGGACCCCTTGACTTGCGGCCGCAACGCGGTATGACTCGCGTCTTCGCAGGTGCGGTCGGGTGCGCGGGCGAATTCGGGGTACGGTCGGAGAGCGGGCAGCCAGGGAGCGGATGGAGATCATGGCACGGGCGTTGGTTTTTCCTGGGCAGGGCAGCCAGGCGGTGGGCATGGGGCGCGAACTTGCCGAGGCGTTCGCCGACGCGCGGCTGGTGTTCGACGAGGTTGATGACGCGCTGGACCAGAAGCTCTCGAAGCTGATGTGCGAGGGGCCGGAGTCCGATCTCACGCTCACGGAAAACGCCCAGCCGGCGCTGATGGCGGTGTCGCTGGCGGTGGTCGCGGTGCTGAAGAAGCAGGGCGGACTCGAGATCGCCAAGGCGGCGCGCTTCGTCGCCGGCCACTCGCTGGGTGAATATTCGGCGCTGTGCGCCGCCGGGACCTTCAGCCTCGCCGACACCGCGCGCTTGCTCAAGCTGCGCGGCCGTTCGATGCAGAAGGCGGTGCCGGTGGGGCAGGGCGCCATGGCGGCGCTGATGGGTGCCGATCTCGAGGCCGCCCAGGCGATCGCCGCCGAGGCCGCCGCCGAGACCGGCAAGGTCTGCGCCGCCGCCAACGACAACGCCCCGGGGCAGGTGGTGATCAGCGGCGACGCGGTCGCTGTCGACCGGGCGATCGCCATCGCCGCCGCCAAGGGCTTCAAGCGCGCGGTCAAGCTGCCGGTGAGCGCGCCGTTCCATTGTCCGCTGATGCAACCGGCCGCCGACGCCATGGCCGAGGCGCTGGCCGGGGTGGCCATGAGCGCGCCGGTGGTGCCGCTGGTGGCCAACGTCATCGCCCGGGCGATCAGCGATCCCGATGAAATCCGCGCCCGGTTGGTCGAGCAGGTGTGCGGCGTGGTGCGCTGGCGGGAAAGCATGCTTTATGTCAAGGCCGAGGGTGTCGACACCCTGGTCGAGTTGGGCAGCGGCAAGGTCCTGACCGGTCTGGCCAAGCGAATCGACAAGGAACTGGCCGGCGTTTCGGTGCAGACCCCGGCGGACATCGAGTCTTTCCTGAAGACCCTGTGATTTTCTCTCCTCTTGTCCTTTAGGATGGAATGAGTACGGCCATGTTCGATCTCGGCGGAAAAACGGCACTGGTGACCGGAGCTTCGGGCGGCATTGGCGCCGCCATCGCCAAAGCCCTGTTCGATCAGGGGGCGACGGTGGCGCTCTCGGGCACCCGGGTCGAGGCGCTGGAAAAGCTGGCGGCGGCGCTCGGCGGCGGTGAGCGGCTCAAGATCGTGCCGGGAAATCTCGCCGAGGCCGCCGCCACCGAGGCGCTGTTCAAGGAGGCCGAGAAGGCGCTGGGCGGCAAGGTCGATATTCTGGTCAACAATGCCGGCCTGACCCGCGACGGTCTGGCCATGCGCATGAAGGACGAGGATTGGCACACCGTGCTCGAGGTCAACCTCACCTCCGGCTTCCGGTTGGCGCGGGCGGCCCTGCGCGGCATGATGAAGCGGCGCTGGGGCCGGATCATCGGCATCACCTCGATCGTCGGGGTCACCGGCAATCCGGGGCAGGCCAATTACGCCGCCTCCAAGGCCGGGATGATCGGCATGTCGAAGGCGCTGGCCGCCGAGGTGGCGTCGCGGGGGATCACGGTCAATTGCGTCGCGCCCGGCTTCATCACGACGCCGATGACCGACGCGCTCGATCAGGCCCAGAAGGACAAGCTGACCGTCGCGGTGCCGGCGGGACGGCTGGGCGATCCGGCCGACATCGCGGCCGGCGTGCTCTATCTCGCCAGCGAGGAGGCGGCCTATGTCACCGGGCAGACGCTGCACATCAATGGTGGCATGGCCATGATCTGACCCGGGACATCGCGATGAGCGGGGCTCATCGCGAATACTGGTCAATCGTGATGATCTGTGGTATCGAACGTGACTTTTTTCGGGCGACCGGGCACGTCGATAATGGAACCGTGGCGGTGCAGGTCGCGCCGCTTCGTCGTCGGGAAACCGGCTCTTTCTTGATGGAACAGGAAAAGGTAAAACAACATGAGCGGTGATATTGCCGAGCGCGTGAAGAAGATCGTCGTCGAGCATCTCGGCGTCGAGGAGTCGAAGGTGGTCGAGAATGCCAGCTTTATCGACGATCTGGGCGCTGACAGCCTGGATACCGTCGAGCTGGTGATGGCGTTCGAGGAAGAGTTCGGTTGCGAGATTCCCGACGACGCCGCAGAGAAGATTTTGACGGTCAAGGACGCCATTACCTTCATTTCGGCGCACGCCCAGTCCTGACCGGTTCGGGGACGTTCGAATAGCTGCGGGTCGCGGGCCTCGGCGTTTAGCGCGCCGGGCCCCGCCGTGGTGGGGATTCACGGGAAGAACATCGGGAACTGCCATGAGACGTGTCGTGGTTACCGGTCTCGGGATGGTGACGCCTCTCGGAATCGGGCACAAGAACAACTGGTCGCGGCTGACCAACTCCGAGTCGGGTATCAGTCAGATCACCCGGTTCGACGTGTCGGACATTGCGTCGAAGGTCGCCGGGCATGTTCCGCGTGGCGAAACCGCCCTGGGGCTGTTCAACGCCGACGAGTACGTGCCGCCCAAGGATCAGCGCAAGATCGATGACTTCATCCTCTATGCGATGGGGGCGGCGGCCGAGGCGGTGGTCGATTCCGGCTGGCATCCTCAGGAGTTGGAGGATCAGGAGCGCACCGGCGTGATGATCGGTTCGGGCATCGGCGGTTTGCCGGGCATCGCCGAGGGCGCGCTGCTGCTCAAGGAGAAGGGGGCGCGGCGGGTGTCGCCGTTCTTCATTCCCTCGTGCCTGATCAATCTGGCTTCGGGGCAGGTCTCGATCAAGTATGGTTTCAAGGGTCCGAATCACGCGGTGGTCACCGCTTGCTCCTCGGGAGCCCACGCCATTGGCGACGCCGCCCGGCTGATTCAGTTCGACGACGCCGACGTGATGTTCGCGGGTGGTGCCGAAAGCGCGCTGTGCCGGCTCGGTCTCGCCGGATTCGCGGCGGCCAAGGCGCTGTCCACCGGTTACAACGACACGCCCGAGAAGGCGTCCCGGCCCTATGATCAGGGGCGCGACGGTTTCGTAATGGGCGAGGGCGCCGGCATCGTGGTGCTGGAGGAACTGGAGCACGCCAAGAAGCGTGGCGCCAAGATTTACGCCGAAGTCGTTGGCTATGGCATGTCAGGCGACGCCTACCACATCACCTCGCCGCCGGAAAACGGCAATGGCGGCTTCCGCTCGATGCAGATGGCACTGAAGCGGGCGGGACTCAACCCCTCCGACATTGATTACATCAATGCCCACGGCACGTCGACTCCGGTCGGCGACGAGATCGAGCTGGGGGCGGTCAAGCGTCTGTTCGGTTCGGCGATCGAAACGGTGTCGATGTCCTCCACCAAGTCGGCCATCGGTCATCTGCTGGGCGCGGCCGGGGCGGTCGAGGCGATCTATTCGATCAAGGCGATCACCGAGGGCGTGCTGCCGCCGACGCTCAATCTGGAAAATCCGTCGGAGAGCTGCAAGGGGATTGATCTGGTGCCGAGGGTGGCCAAGGAGAAGAAGGTGCGGGCGGCGTTGTCCAATTCCTTCGGTTTCGGCGGCACCAACGCATCGGTGGTGTTCAAGGCCTTCTCGTAACCTGCGGGATGAGCGGCTGAGATGGGCTCCGCGTTGAAGACAATGCTCCGGTTACTGGCCGGAGCATTTTCTTTTGCTCTCGTGCTGGCGGTCATCGCGGTGTGGTTCACCTCCGAACTGCATCGGCCGGGGCCGCTTGCCGAGGACAAGACTCTGGTGATCGCGCGCGGTCTCGGGGTCGGGCCGATCGCTCACGCCCTGGCCGATGCCGGGGTGGTTCGCGGGGCGCTGCTGTTCGAGGCGGCGGCCGGGCTGGCGCGTTTCAAGGGTGAGCACGAGGTGCGGGCGGGCGAGTATCTGTTCGCCAAAGGCCTCAGCATGCTTGAGGTGCTCGAGCAGATGCGTCATGGCCGGACGGTGGTTCACCGCTTCGGAGTCGTCGAGGGCACGACGGCGGCCCAGGTGGTGGCGGCGCTGCGGGCCGAACCGGCGCTGGCCGGCGAGATCGCCGATGTGCCCGAGGACGGGACGCTGCTGCCCGACACCTATTATTTCTCGCTGGGCGACGGCCGGGCGGCGCTGCTGCAACGGATGCGCGCGGCGATGGCGGCGGTCCTGACCGAGTTGTGGCCGGGCCGGGCGAACGGTTTGCCACTGGCGACTCAGGGCGCGGCGGTGGTGCTGGCCTCGATCGTCGAGAAGGAAACCGCCCAACCGGGCGAGCGCGCCCGCATCGCCGGGGTGTTCTACAACCGTTTGGCCACCGGCATGCGCCTGCAATCGGACCCGACGGTGATCTATGCCCTGACCGGCGGCAGGGGGGCGCTGGGGCGGCCGCTGACCCAGGCCGACTGGCATGTCGAGTCGCCGTTCAACACCTATCAGGTCGAAGGACTGCCGCCCAAGCCGATCGGCAATCCCGGCCGGGCCAGTCTGGCGGCGGCGCTCAATCCCGAGCGTCACGACTTCCTGTATTTCGTCGCCGATGGCAGCGGCGGTCATGCCTTCGCGAAGACGCTCCCCGACCACAACCATAACGTTGCCCGCTGGCGCCAGTTTCAGCACGAGCACGCGGCGGCATCGGCGCCACCAGCGCCAGCAGCGTCTCCGACTCCGATTCTACCCCAAGAGGCGGCCCCGGTTCCGGGGGCGGCGGCCAGATAGATAAATGTGCGCCGATCACACGGTGGTTTCGTCCCTGGGAGGGGGTGTGCCCGATTTTTCCGAAGAGGGTTGACCGCTTGAGAGCGAGTCTGCCATTTAGGGATTATCGGTAGCATTGTCGACTCAGGGGGCTCCATGCGTGGCTTGTTTCTTTTCGGGGGGGCGCTTGTCGTTTCCCTGTTCCTCGGTATTGCGGACGCTGCGGCCGGAGGGGTGTCGATTCAGAACACCGCCGGCACCAGTCTCAAGTTTTTCACCCAGGGTGTCACCTCGAGTGGCGCCGCCACCAAATGGCAGCTTTGGCATTTGGGAGCCAATCACCATACCCGCATCAAATGCTCCGGCTGTGTGAGCTTCAATTTCGAAATCAGGACCGATGGCCGCCACCCGGTGAAATACAAGCTTGATTTGGATAAGACCTATAAGCTTCGCTTCAATACTCAGACCCGTAAGTGGGACCTGTTTCAATAGGTGGTCTGACGCGGCCATCTGTCTGTTCTTGCATCCTCTGACAGGATCGGGAAGATGTGTGTCATAAGGCGCTCTCTGCTGGTCGAGACCGGAGCCGCCATCGTCATCGCTTGGTGTGGTGATGCGGCGGCGGCCTCTTTCGATGTCAAGATCGGTGGGGACGCCTATTTCACGGCGGGCTATGTCGGCCAGAGCAATGACGGCGCCAACATAGGCGTGCAGCGCCACGATTTCGCCAATCGCTTCAATCTGGAGGTGACGCCGCTCGCCAAGGCCGACAATGGCCTGGAGTATGGCGCCAGCCTGCGTCTTCGCGCCTACCAGCCCACGGGCATTCTCGATTCCCAGATGGCCTATATTTTCGCCGTTAGCCGCTACGGCCGGGTTGAGGCCGGAGTCAGCGGCAGTCCGAACAGCCGCTACGGCGTGAACGCTCCCACGGGCTTCGGCACTGGCGGCGTCGCCGGGGACTGGGGCACCGGCAGTGGCTGGGTCCAGAATCAGACCACATATTTGGGGTCGGTGTTCGATGGTGACTTCAACAGCATCACCGACACCAACAGTGCGACCCGGCTCAGTTATTTCACCCCGCGCTTCTTTGCCCAGGAGCACGGGAGATCGGCGCCGGAGGACCCGGAAACCGGCGCGATGGCCATGGTGTCGTTTCTGCCGCAGAATCTCAGTGTCGGGACCGATGTTCGCCGGGGGCGGCATGTCTCGCGAACCGGTCAGAGCTTCTGCGCCGCCACTCAGCCGCGGGCGGCGTCCGCGCTGTCAGGCTGCGCCTACAAGAATGTCGTCGAGGGCGATCTGCGCTACGACGGCAAGTTCGGCGATGTCAGCGTCGCGGCCAGCGCCAGCTTCGAGCGCGGCGAGACGCCCGGCGACGCCACAGGGGTGAGCTACTATCCGCTGTCGGTCTATCAGGTTGGCTTGTCCCTTGGTTATGCCGGTTTTCTGCTCGGTGGCAGCTTCAACGATGCTGGCAAGTCCTCCTATGCCCGCAACCAGGGCTATTTTCTGGAGGACCAGAAGGCGGTCACCGCCGGTATTTCCTACGAAACCGGGCCGGTGGTCGTCGGCTTCAGCTACGCGCACGGCCAGGACGCCGGCGACGTCACCGTGGCCGGCAAGCGGAGCGCCGATCTCTACGCGCTTGGGGTGACTTATAATCTGGCGCCGGGCTTGGCCACCTCTCTCGAATATTTGCGCAGCCTGACCACCAACGAGCCTGGCTACCTCAAGGATCCGTTCGGTAACGACGCCCTGGGCTTGCCGGCTTCGGCGGGAGGGACCGGATATGGCAGCGGCGGCGCCAGCATGGTCCTGTGGAAGAATAGCATCACCTTTTGAGTGCGATCTTCATGACGGGGGCGCTCCGGTTCGGAGGGTGTCGAGTCGGGGTGTTTGGCCTCGGAATCCTTCGGCGGCGAGGCGTCGGATCGTCTGCTTGAGGGACGGCGCCGATTCGGTCCCCGGCCTCCCGGCGCGGGGAGGGCGGTGGCCGGGGCAGGGGCCGGGGGGCGGGCGGGCGTGGCGCTCCGGCATGAACCGTGAAATCCCGGGGCATCAGGTCGCTTCCTTGTGAATGCAAGGGAAAAGCGGCCTCCGGTCGTGGGCGGCCGGGAGGAATCGGTAACGAGATTCATGCAAAACCGCCCCTTTCACCGGCCTTTCCAAGGAGAAGAGCGCGGCTGCCGCCGTGGAGGAAAGCAACGGCGCCCTCCCCAGCCGCGCTTGTCAGTCGGACGGTGGCGGCTCCGAGTATCGCACCGGGTCAGGGGATGCAGACACATTCGAAGAAATATTTCGCGATTTCCCTGAGATGGGGTTGACGCTGGCTTGTCCGCTGGACAGAATGCACCGCTTCCCCAGAAGGCGATGCCGGAGTTTCGCCTGGGATACGCAAGAGAGTCATCGCCCCGCGACCGGAGACGAATATGAGCAAGTTTTTGATGGTTGTTCTTTCCGTTGCTCTGCTTGGGCTGGGCTCGGCCGGCGTCGCGTTCCGCGGCTGGCAGGAAACCCATCCCGCTGACACGTCCCCGGATTTGACCAAGCATTCCACGGCGGAAATCGCCGCCTCCACCTACGTCTGGATCAGCGGCGGCGCCGTTAAGGATATTCCGGAGTTGGCGAAGCAGATCGCCGATCAGTCCCCGACGCTGCCCAAGATCGACCTGTCGAAGCTTGATCTGAACAAGATGGTCAATGATGTGGTCGCGTGGGTCTCCGGTGGTGGCGCTGCCGCTCCGGCGCCCGCCGTGGTCGCCGTCAAGCCTGTCGCACCCGCTCCCGCTCCGGTCCAGGTGGCCAAGGTCGCCGCCCCGGCTCCGGTGGCGAAGGCTCCTGAACCCGCTCCGGCTCCCGTCGTGGCGCCGGTTGCCGCGGCGATCGCCCCGGTTGTCAAGCCGGCGCCGGTTGCTCCGGCCGCCCCCACCGCTCAGGCCGAAGCGTCCACCGGTCCCGAGGTGCTCAGCTCCGGTGGTCCCTGGACGGTGACGCAGAAGGGCTGCGTCATTGGCGGCGCCACCGGCCTCGGCGCCACCCTGGTGCTCGGACCCAGCCAGGTTGCCGCGTTCACCACCGGTGCCGCCGTCGCCCTGCCGGCGACCGCGCGCTTGGTCGGAACGGTGATTGCCGGGGCGCTGGTGTCCGGTTGCGCCGTTGGTGCCGTGTTGGCGCCGATGCTCGATCGGTGAGCGGGGCCTTCGCGGGAACCCCGATGTCCTCTTTGTCCAGTTCTGCGATCGGCCCGGAGCTTTTGCGCCGGGCCCTTTGCTATCGGTTGACCGAGGTCGATCTGCCCGGTCTGCCCAATCATTATCGTGGCAAGGTCCGGGATAATTACAGCCTGCCCGACGGCCGGCGCATCCTGGTGGCCACCGATCGCCAGAGCGCTTTCGATCAGGTGTTGGCGGCGGTGCCGTTCAAGGGGCAGGTGTTGACCGGAATCGCGCGCTTCTGGTTCGAGCGCACCGCCGACATCTGCGCCAATCACGTCATCGGCTATCCCGATCCCAATGTCCTGTTGGCCCGGGAACTGACCATGCTGCCGGTCGAAGTGGTGGTGCGGGACTATCTCACCGGCAGCACCGACACCAGCGTCTGGACCGCCTATGCCAAGGGAGCGCGACTCTTCTGCGGCAATCCGTTGCCGGAGGGCATGGCCAAGAACGCCAAACTGCCCGAGACCATTCTCACCCCCAGCACCAAGCCCACTGACGGCTCTCACGACGTTTCCATGAGTCCGGATGCGTTGATCGAGGGCGGCTATGTCACTCCCGAGCAATGGGCGGAACTGGCGGAGGTTTCCTTGCGCCTGTTTGCGCGTGGCCGGGAGATCGCGGCGGCCAACGGCCTGATTTTGGTCGACACCAAGTATGAGTTCGGTCTGGATCACGAGGGGCGGGTGACCCTGGCCGACGAAATTCACACGCCCGACAGTTCGCGCTACTGGTTCGCCGCGAGCTATGCCGAACGTCACGCCGCCGGGGAAGAGCCCGAAAGCCTGGACAAGGAGTTCCTGCGGCTATGGCTGCGGGCGCGCTGCAACCCCTACAGCGATCCGATTCCCGAGATCCCCGAGGATGTCCTGGTCGATTTCGCCACTCGCTACATCCGCCTCTACGAGACGGTGACCGGGCAGGGGTTCGCGGTGCCGGACATGAACACCCCGATTCTCGCGCGCATCCGCACAGCCCTGGCGGGTTTCATCCCCTCGTAACCTCCCCGGTTTCCAAAGGCCGCCGGCCTTTGGCGGGGTCCAGGGGCAGAGCCCCTGGTCTTTCCAACGGCCCCAGCCCCCACCCTTTTTTCTCAGGGATCACCCATCCGTTCGAACTGGGTGTGATCCTGAAGGGCTGCCAGGGCCAGTGTTTTCAAGGTCTTGGGGTCATCCGCGCGCTTCATCTGCGCGTGAGACATCCCGATGGCGTCCCGGCGAACGGTCACCACCTGCCAGACGCCGCCACCCGGCCCCAACCTGCGGAAATACTGACCTTCCGTGATATCGCGTGTGCGGGACATCCGTCCACTCCATTGACCGAATTATTGCCGGGGGCTTGGCGGTCCCGATGCCCCGGCTGCGCTCTCACCGTCTCTGACCGCCTGTGAACGATATTACGGGAGTTTTTGACATCTTGGTACCCCTGTGGCAGAATGGCGGGTTTGTCTGTGGCCGGCATACCACGAATTCGCCATTCTGTACCGATCTTGTGCGGAAAGATCAATTTTCAGGAGAGTTTAAGTTTCGCTATGAAGTTTCAGGATGTTCGGCTGCCAAGAAAAACCCGGCGGGAGGCCGCCGGGTCTTGACTGTCGGCCCGAGGGTTTGGTCGACGCGGGCCGGAGACGTGAAGCGAATCAGGGCTTGAGTTCGGCGTATTTGCCCTCGTGCCACTGATAGACCACATAGGCCGGGCTGGTGACGTCGCCCTTGTCGTTGAAGCCGAAGGAGCCGATCACGGTGTCGAATTGGTTGGCGTGCAACTGCTTGACCACCTTCTCGAGATCGGTGCTGTGGGCTTTCTCCGCCGCCTGGGCCCAGGTCTGAATCGCGGCGTAGGTATAGAGGGTGTACCCCTCGGGCTCGTAGCCGCCCTTGCGGAAGGCGTCGGCCACCGCCTTGGCTTCGGGCTTGTTGCGCGGATCGGGGCCGAAGGTCATCAGCGTGCCCTCGCCGGCGGCGCCGGTGATGCCCCAATATTCGCTGGTCATCAGGGCGTCGCCACCGATCACCGGCGCCTGAAGGCCCTGGTCGCGCATCTGACGGGCGATCAGTCCGGCCTCGGTGTGGTAGCCGCCGACGAAGACGGCGTCGATCTGGGCCTGCTTGAGCTTGCTGACCAGCGCCGAGAAGTCCTTTTCTCCGGCCGAATAGGCCTCGAACAGCACTTCCACGACTCCGGCGGCGTTGAGGGTGCGTTTGGTGTCGTCGGCAAGGCCGCGGCCATAGGCCGATTTGTCGTTGAGGATCGCGACGTTGCCGCTTTTGTAGTGGGCGGCGAGATAGGCGCCGGCCACGGCGCCCTGCTGGTCGTCGCGACCGCAGACCCGGAAGACGTTCTTGAAGCCCTGCTCGGTGAACTTCGGATTGGTCGAGCCCGGAGAAATCTGGAGGATGCCTTCCTCATTGTAGACCGCCGAGGCGGGAATCGACGAGCCGGAACAGAAATGACCGGCCACGAACTTGGCTTCGCTCTTGGCGATCTGGTTGGCCGCCGCCACCGCCTGCTTGGGATCACAGGCGTCGTCGCCGTAGAGCAGTTCCACTTTCTTGCCGAGGACGCCGCCCGCGGCGTTGAGGTCGGCGACCGCGCGTTCGGCGCCATGGCGCATCTGCTCGCCGAACGAGGCGGTGGACCCGGTGAACGGCCCGGCGACGGCGATCTTGATGGAGTCGTCGGCACGAGCGGCTGTTCCCCCGAAAACGGTGAGGGCAGCGGCGGCGACAAGAGCCAGTCTCAGTGTCATGGGTAACGGTCCTCCGGCGGTCAGGGATCAGAGTCAGGGACGTTATAAGCGATTGTCGGGTGCCACGCCACGGCGTTCGCGGTTTTGGCGGAGCGGTATCCTTCGGAAAAGGTTGCGTAATATTTGGGCAGACCCCCCGGGGGTGGTGGATCAGGCGCGGGAATGGAGCCCGATCCGGTTGCCCTCGCAATCTTGAATGTGAGCGAAGAAGCCGTAGGGGCCGATCGCGGTCCTGGGCAGCAAAACCGAACCGCCGGCCGCCACCGCTCGTTCGAGACTCCCGGCGAGGTCGGGGGTGTCGAAATAGACCGTCACCCCTGCGGTGGCCGGCTTCAACGGCGTGCCCTGGATCAGGCAGCCGCAGACCGGCGGGCGCGCACCGTCCGCGGAGTCGAACATCGACAGGGCAACGTTCGGGTCGCCGGTCGCCGAAGCCTCGCGGGTGAAGGAGCAACCGAGCAGCGCCCGATAGAAGCGCTCGGCGCGGTCGAGGTCGAGGACGGGAATCTCAAACCAGCAGAGGGTGGCGGCGGACGGTGTCTCGGTCATCGGTCGTGGTCTCCTCGGTTGGGGGGCGTTCAAAGCCCTGCCGCGCCCCGTTCCTTCCAGCTGAACAGGCCGGCGCGGCGGTAGAGCCAGGGATATTGGCTGACCATGCGCCGGGCCAGGGTCAGCCGGTGGGCGGCGAGCGCGATCAGGGCAAGCACGAGGGTGTGGCTGAGGTATCCCGAGAGCGACCATAACCGGCCGCCGAACAGGGCATAAACCAGGAAGCGGTCGGCGCCGCCGAGCAAAAGGGCGTGGAGCAGGGCGACCGGGGCGGGTTTCCAGGCGGTGGCGGCGGCCTGACCGGCCATGAAGGCGCAACCGCCGACCAGCACCACGGTCAGGCCGAAGAACACCGGCGCCGAGACTCCGAACATATTTTCGATCATCGCGAGGGTCCTTGGCGGCGGAAACGACGTCCTGTTACGCTTTGCGGCTTGCGGTGGCGCGGTCGGCGGGCCATCTTGAGGGCGGGAAAGTCGCCGTTCGGGCCAGCCCGGCCGGCGTTTCGCGTAAGGCCGACTATAGGGCACCAGCGACGTGTTGAAAAGCGCGCCGGGTTGTGACCTAAAGACGGAGCTTGAGTCACAGATCAGGGGAACCGGGCGAATGCCGTGGAGCAATCAGGGTGGGGGTGGCGGTGGCGGCCCCTGGGGTCCGCCCTCCGGTGGTGGCGGTAACGGCGGTGGCGGTGGCCCGAGCCCGTGGGGGCGTCCTTCCGGCGGTGGCGGTGGTGGTGGCGGCGGCGGTCCGCAGACTCCCGACATCGAGGAGTTGTTGCGCAAGGGCCAGGACAAGCTGCGTCAGCTGTTTCCGGGAGGAGCCGGCAGCGGCAAGGGCGTGGTGCTGGTCGCGGTGGCGGTGGCGCTGCTGTGGCTGGCCTCGGGCTTTTATCGCGTGCTTCCCGACGAGCAGGGCGTGGTTCTGCGCTTCGGCGAGTGGGTGCGCACCGAACCGCCCGGCCTGCGCTATCACTGGCCCAATCCCATCGAGGCCGTGTTCACGCCCAAGGTCACCCGGGTCAGCCGGATCGAGATCGGCTATCGCTCCAACGGCGGCGCCGCCGAAGTGCGGCGCGGCACCACGGCCGACCGCGACGTTCCTGACGAAAGCCTGATGCTGACCGGCGACGAGAACATCATCGACGTCGATTTCACGGTGTTCTGGGTGATCAAGGACGCCGGCAAGTATCTGTTCAAGGTTCGCGATCCCGAGGCCACGGTCAAGAAGGCCGCCGAGAGCGCGATGCGCGAGATCATCGGCCGCACCGAGCTGCAACCGGCCCTGACCGAGGCGCGGCAGCAGATCGAGACCGGCACCGGCCAGTTGCTCCAGCACATGCTCGACGAGTACCAGACCGGCATTCAGGTCACCCAGGTGCAGCTCCAGAAGGCGGATCCGCCGGCGCCGGTGGTCGATGCCTTCAACGACGTTCAGCGCGCCCGCGCCGACCGCGAGCGGCTGCGCAACGAGGCCGAGGCCTACCGCAACGACATCATTCCCCGCGCCCGCGGCGATGCCGAGCGGCTGAGCCAGGAGGCCCAGGCCTATCGCGAGCAGGTGGTCAGTCTCGCCCAGGGTGACGCCTCGCGCTATACCGCGATCTACAACGCCTATACCCAGTCCAAGGACGTGGTCAGCCGGCGGATGTATCTCGAAACCATGGAGCAGGTGCTCAAAGGCACCAACAAGGTGATCGTCGATACCACGCCCGGTGCCCAGAGCGTGGTTCCCTTTCTGCAACTGCCGAACCTGACGCATACGGCTCCGTCGACGACGGCGCCGACCATCTCGCAACAGCAGCGCCGGTGAGGGCCAGATGAACGCCATCAACAATCGAGCCCTGGTCATCGCCGGGATCGTCGTGGTCCTCGGCTCGTTCCTGCTTTCGGCCTCGCTCTACACGGTCACCGAGATGCAGCAGGCGCTGGTGCTCCAGTTCGGCGAGCCGATGCGGGTGATCCAGACGCCGGGGCTCAAGGCCAAGATTCCCTTCATCCAGAACGTGGTGCTGATCGACCGTCGGATTCTCGACGTGGATCCGCCGGTGGAGCAGGTGATCCTCTCGGATCAGAAGCGACTCGATGTCGACGCCTTCGCCCGCTATCGCATCACCAACCCGCTCAAGTTCTATCAGTCGGTGGGCAGCGAACATATCGTCGAGCAGCGTCTCGCCTCGGTGGTCAACTCGGCGCTGCGCCGGGTGCTCGGCAATGTCACCCTGCTGGCGGTGCTCTCCCAGGAGCGGGCCAAGGTGATGGCCGACATCAAGGGCGAGGTCAACAACGAGGCCAAGGATTTCGGCGTCGAGATCGTCGATGTCCGGATTCGCCGCGCCGACCTGCCGGAGGAGACCAGCCAGTCGATCTTCGCGCGCATGCGCTCCGAACGCGAACGCGACGCCGCCGAGGCGCGGGCGCAAGGTCAGGAGCAGTCCCAGCAGATCCGCTCGCGTGCCGACCGTGAACGCACGGTGATTTTGGCCGAGGCCCAGCGCGATGCCCAGAAGGCCAGGGGCGAGGGCGACAAGCAGGCGCTGAAGATCATCTCCGACGCCACCGCCCAGGATGCCAAGTTTTACGGCTTTTACCGGTCGCTCGAAGCTTATCGCAACGCCCTCAGGACCGAGGACACCACGCTGGTGCTCTCGCCCAGCGGCGATTTCTTCCGCTATTTTGGCAGCATCAACGGCATGGGCGGGCAATAGGCCGCCGGTTTTCCGCTCCCCGCGGCCTGTCGGAGACGTGAGGCGGCCGCGCGGGCGGAGAGTTTGTGAGTTCAGAGCTTAGGAGACCGTTTCCGTGACAGATCGAGTTCGTTCATGCGTCATTGTGTCCGCCGCCGTCCTGCTGTTCGGGGGGGCGGTCGGCGTTGGTGCTTCCGATGCTTGGGCCGAGGCTTTGCAGACTCCGGCACCGGCACAGACCGCGGCGCTGGCTCAGGTCGCCCCGCGTCCGGGGGCGCCGGCCCAGGGGTTCGCGGATCTCGCCGAGCGGCTGCTGCCGGCGGTGGTCAACATCTCGACCTCACAGAGCATGGCTCAGCGTCATGGCCCCGGCCCCGGTCCGGGCGGAGGGCCCGGCGGCAAACCCGGGGCCAAGCCCAACGAAGCGCCGGAGATGCCGCAGTTTCCGCCGGGCTCGCCCTTCGAGGAGTTCTTCAAGGACTTTTTCGACAAGCAGGGCAAGGAGCCCAATGCCCCGGCCCGGCGCGCCACCTCGCTGGGCTCGGGCTTCATCATCGACGCCAAGAAGGGCTTCGTGGTCACCAACAACCACGTGATCCAGGACGCCGACGAGATCACCGTCATTCTGCATGACGACACCAACCTCAAGGCCGAGGTGGTCGGGCGGGATACCAAGACCGATATCGCGCTGCTCAAGGTGGCGGTGGATCACGGGTTGGTGGCGGTGCCGTTCGGCGACAGCGATCACATGCGGGTCGGCGACTGGGTGCTGGCCATCGGCAATCCCTTCGGTCTCGGCGGCACGGTGACGGCGGGCATTCTCTCGGCCCGCGCTCGCGACATCAACGCCGGTCCCTACGACGACTTCCTTCAGACCGACGCTTCGATCAATCGCGGCAATTCGGGCGGGCCGATGTTCAATCTGGCCGGCGAGGTGATCGGCATCAACACCGCGATCTTTTCGCCGTCGGGCGGCTCGGTGGGGATCGGCTTCGCGATTCCCTCGGCGCTGGCCAGAACCGTGGTCGCCCAGCTCGAGGAGTTCGGCCACACACGGCGGGGCTGGCTCGGCGTGCGCATCCAGGGCGTGACCCCGGAAATCGCCGAGAGTCTCGGTTTGCCCAAGCCCCATGGTGCGCTGGTCGCCTCGGTGACCGCCAACGGTCCGGCTGCGGCGGCGGGCATTCAGCCCGGGGACGTCGTTACCCTGTTCGATGGCAAGGAAGTCAGCGAAATGCGCCGGTTGCCGCGCATCGTCGCCGATACCCCGATCAAGAAGGTCGCGCCGGTGGTGGTGTGGCGCAAGGGCAAGCAGTTGTCGTTCCAGGTCAAGGTTGGCGAACTCGAGGCGGCCGAGGAGTCGGGGTTGCTGGCCAATACCAGTGACGAACCCGGCAAGCAGCAGCAGCCTCCGACTCCGGCCAAGGCGTTCGACAAGCTCGGGCTCAAGCTGTCCGGTGTCACCGCCGAGTTGCGCCAGCAATTCGAGCTGAGCGGCGAGGCCAAGGGCGTGGTGGTGACCGAGGTTCAGGCCGGCAGTCCGGCCGCCGAGAAAGGCATCCGCCCCGGGGACATGGTCATCGAGGTCAGTCAGCAGGAGGTGGCCAGCCCGGCCGATGTCGCCTCTCTGGTTCAGAAGGCCCGGAACGAGGGGCGCAAGTCGGTGTTGCTGCTGGTCGATCGCCAGGGCGATCTGCGCTTCGTGGCCCTGGGCTTCAGCGAGGATGCGCCGAAAGCTCCGGGCAAGGATCAGCCCAAGACGGACAAGTAGGTCCGGCGAAGCGGTAGCCCCACAAACAAACCCCTCCCCCGCGATGGCGGGGGAGGGGTTTTTTGGTCTCTACTCTCAACCATTATGACACCGCGACGCTTCCCTGGCCGGGGCATGTGCCGACTGGGCGTGGTGCGGAGCGCGAGTGGATCACCTTCGGGTGTGCGTCGGTATCGCACACCGGATCGTCAGGCGGCGGTGCGCACCTTCTCGATGAATTCGGTCATGCCCTGTTGCAAGGTCCCAGACTGTCTCGCCAGTTCACCGGCCGCCGTCAGCACCGCCGCCGCCATCGATTCCGTTTCACGGGCTCCTTCGGTCACCGCGACGATGGTTTTCGCGACTTCTCCAGTGCCGATCGCCGCCTCCTGGACATTGCGGGAAATTTCCGCGGTCGCTTCGCCCTGAGCATGCACGGCGTCGGCCACCGAACCGATATTGTCGTTGATGTGGGTTATGATGTGGCCGATACTTTCAATCGCCTTGACGGTGTCGATGGCGATCCGCTGCATCTCGTTGACTTGCTGGGTGATATCTTCGGTGGCGCGGGCGGTTTGGTTGGCCAGAGTCTTGACCTCGCCGGCGACCACGGCAAAGCCCTTTCCGGCATCACCCGCTCGCGCGGCTTCGATCGTGGCGTTGAGGGCCAGCAGATTGGTTTTCGCGGCGATGTCGCGAATGAATTTCACCACATCGCCGATCTTCTGGGCCGCGGTGTTGAGACCGGAGACGGTCTCGTTGGTGTGGCGCGCCTCACCAACGGCATCGTCGGCCAACTGGGACGAGACCGTCACCTGACGGTTGATTTCGCCGATGGAGGCCGACAATTCGACGGCGGCGGAGGCGACCGACTGAACATTGACGGTGGCCTGTTCGGCGGCGCTGGCGACCAGCATCGAACTTTCGATGGTCTGATGGGCGATAAAATTAAGAGTTTCCGCAGTCCTACTCAAGTCATGGGTGTTGTGGGTGGTGGCATCGATCACCGGCAATACTTTTTCTTCGGAAAACTTGATGGTTTCAGCGTCGCGCACTTCCATGCCGGCAATGACATTGTTGATACGGCGGACGTAGGTGGTAAATTCCCCGCGCATACCGTCTTCGACGATCAGGCGGAAATACTTCTTTTTACTGGCATACAGCACCGCGGTTCCCGCTTCTTTGGCGAACGCCTCGGTCAGGTCGAGCAGGCGGTTGACATGGCGCAGCAAGTCGCCGATCTCGTCCTTACGGTTGATCCGGATAATTCGGGCGTTGAGATCGCCGTCGGAGGCGGCCTTCATGACCTCGGCCGCCCGGCGCATCAGGGTGGAGGCGGCAAGCAAGCGGCGGGTGACCAGCACGGCCACCAAAACCCCGCAGATCGCCAGGGCGAGCACGGCCGTCAGGACGGTTTGAATGACAGACCTGGACGACTCGGCGAGCGCATCGGCTCTTATGCGATCCTTGGAAATGATGGAGCCAAGACCTCGCACGGCTCCTTCAAGCTCTTCTGTAAAGGTGTCGGTAGCCTTGTCAAAGGCCGGCATCAATTGGTTGCCGAGCGTGGGGCCACCGGAAACATAAGTCGCGGCCATTTTCTTGCCAAGACCATAGAACTCCGGAAACTGAGTTTTCGCACTCGTCAAAATTTTGACCATGTCCTGCCGGTCAAGTTTGCGCGACAACTCGATCGCGGTATCGATGTCGGTGGCAAAACGGACGGCGAATTCTTCGGCACTCTTGAAGCCATCATCAAGACCATCCTGGGCCCGGGTCGCCGAAACGTCGCTCAAGAATTGCTGAACCTGAACGGCATCAAAACGGACATTGAGGACGGCTCGCTGGAGGGGGACCACCAACTCTCCGGAGCGGGCGATGCTCAAGGACATGGAGGATATGGATTGCAGTGCCGACAGACCAAGAGCGCCTGAGGCCAGGAGCATGACAACGACAATTCCCACCAGGGTCACGCCAATGAACATGGCCTGACCCTGAATCGTTCTGACATTGAGTGCTAACATTTCCATGTTCCTGACGTTGTCTGTGTCACAGGCTCAAAACAAAACGATCATATCCATCAAATCCAGCGCGTCGCACCAGATCGACCATCAGTCTGTATGACGACTCAAGGCCGGAGGCCCGGTCGCTATGTTTGTTCTCTTCGACAAGAATCTGATTGTATATTTCGTGTATTTTTGTGACGGCCGCAGGGCGTGGCGAGCGACGATTGGAGTGAAAGCCGATAATCTCACCCTGCGCATTGACATTGGGGGTGACGTGGGCAAAAACCCAGTATTCATCCCCACTCTTCGCCCGGTTGATCACATAGGCAAATATTTCGTTGCCAGAGAGGATGGTATCCCAAAGTAGCTTGTAGACCGCCCTGGGCATTCCTGGGTGGCGGACGATGTTGTGGGGCTTTCCAATCAGCTCATCCTCGGAAAACCCAGAGATATCCAGGAACACATCATTCGCATAGGTGATGATTCCGGACTTGTCGGTTTTTGAGACAATAATCTCATCTGAGCGGAAATGTTCTTTGGATTCCAGTCAGGGGGGGGCTGGTTGGGGCCATTCTCTTCTTTTCCTGATCCGTGATTGGATGTGATGTGTGGGTTAGGTAATGATAGTTATATTTTTCTGGTGGGCAATATTATTTGTCAGGCATTGTTGCGATCCGCTCTATTTATAATCAGTGGCTCAGGTCTCGGGGCGTCTTGCGCATCCGTTGAGCGTAGCGTTGCCGCCAGGAAGAGGTGGCCTCTCGCGACGGGCCGGAGTTTCCATTGAAACCTCTAAAATTTTACTAAACTACCGTTGGTGTGACAATCTGTCGCAGGCGAACTCGGGCGGACGGTGCGGTTTTTTTGGGGGGCTTCCGCGTAGGAGGAATCCTGAGTCATTTAATGAGTTTTCCCTCGGGGTATGGAGCCCGAAGCCTCTGAGGAGATGGGGCTTCACAGTGTGCGCAGCCATGATCAGGCATGGGGGCAATTGGGGGCTGAGACTGTCCTGCTGATTGGCTTGGAGAGCCAAAACCAATTGAACCAATGCAGCAATAGCGAGCTTCGGCAGTGCACAACAAGAATTGCTGCAGCTGCTAAATATAATTCTACTTGACAGAATCGTGAGAAATATGGGTTCGTACTAAGGAGCATTTCGGACTGGCACTCATCTCCGGCGCTGTCGCAGGTTTGTTTCAATCTCTACTTGAGACAAATTGTCGCAGATCGGGCGGTGGGAAGAATTAAAGACAAACGCCGGTTCGAATGGGGGGAGCGTTTCTGGTGGGATTCGGTGATCGGGATTTCGATGGAAATTCCGGCCGAGTGATTGGGTCGTTTTCGGACGAGCCAAGCTGCGGCGCTGTTTCGGCCGTCGCGCCTCCCCTGATGGTTTTGACTCGGAAGCCGCGCTTGGCGGGCTGATGGCAGCCCCGTCCAGGTGGGGAGGGGTGTTCCACCACAGGAGTAGTTCATGGCCAATATCTTGCTTGTTGATGATGATCCGGATGTCACCGACGCCGGCAAACTGGTTCTGGAAAGGGAAGGGCATACGGTTCGGGTTGCGAACAATGCCGACCGTGGTCTCGCCGAGATCAACCGGGCAGCGCCGGATCTGTTGGTGCTCGACATCATGATGGATGGTCCGGACGACGGCATCGTTCTCGCCCGCGAGTTGCGCAAGGCCGGGCACACGTTCCCGATTATCGCCTTGTCCAGCATTGGCAAGGTTACCGGGCGGGAATATGACAAGGACGGGGAAATGCTCCCGGTCAATGATTTCGTATCCAAGCCCGTGTATCCGGCCGTTCTTATCGAAAAGGTCAAGAAGCTGCTGGGAAGCTGAGGCGGATCAGGGCCATCCGGGCCGGAATCACAGGATATATTGAGAGTCACGAACCGTCGACGCGTGCTTATTAGTGAGCGGTAAACGTGAAGCGACGGGTGCAGGGGAAGGAAATAAAGAATGTTGCTGACTGAACAGGAAAAGGAGAAGGCGCTCATCTCCCAGCTTACGGAGAAGCACGCCCACCAGCGCTCGGCGCTGATTCCAATTCTCCAGGCGGTACAGGCGGACTACGGTTATGTTTCCGAGTTCGCCATGCAGCATGTCGCCGATTTGCTGGGAATTCATGCGGCCGAGGTTTACAGCGTCGCGACCTTCTACCAGTTCATCAATACCAAGCCCAAGGGCAAGTTCATCATTCGTCTCAGCCGCGACATGTCCTCGATCATGAAGGGCGCCAAGGTTGTGGCCCGGCAGCTGGAAAACGACCTGGGCATCAAGTTCGGAGAAACCACTCCGGACGGCATGTTCACGCTCGAATGGACCAATTGCATCGGCATGAATTATCAAGCGCCGGCGATGATGGTCAATAACGAGATTTTCTCGAACTTGACCCCCCAGCGCGTGCACCGGATCATCGAGGATTGCGGCGAGGAGTTTCGCTCCCACCGTCCGACCATCGGCAAGGTTGGCGACACCTTCACCAATACGTTGACCTATGCCAGCCATCAGGCCAATTCCGGCCTGAAGAAGGCGCTGGCCCGGAGCCGCAGCGAGGTCATCGGCGAAGTCACCGCGTCCGGCGTTCGTGGTCGCGGCGGCGCCGGCTTCCCCACCGGCACCAAATGGAATCTGGCGGCGTCGGCCAAGGCCGACACCAAGTACATTATTTGCAACGCCGATGAAGGCGAACCCGGCACCTTCAAGGACCGCGTCATCCTGACCCAGTACGCGGATCTGGTGTTCGAGGGCATGACCATCGCCGCTTATGCGGTGGGCGCGCGCGAGGGCATCATTTATCTGCGTGGTGAGTACACCTATGTCCGGGCGCATCTGGAAGAGGTGATCGAGGCGCGGCGCAAGGCCGGCCTGCTCGGCAGCAACATTCTCGGCAAGGAAGGCTTCAATTTCGACATCCGCATCCGCATGGGTGCTGGCGCCTACATCTGCGGCGAGGAAACCGCGCTCATCGAGTCGCTGGAAGGGCATCGCGGCGAGCCGCGCAACCGGCCGCCCTATCCGGTCGACACCGGCTTCAACGGCAAGCCGACCGTGGTCAACAACGTCGAGACCCTGGCCACCATCAGCGTCATCCTCGATCGCGGCTCCAAGTGGTTCGGGGCGATCGGCACCGAGCGCTCGAAGGGCTTCAAGCTGTTCTCGGTTTCGGGCGACTGCACCCGTCCCGGTGTCTACGAACTGCCCTGGGGCACCACCCTTGAGCAACTGCTGGCCCTGGTCGGCGGTGAGGGCGCCAAGGCGATTCAGGCCGGCGGCTATTCGGGCGAACTGGTCCCGGCCAGCGAGTTCGGCCGCGTCCTCGGTTACGAGGATCTGGGCATCGGCGGCTCGGTGATCGTCTACGGTCAGGAGCGCGACTTGCTCGAGATCGCGGAAAACTATCTGGAGTTCTTCGTCGAAGAATCCTGCGGCCAGTGCACCCCCTGCCGCGACGGCAATGTCAAGATGCTGGAAGGCATCCAGTTGCTGCTCAAAGGAAAATGCTCAACCCGTTACCTGAACGAACTGATCGGCCTCGGCGAGACCATCAAGTTGGCGTCCAAGTGCGGCCTTGGCCAGTCAAGCCCGAAGATTTTGTTGGCGATCAACAAGCACTTCCGGGACGAGATTATGGCCCGCCCGATCGAGGCGTCCCACTGACCTTAGCGAGATCGCTCCAATGCTTCGAGGTATTATTCGAATGTGCACCAAGCCTTTCAGCTCCGATACCAGTCGTGCCCCGGTCAGCGAGAGGGGACACCGTATCGACATCGACACCACCGCCGACGCCATCGGCGCTTCCGTCACCGTTAACATCGACGGCAACGATGTGAAGGTTCCACTCGGGACCACCATTCTCGATGCCGCCAAGAAGATCGGGTTGCGTATCCCGACCCTGTGTTCGCACCCCGATCTCTGCACCGCCGGCGTCTGCCGGATTTGCGTGGTCGAGGTCGAGGGGCAGCGCAACCTTCAGGCGTCCTGCGCCTATCCGATCAGCCAGCCGATCAAGATTCACACCACGACTCCGGCGGTGCGCAAGGCGCGCCGGCATATCATCGATCTGCATCTCGCCAATCACTATGGCGAGTGCTACACCTGCAAGCGTAATAACAATTGCGAATTGCAGTCGCTGGCCAAGGAATATGGTGTCGATTACTTCCGCTTCGGTCATCCCGATAAGCCGAGGTATGAGATCGACCGCACCAGCAGCTCGATCGTTCGCGATATGAACAAGTGCGTGCTGTGCCGCCGCTGCGTGCGGACCTGCACCGACGTTCAGGAAGTCGGCTGTCTCGCCGTCGAGGGCCGGGGTGCGGAGTCCCAGGTCACGACCTTCGCCGACAAGCCGCTGGCTTCGGTGGTGTGCATTAATTGCGGCCAGTGCATCAACCGCTGCCCGACCGGCGCGCTGAGCGAACTCGACCAGACCGACGACGTTTGGGCGATGCTCGACGATCCGACCAAGCATGTGGTGATCCAGACCGCGCCGGCGCCGCGCGCTTCGATCGGTGAGGCTTTCGGCCTGGAGCCCGGCACGCCGGTCACCTTCCAGATGAACACCGCGATCAAGCGCATCGGCTTCGACGCTGTGTTCGACGCCAACTTCACCGCCGACCTCACGATCATCGAGGAAGGCACCGAACTGATCCTGCGTCTTTACAAGGCGCTGGTCGGTGGTGACAAGTCGGTGATGCTGCCCCAGATCACCAGTTGCTCACCGGGCTGGATCAAGTATATCGAGCATTTCTATCCCGATATGCTGGGTCATCTGTCGACGGCCAAGAGCCCGCAGCAGATGTTCGGCGCCCTGATCAAGACCCATTACGCCGCGCGCAAGGGTATTGATCCCAAGGACATCGTGTCGGTCGCGCTGATGCCGTGTGCCGCCAAGAAGTTCGAGTGCAACCGCCCCGAAATGTGCGACAGTGGTTTCAAGGACGTCGATTTCGGTCTGACCGCCCGCGAACTCGCCAAGATGGTCCAGGAGGCCGGCATCGATCTGCCCAAGCTCTCCAAGACCGACTTCGACGACCCGTTCGGCACCGCCACCGGCTCCGGCGTCATCTTCGGCGCCACCGGCGGCGTGATGGAAGCGGCGCTGCGCACGGTGATCGAACTGGTCACCGGCAAGAAGGTCGAGAATTTCTACGACCATGCCGACATCATCCCGGTTCGCGGCTTCGAGGGTGTGCGCATCGTCGAATTGCCGATCACCGAAGTCGGCCCGGTGCCCGACATTCTCAAGCATCTGCTGACCGACTGGAACTGGCTGAAGGGCGCCACCCTGCGCGTCGGTGTCGGCCATGGCACTGCGAATGCTCGCAAGATCATGGAAGACATCAAGGCCGGCGGACCGTTCAGCACCTGCCACTTCATCGAGATCATGGCTTGCCCCGGCGGCTGTCTCGGTGGCGGCGGCCAGCCGATCCCGACCAGCCCGGAAATCCGCGCCAAGCGGGCCAAGGCGATCTACGACGAAGATGCGGGCTACGCCGTCCGCAAGTCCCATGAAAACCCGCAGGTCTGGGAGGTTTACAAAGACTTCCTGCCTGAGGGACCGTGCAGCCACAAGTCTCACAAGTTGCTGCATACCACCTATACCCCGCGCGGCAAGTTTATCGCCTGAGCGGGTCCTGATCTGCGCCTTCCCCCCTCGTTTCGGCGAGGGGGGATTTCATAACTGAAGGATCGAGCGCATCCCGGTCTTGCGGGATCGGGGGCGCTTCTTCCCGGAAAACAGCATTCGTGAAAAATGGTTGTCCTGAATTACATCATACCTGCTGAGTCGGGGGCGGAGTTTAGTCAGATTGAGTGTCAGGTTATTGATGAGATCAACCGGCGCGCGGCATCGCACAATTCGATTGTTGAACTGATAGATTTTTTGCTCCAGTCGCTTTCTCCCTGCTTGCCTTGCGACCGCATCGGTCTCGCCTTTATCGAAGAGAAGGGGCGGCGGCTGGTCAGCTATCATGCGGTCAGCCGGTGTCCCCAGGTTTATCTGAACAAGGGGTTCGCCCAGGACCTCAAAGGCAGCTCACTGGAAGCGGTGATCCGTCAAGGCCGGCCCCGGGTGATCAACGATCTTGAGGCCTATCACGCCGGGCATCCTCACAGCGCTTCCACCGCGATGATTTTGCGCGAGGGTCTGAAGTCTTCGATGACCTGTCCGCTGGTGGTCGACGACCGCCCGATCGGCGCGCTGTTCTTCAATGCCGCCGAGGCCAACGCCTATGAGGGGCATCACGTCGGTTTGCAGCAGGCGATCGCCGAGCGGCTCTCCCAGGCGGCCGAAAAAGCCTATCGCATCGAGCAGCTCGAGACCGTCAACCGGGCCTACCAGGAAGTGCTGGGCTTCGTCGCGCACGAGCTAAAAAACCCAGTCGCATCAATGGTTACCAACGCCCGCCTGCTGTGCGACGGCTATGTCGGCGAGATCACGCCCCAACAGCGGCAGAAAATTGAGCGCATCGCTTATAACGGTCAGTACTTGATCGGCTTCATCGAGACCTATCTTGATCTGGCGAAGGTCGAAAATGCCGAGGCCGCGCCGACCATGCTGGACATCCCCAGCCTGGCCGACGAGGTGATCCGGCCCGCCATCGACCTGCTGCACGGTCAGATCGAGGGACGACGCATGAAGCTTGAGGTCGTGGTGCCCGAGGAACCGGTGTCCGCTTCGGGAAACTCCGAGTTGCTGCGGGTGGTGCTGGTCAATCTGCTCGGCAACGCCCTGAAGTATGGCCGCGAGCTTGGCCGGATTCGCATCGCCCTCACGGTCGAGGGCGGGCAGGGCGAGGTTTCGGTCTGGAACGAAGGCCCCGGTTTTCCGCCCGAGAAGCGGTCCAACCTGTTCCAGCGTTTCGTTCGCCAGAACACCCCCGAGTTGATCCGGCGCAAGGGCACCGGTCTTGGGTTGTATACCTGCTGGAAAATCGTCCAACTCCATGAGGGCCGGATTTGGGCGGACTCCGAACTGGGCTCCTGGGCCCTGTTTTCCTTCAGCATTCCCGTGGGACTGTCGGTCGCGGCGACCGTCGGCACCCCGTCACTCCAGTCAGTTTGAGGCGCAATCGTGACCGATTCCAATAGTTTCGACATCGATGAATCCGTGATCTGGAACACTCTGGCTGCGGCTTCCGCGTGCGATAGCGGCCGTATCCGCGAGATTCTGGCCAAGGGCCGCGAGATGAAGGGGCTGGATGCCGAAGAGATCGCGCCGCTGATGGCGCTCAGCGATCCGACCCTGATCTCGGAGTTGTTCGAAGTCGCCCGCCACATCAAGGACACCATTTATGGTCGCCGGCTGGTGATCTTCGCGCCGCTCTATGTGTCCAATTTGTGTGCCAACGAGTGCCTGTATTGCGCCTTCCGCGCTCGCAACAAGGAAGTCGAGCGCCGGGCGCTGACCTCGGAGGAAATCGCCCGCGAGACCCGGATTCTGATCGACCAGGGGCATAAGCGGGTGTTGCTGGTGGCTGGCGAATCCTATCCGGTCAAGGGCTTCCAGTATATTCTCGACGCCATCGACACGGTCTATTCGGTCAAGCATGGCAATGGCGAAATTCGTCGGGTCAATGTCAACATCGCGCCGCTGAAAACCGAAGAGTTCGCCCAGCTCAAGGCGGCGAAGATCGGAACCTATCAGCTGTTCCAGGAAACGTACCATCACGAGACCTATGGCAATGTCCATATTGCTGGTAAGAAGGCTGATTATCATTGGCGTTTGCGGGCGATCGACCGCGCCATGACTGCCGGCATCGATGATTGCGGCATTGGGGTGCTGTTCGGTCTGGCCGACTGGCGCTTCGAGATGCTGGCGCTGATGCAGCACATTCGCCACCTGGAGGCGGCGTTCGGCGTCGGCCCTCACACCATCTCGGTGCCGCGTCTGGAGCCGGCGACCGGCGCTTCGATCGCCGAGCACCCGCCCCATCCGGTGGGCGACATGGATTTCCGCAAGATCGTGGCCATCCTGCGCATCGCCGTGCCCTACACCGGCATCATCATGTCGACCCGCGAGACCGCCAATCTGCGCCGCGAGACCTTTGCCTTGGGCGTGTCGCAGATTTCCGCGGGCAGCCGCACCAATCCCGGCGGCTATGCCGAGAGCGCCCGCGAGGACGCCAGCCAGTTCTCCCTCGGCGATCACCGCAATCTCGACGAGGTGATCTGCGACGTGGCCAGCCTCGGCTACGTGCCGTCCTTCTGCACCGGTTGCTATCGCCTGGGCCGGACCGGCGCCGATTTCATGGATATGGCCAAGCCCGGCGACATCAAGGCCCATTGCGACCCCAACGCCGCCTCGACCTTCCAGGAATATCTGATGGATTACGGCACCGACGAGTCACGGGCGATCGGCGAGAAGGCCATCGAGACCTTCATCAATGATATGGCCGAGACTCCGGCCAAGCATTCCAGAATCATGGTCGGCAAGGTCAAAGAAGGCAAGCGTGACGTCTACCGTTGAGGCCGGCGTTGAGGCCGGGGCCTTGACGGGGATCGGCACGCGCACCGAGAGCGACCAACTCGGGGCGCGTGCCCTGCCGGCTGATTGCCTCCACGGCATTCATACCCTGAGGGCGCTGGAGAATTTCCCGCTCTCGGGGCGGCCGGTCCATGGCGGGTTGATCCGCGCCTTCGGCCAAGTCAAGCTGGCGGCGCTGCGGACCATTCGCGGCCTTGGCGGCTGGCGGGATGCCCCGGAGCGCGCCGAGGCCATGGAGCGCGCCTGCCTCGAGCTGTCCGAGGGACTGCTCGACCGGCACATTGGTGTCGACGCCCTGCAAGGCGGTGCCGGTACCAGCCTCAATATGAATGTCAACGAGGTGATCGCCAACCGGGCGCTGCTGCTGCTCGGCGAGGCGCCGGGGCGGTACGAGTTGATTTCGCCCCTCGACGACGTCAACCGCTATCAGTCGACCAACGACACCTATCCGACGGCGCTGAAGCTGGCGGCGATCAAGGGCATCGGCCGGCTCGAGGAACGGTTGGTCCGGCTCCAGGAGAGTTTTCAGGCCCAGGAAAAGCGGCTGGAAGGGGTGGTCAAGGTTGGGCGTACACAGTACCAGGATGCCGTCCTCACCACCCTCGGCCGCGAAATGGGGGCGTACGCCGAGGCGGTCAACCGTGACCGCTGGCGGGTTTACAAATGCGTCGAGCGGTTGCGGGTGGTCAATCTCGGTGGCACCGCCATCGGCACCGGGCTGGCGGCGCCGCGCCAGTACATCTTCCGGGTGGTCGATACCTTGCGCGAGATTTCCGGGGTCGGGCTGGCGCGGGCGGAAAATCTGGTCGAGGCGACCCAGAACGCCGACGTGTTCGTGGAAGTGTCGGGAATTCTGAAAGCCTGCGCGGTCAATCTCATAAAAATATCCGGGGATTTGCGCCTGTTGTCTTCGGGGCCGGATGCCGGGTTCGGTGAAATCCGCCTGCCAGCGCGGCAGGCCGGCTCCAGCATCATGCCGGGCAAGGTCAATCCGGTGATCCCCGAGGCGGTGACCCAGGCGGCGCTGATGGTCTGCGCCCACGATCAGGCGATTGCCTCGGCCGCGTCCATGGGCTCGCTGGAACTCAACCCCTTCCTGCCGTTGATCGCCGACGCACTGCTGACCAGCGTCGACTTACTCGCGAATGCTTGTGACATACTCGCCCGGCTGTGCGTCGACGGCCTTGAGCCCGATGCCGAACGCTGCAAGCGTACGGTCGAGGGCGCGACGGCGGTGGCCACGGCGCTGCTGCCCGCCCTTGGCTATCAGGCGGCCGGGCGGGTGGCCGCCGAGGCGGCACGTACGGGCCGTTCGATCCGTTCTCTCGTCATCGAGGGCGGCCTGCTTGACGACGGCGCCTTCGAGGCCCTTATCTCTCCCGAGGCGGTGTGCCGCCTTGGCAGTCCGGAAGTCAAACCATGATGCAAAACGCCCCCCGCAGCCTGCGCCTGCACATCGGCATCTTCGGCCGGCGCAATGTCGGCAAGTCGAGCCTCCTGAACGCCATTACCCGGCAGCAGGTTTCCATCGTTTCGGAATTCGCCGGCACCACCACCGATCCGGTGGAGAAGCCGATGGAATTGCTGCCCATCGGCCCGGTGGTGTTCATCGACACGGCGGGCATCGACGACGAGGGCACGGTCGGCGCGTTGCGGGTAGCCAAGACGCGTACGGCCTTCGAGCGTACGGATTTGGGCATCATCGTCACCGATGGCATTTGGGGCGCGTACGAGCGCGCCATCGCGGAGGCCCTGGCCGAGCGCAAGACCCCGGTGATCGTGGTGCTCAACAAGTGCGACCTTGCCGAGCCGCCAGCGGAAATCCTGGCGGCGCTGGCCGATGCCAAGCTGCCATACCTGCGTATGGCGGCGGCGCGCGGGGAGGGGATTCTCGATCTGCGCCATGCTCTGGTCGATCACGCCCCGGCCGATTTCATCGCCAGCCCGGATATCGTCGGCGATCTGGTCGGGCCGGGCAACATGGCGGTGCTGGTGGTGCCGATCGACAAGGAGGCGCCCAAGGGCCGGCTGATCATGCCCCAGGTCCAGTCGATCCGCGACCTGCTCGACAATGACGCCTACTGCATGGTGGTCAAGGAGCGGGAGCTGCGCTCGGCGCTCGACCAGCTGAAAAGTCCGCCCAAGCTGGTGGTCACCGACTCCCAGGCCTTCCTCAAGGTCGCGGCCGACACCCCGCCCGAGGTGCCGCTGACCAGCTTTTCCATTCTGTTTTCGCGCTTCAAGGGCGATCTGGTCAGCCAGACCCTGGGCGCCATGGCCATCGACAGCCTCAAGGCCGGCGACAAGGTGCTGATCGCCGAGGCCTGCGCCCACCATCCGATCGGCGAGGATATCGGCCGGGTCAAGATTCCGCGCTGGCTGACCCAGTATGTCGGCGGTAAGCTCGATATCACGGTGATGGCGGGCAAGGATTATCCGGCCGATCTGTCGGAGTTCAAGCTGATCATCCATTGCGGCGCCTGCTCCTTCAACCGCAAGGAGATGCTCAACCGCATTCTCAAGGCCAAGGCGGCCGGCGTGCCGATCACCAATTACGGCCTGACCATCGCCTTCAGCCTCGGCATTTTCGAGCGCGCCTTGCAGCCTTTCCCGGCGGCGTACGAGGCGTACATGGCCGCCCGGAGGGCTGGAGCATGGCCGCCCGGAGGGCTGGAGCATGAATGATCTCGCGTCGCTGCTGGCCCAGACCAGCTTTTCCGGCACCGACCTGCTGCGCCTGCTGTCGCTCACCGATCCCGAGCAGATCGAGGCGCTGCGCCAGGCCGCCTACGACCTGACCACCGCCGAGGTCGGCGATACCGTCCATTATCGTGGGCTGGTCGAGGTTTCCAACATCTGTGCGCTCGATTGCCATTATTGCGGTATTCGCAAGGGCAATCGCGAGGTCGAGCGCTATTGTCTGAGCAAAGAGGAGGTGGTCGAGGCCGCCTTATGGTCGGGGCAGGCCGGTTTCGGCTCCTGCGTGCTGCAATCGGGCGAGCGGCGCGACGCAAAATACATCGCTTTCATCGAGGAGTGCGTCGCCGAGATCAAGGCGCGCTCGGTTTCGCCGGCGCTGCCCCAGGGGCTGGGCATCACCCTGTCCCTTGGCGAGCAGAGCCTTCAGACCTACCGGCGCTGGAAGGCGGCGGGCGCCCACCGCTACCTGCTGCGCATCGAGTCCGCCAACTCCGAGCTGTTCGCGCGCATTCATCCCGGCAGCCAGCGCTTCGAGAGCAGGACGCGGGCGCTCGACGATCTCAAGGAGGCCGGCTATCAGGTCGGCACCGGGGTGATGATCGGTTTGCCGGGCCAGACCCTGGCCGATCTCGCCGCCGACATCCGCTTCTTCGCCAGCCGCGATATCGATATGATCGGCATGGGGCCGTACATCGTCGCCTCGGGCAGCGCCATGTTCGATGCCGGCATGATGGAGTCCGAACCGCTGCTGCAACTGGCGCTCAAGATGATCGCGGTGACCCGGCTCGCGCTGCGCGATGTCAACATCGCCTCGACCACCGCCCTCGAAGCTCTGGCAAAGAATGGCCGGGAGCGTGGCATCGCCTTCGGCGCCAACGTCGCCATGCCCAATCTCACGCCCCAGGAAATGCGCAAGAACTACCAGCTCTATCAGGGCAAGCCCGGCATCGATCAGGTCCCCGCCCAGTCCCGCGAGGGGCTGGAGCGCAGCGTGCTGGCCTGCGGCCGCCGGGTCGGCTGGAACAGCTGGGGCGATCCTCGCCATTTCGGCAAGCGTACGGGGAGTACGGTCACAGCCCCGCCGCCTTGCGCAGGGTCTCGTTGATTCGCGATTGCCATCCAGGCCCCGTGCTCTTGAAGTAGGTGAGCACATCCGGGTCGAGGCGGATCGTCGTCGGCTTTTTGACGACTGGTTTGGGCGGTCTGCCCAGCCGAACCGGGCGGCCGGCGCGCATGAGTTGTCCGCGGGCGAACATCTCCTCGGTCACTTCCGGAATCTCGTCATAGTCCTCGGGCGGAATGACGGGGGCGTCAGCCTGTGCCAAGCCGCCGCTCAAATCGTGCTTGCTCCCGCTCATTGGCGTTCCTCATCGAAATGATGCGCCGCGCGCCGTCACGCGGTGTCCAGACCACGATCACCATGCGGTCCCGCAGATGCCCCGACCGAAATCACCCGGGGTTCGCCGTACTCCTGCCGCTCGTCCGGGATGTCCACGGTGAGGCCGGAGAACACCAAGCCGGCATCGGCGATATCCAGTCCGCGTGCGTTCAGCGTCGCATCTCGTTTCACCGGGTCGAAGGTAATCCTCATGCCATTATTGTGTGTACAATAATGGGGAGGGTCAAGAGATTTCGTGCATACGTAAAATAGCGCTCGCCCATTGCTCCCCGCGGCCCGGGCCGCTATGCTTGAGCCTCGGTTCAGAGGCGGGCCGGGAGCGGGCTGAAAGACGATGGACATGGTGATGTGGATCACGGTCGGGGTGATCGTGGTTCTGCTGCTGTTGGGGGCGTTCTTTTCCGGAGCGGAAACGGCGCTGACCGGCGCCTCACGGGCGCGGATGCACCAGTTGGAGCAGGAGGGCAGTCGCGGGGCGCGGCTGGTCAACCGCCTGCGCGAGCACAAGGAGCACATGATCGGTGCCTTGCTGCTCGGCAACACCCTGATCAACATCCTGAGTTCGGCCCTGGCCACCAGCTTGGCCATCGGCATCTTCGGCGATCCCGGCGTGATCTACGCCTCGGTGCTGATGACCGTGCTGGTGCTGATCTTCGCCGAGGTCATGCCCAAGACCTACGCCATCAACTACGCCGACCGCTCGGCTCTGCTGCTGGCGCCGCTGGTGCAGGTGGTGGTGACGGTGCTGATTCCGGTCACCACCTCGGTGAGCTGGATCGTGCGGCACTTGCTCGGCTTGTTCGGCGTCGTGGTCCATACCGAGGGGCTGGCCTCCAACGAGGAGGAGTTGCGCGGCGCCATCGAGTTGCACCGGGGCGTCGACACCGAGGAGGAGATCAAGGAGGAGCGGGCGATGCTGCGCTCGATCCTCGATCTGACCAATGTCGAAGTCGGCGAGATTATGACCCACCGGCGCAATGTCGTGATGATCGATGCGGCGCTGCCACCCTCGGCGATCGTCGACGCCGTGCTCGACAGCGCCTTCACCCGGGTGCCGTTGTGGCAGGGCGAGCCCGACAACATCATCGGCGTGCTCCATGCCAAGGCGTTGCTGAAAGAGGTTCACGCCCATGGCGGCGATCTCGCGGAGCTGGATATTCTGGCCATCGCCCACAAGCCCTGGTTCGCGCCCGACACCACGACGCTGTTCGACCAGCTCCAGGCGTTCCGGCAGCGCCGCGAGCATTTCGCCCTGGTGGTCGACGAGTATGGCAGCCTGATGGGCGTGGTCACCCTCGAGGACATTCTGGAGGAAATCGTCGGCGACATCGCCGACGAGCACGATGCCCAGGTGGCGGGGGTCACCGCCGAGCCCTCCGGCTCCTACGTGGTCGATGGTTGGGTGACCATCCGCGATCTCAACCGCGAATTCGAATGGCGGCTACCCGATGAACGCGCATCGACCATCGCCGGTCTCGTGCTAAACGAAGCACGGCGGATTCCCGATGTCGGTCAGACCTTTGTTTTTTATGACTTCAAATTCGAGATTCTCGGACGCCAGCGCCACCAGATCACCTCGTTGCGCCTGACCCCGCCGTGAGCCGCCGACCGGAAGCCGGGTGGCTTTTCGGGGTGTGATCCTTGTTTGTGCGGAGTTCCGATGTCGCCTCTTCCCGCGCCCACCGCGCCTCGTGCCCATATTCACACCCGCCGGGTGGTCTGCAACGGTTACCGGCGCGATGACGGGCTGTGGGATATCGAGGGCCACCTCACCGACGTCAAGAGCTACTGTTTTCACACCTCGTGCCGGGGCGATATCGAGCCCGGCGATCCGGTTCACGGCATGTGGATGCGGGTCACGGTCACCGATGCCTTCGAGGTGGTGGAGATCGAGGCACTGACCGAGAAGTCGCCTTTCGCGGTGTGCAGCTCGGTGGCCGCCGACTACAAGCAGTTGGTCGGCCTGACCATGGGCGCCGGCTGGAACCGGGCGATCAAGGAGCGGCTGGGCGGTGTTCGGGGCTGCACCCACCTGACCGAGTTGCTGGGGCCGATCGCCACCACCGCCTTTCAGACCATCTATCCGGTCATCGCCCGCGAACAGGCCGAGCGGACCAAGGACCATCCGGAGGAACGGCCGGTCGAGCGTCCGGTGCTGCTCGACGTCTGTCATGTCTTCGACACCAACGGCGCTTATGTCCGCGAGCATTGGCCCGATCACTACACCGGTCCAAATCCGCCGTGAGCGTGACGGGGCGGGGACCGAATATCCGGGTTGACCGCTCCGGCATGAGGTGGTTAACCTTCATCGGGCAATCAAAGGCGGCCGGGCATGGACCTGAGCGGGGGGGAGCAGGCGGTGACGCGGCGGCTGGCGGCGGTGCTGGCGGCCGGCATGGATCCGCTGGTGCTGGTGATCCCGATCGCGGTGGGTCCGGTCGCGGCGGGGCTGGATGTCGGCGAGGCTGGCTTCACGATCCTTGAGGCCAACGAGGCCGCTGCCGGGCTGCTGGGGCGGAGTGCCGCCGACCTGACCGGGGTTTCGCTGGCGGCGGTGTTGCCCCGGACTTGGCGGGTCGAGGTGCTTGAGGTGCTGAGCCGGGTTTTGCGCGACGGGGGGGCGGCCGAGCGCAGTTTCGAAGATTACTCCGGGGTTTGGCGCGAGCGCGTGGTGGCGGTCGACGGCGTGTTGGCATTGGCTTGGCGCGAGGGGATGCCGTCGGGCAATTTGTGCCGGCAGAGCCTGTGGCGCTTTTCCGAGGAGAAATTCACCAAGGCCTTCCGCAACAGCCCCGATATCATCACCATCAGCTCGCTCGACGAAGGGCGCTATGTCGACGTCAACGAGGCGTTCGAGCGCACCTTGGGGTTTTCCCGTGAAGACGTGATCGGGCGGACCTCCATCGAGATCGGCCTGTGGACCGATCGGGGGGACCGTGAGCGCCTGATTGCGAGTTTGCGGTGCGATGGCCGGGTTTCCAATTTCGAGAGCCGGTTCCGCACCCGCTCGGGCGACATTCTCACCATCCTGGCCTCGTGCGAGACCATCGAGCTGGATGGTCAGAGTTATCTGCTGTCCCTGGTGCGCGACATCACCGAACGCAATCGCATGGAAGCGAAGATGCGTCGGGCGCTGGAAGAGCAGGAGCTGATCTTCGAGCATTCGACGATTGGTATTACCTTCATGCGGGACCGTCTTTTCCTGCGCGTCAACACGATGTTCGCCGAAATATTTGGGTATTCCGCTGCCGATCTGACGGGATGTTCATCGCGTATCCTCTATGCCAATGAGAAAGACTTTCAGGATATGGGGCGGCGGGCCTACGCCGTCATGGGCCAGGGGCGCACCTATCGCGGCGAGCACCTGATGAAGCGCCAGGACGGTCAGAGAATTTGGTGCAGCCTGACCGGCCGCGCGGTCAGTGCCGCCGACTCCTCGCGCGGGGTGATCTGGATCGCCGAGGATGTCACCGAGCGGCGCCGCGCCAACGAGGAGTTGCGGGCGGCGAAGGCGGCGGCGGAGCACGCCAGCGTCATGAAGTCGCGTTTCCTGGCCACCATGAGTCACGAGTTGCGCACGCCGCTGACCTCGATCCTGGGCTTTTCCGAAATCATCCGCGACCAGCTGTTCGGGCCGGTCGGGGTGCCCGATTACGCCGAGTATGCCGGCGACATCTGCCAGAGCGGCCGGCATCTGCTGGAACTGATCAACGACGTGCTCGATCTTTCGAAGATCGAGGCCGGCAAGTTCGAACTCGATATCGTGGCGTTCGATCCGCACTATCTGCTGGCCACCTGCGTGCGTCAGGCGCGCGGCCGGGCGGGCAATCGCAATCTGGTGCTGGCGCTGGAGGTGGAACCGGACCTGACCATGATGTGGGCCGACGAGCGGGCGGTGCGGCAAATCATGCTCAACCTGCTGTCCAACGCCGTCAAGTTCACGTCCGATGGCGGGCGGATCGATATCCGGGTCGCGCTCGAAGGGGAGATGGTGCGGATCTTGGTCGCCGATACCGGGGTCGGCATCGCCAACGATAAGATCGAGAGGGTGCTGGAGCCGTTCGAGCAGGCCGACAACCGCTACAACCGCAGCGCCGGCGGCACGGGGCTGGGGCTCGCGCTGGTCAACGCCCTGGTCAAGCTGCATGGCGGCGGGGTGCGCATCGAGAGCAAGCTCAATGTCGGCACCACCGTGATCGTCAGCCTGCCGACAAATCCTGTGTCGCCGTCTCCGGCTGTTTGAGCGCGGACTTCGAGGCTTTTGCCCGGCGGCCGCGCTTTTTTCCGGGCTTGTCGGGGGCGGAGCCGGGGCTGTTCTGGGGCTTGAAAAGGGGAATGCGCAAGGGTGGCTGGCCGTGTCCGGCCGCCTCGTGGCCCTCCTCGGTGGCGGCCGCCTTGTAGTAGGACAGCATGAAGGTCCGGATCGCGGCGGAAAAGGTCAGGTCGCTGCCGAGCCGGCGCTCCTCGACCTGGGTGCAGATGTCATTCACTTTGACGTGCTCACGGCGGGCGATGTCCTGCAGCGCCAGCAGCGAGTCCGGGTCGAGACGGATGCTGGTCCGCTTGCCGTTCTTGACGACGTTGTGAGAGCGTTGCCCGCGGGGTTCGCTCTTGGCCTTGTCGGCGGCGGCGCCATCAGTTTCGGGGCCGGCCATGGCGCTCCCGGAAGGGCAGGGCGTGTTCTGCGACATGCGTAAACTTTCCTGACAAGGTTGGCTCCGTCGGGGCCGCGCCGACCCACTTGCGAGCCAAGCTTCGCAATCTCCATATCCGCAAGTTTAACCGAAATTTCGAGATTATCAACCGCTCACTGAGTACAGCGGTATTTCCCGGAACTATTACATATGCATGCCGGCTCTTTACTTCGCTGCTCCGGGGCGTGGTTGTTTCTAGGCGTCTTCAGAAGGGGTTAGGGTCTTCAGGCGCAGGGCGTGCACGCGGGCTTCCAGCTCCTCAGCGAGCACAGAATACACCAGGCGATGCCGGGCGACCCGGGCCAGGCCGTCGAAGGCAGCGGCGACCACGGTGACCGAAAAGTGGCTTTCGCCCTCGGGATGGGCTCCGGCATGGCCCTGATGGCGCCCCGAGTCGTCGATGATTTCCAGTCGGGACGGGCTCAGGGCCGCGGTGAGTTTGCGGTGGATGGTGTCGGCGACGGTCACGGAGCCGGCCTTTCTGTGCGGATGGAGGTGTGCGAAATGAAAATGACGGCTGTCGCATGGCCGCGTCAAGCCAGCCGGTGCTTGTCAGGACTGCCGTCAGCAGCGATAATCGCACGATGCCGAGACCGGATGCCCCCTTTCTCGCCCGATCTCTCGGGGAACCGCCGCCACCGCGCGCCTGCGAATGTCCGGGCTGCGTGGCCGCGGGCGATTATCCGGCGCCCAAGGGGCGCGACCGGTTGCGCGAGTATTATTGGTTTTGTCTCGAGCATGTCCGCGAATACAACCGGGCCTGGGATTACTACGCCGGCATGTCGATGGCCGAGATCGAATCCGAGATGCGCTCGGACACCACGTGGCAGCGGCCGTCCTGGCCACTGGGCAGCTGGCGGCTCGATCAGCAGTTGCGCGACCGGGTTTTCGCCGAGCAGGGCTATCCCTTCGGGCGTTCCGGCGGCGAATCGGCGGGCGGCGATGGTCATGGCGGTCCCCATGGTCCGGCGGGGCCGCCCAGCCCCGAGGATGAGGCGCTGCAAGTGCTGAGTCTGGAGCGCACCGCGACCTTCCTGGAGATCAAGGCGCGCTACCGCGAGCTGGCCAAGGCCAATCATCCCGATGCCAATGGCGGCGACAAGGCGGCGGAAGAACGTTTGAAACGCATCAATCTGGCCTATACCACCCTCAAGGCCAGCCATGGCCGCTAGGCGAGGGGTTTCCACCAACGCGATTTTGACGAAAGAGTGATGAGTCCGATGGTTAGTCAAGGCAGCACGGCCAAGTTCGATCACGTGCCCGACATCAAGGTTTCGGTACGTCAGGTCTTCGGCATCGACAGCGACATGGAGGTTCCGGCCTTCGGCGAGGCGACCGAGCATGTGCCGGTTCTCGACGAGGCCTACCGCTTCGACCGCGACACCACGCTCGCGGTCCTGGCCGGCTTCGCCTATAACCGGCGGGTGATGATCCAGGGCTATCACGGCACCGGCAAGTCGACCCACATCGAACAGGTGGCGGCGCGGCTCAACTGGCCGTGCATCCGGGTCAATCTCGACAGCCACATCAGCCGCATCGATCTGATCGGCAAGGACGCCATCGTTCTGAAGGATGGCAAGCAGGTCACCGAGTACCGCGAGGGCATTCTGCCCTGGGCGCTTCAGCATCCCTGCGCCCTGGTCTTCGACGAGTATGACGCCGGCCGGCCCGATGTGATGTTCGTGATTCAGCGGGTGTTAGAGGTCGAGGGCAAGCTGACCCTGCTCGATCAGAACAAGGTGATCCGGCCCCATCCGGCCTTCCGCCTGTTCTCCACTTCCAACACCATCGGTCTCGGCGACACCACCGGGCTGTATCATGGCACCCAGCAGATCAATCAGGGTCAGATGGACCGCTGGAACATCGTGGCCACCCTCAATTACCTGCCCCACAAGGAAGAGGTCGGGATCGTGCTGGCCAAGGTCCCGAGTTATGCCGACACGCCCAAGAAGCGCGAGCAGATCGCCGCGATGGTTCGTTTGGCCGATCTCTCCCGCGCCGGCTTCATCAATGGCGACATTTCAACCGTGATGTCGCCGCGCACGGTGATCACCTGGGCGGAAAACGCCATGATTTTCGGGGATCTGGCCTTCGCGTTCCGGGTGACCTTTCTCAACAAGTGCGACGAGGCCGAGCGGCCGACCATCGCGGAATACTATCAGCGCTGCTTCGGCACCGAACTGCCCGAAACCGGGATCAAGGCGACGCTGGTGTGAGAGCCGCTGGTGTGAGCGCAAGGAGCGAGCGTGGGAGTTTTCGGTGACCTGCTGAGCCGTTTCAGGCGGCCGGTCGCTTCCGGTCCGTCCGGGGGCGGTGCGGGCATCGTCGACTATCTCAACCTGCGGCGGCCCCAGCGGGCGCGACGGCTGTTCACCGCTCTGTTCGCTCCGGTGCTGGCCGCGGATGATCCGGTGCTGCTGCTGTGTCCGCGTCCGGTTCCGGGGCTGGTGCGGCGCGCCGATCTTGCCGGTCTGTGGGCGGCGCTTGAGGCTTCGGCCTTCACCGGGCTCACGGCCGGGGTCCAGGGCGCGCTCGATGCCTGGGCGACCGACACCCTGCTCGACGAGGTGCTCCGGAGCCCGGAGGCGCTGGCCGGGCAGCGGCGGATGCGCGACGCCGCGCTTCGGGTGCTGGGCGGGTTGCTCGGAGGCGATGGCGACCTGACGGCCTTTCTGGAACGGCTCAACCGCGAGCGGCTGGCCGAGGCCCGGCGGCAGGTTCCGGGGGTGCGGACGCTGGTGCCACTGGGACGGCCGTTCCTGGTTTTTGTGCTCGAATATTTGGCGGTGGTCGAGCATTGTTCCGCTCTGCTTGCCGCCTGCGTCGCCGATGCCGAGACCACCGCCGGCCGTCTCGCCCAGGCGGTCGGGGATATGCGCGGGGTGCTGGAGCGCTCCGGGGCGGCGGTGGGCGGGGCGGGATGTTCGGAACTGGTGTATCTGGTGCCGCTGACCGCGCTCCACGCCGGCCGGCAATATGGCGCGGTGGCGCTGATGTTGCGCGATCAGGGGTGGTCTGGACCGGTGGCCGAGGCGCTGCTCGGTCATTTTTCGGCCTGCTGCGCCTGTCTGGGCGAGCGGGTGGCGTCGAATGCCGGCGGTTCCGAGGATGTGCTCGGCCGGCTGACGCTGGTGGTGCCGGCGCTGCTCGCCGCCGGGGCGCTGGACGATGCCGGCGGCGCGGCGGTGTTCCGCGCCGACTGGCGGCGGCTGGCTGGGGTGTTCGGGGAGAGTCTGGCCACGGCGTCCGGTCGCGCCGATGCGCCGGAGCTGTTGCGTCTGATTGGCGGCTGGCACCAACTCGCCCGCACCTACGACCAGGAGGTCGCGGGGATCGAGGGCGGGCTGGCGCAACTGAGTGAACTGGTCGAGGCTCGGAAGATGGGGAAGGTCCGGTGAACGAAACGGAAAGCCCGTTGGATGTGTTCAAGCGGTCGACGGCGGCGGTGGTGCGGGCGTTGGCCGAGCGTGAGGACATTCAGGTCGGGTTCAGCAACGAGCCGGCGGCGGTGATCGGCCTGCGCGTGCGGGTGCCACCACCGCCGCGCGATCTCAATCCAGCGGCGGTGGCGGCGGCGCGGGGCAGCGCCGACGCCGTGGCCTTGCGGCTGCGTCACCACGATCCGGTGATTCACGCCAACCGCATGCCGGCCGGCGACATGCCGCGCATGGTCTTCGACGCCCTGGAACAGGTGCGCTGCGAGGCGCTGGGCGCGCGCGACATGCCCGGTGTCGCCGCCAATCTCGGCGCCGCGATGGTCGAGCGCTGCCAGCGCCAGGGGCTGGACAAGGTCACCGAGCGCGAGCAGGCGCCGCTGGCCGAGATTCTCCGGGCGCTGTCCTGGGAGGTTCTTCACGGTCGTCCGGTGCCCGAGCCGGCGCGGCCGGCGGTGGAGCTGTGGCGGCCCTGGCTGATGGAAAAGCTGGGCGCCGACTGGCACGGTCTGGCCTCCCGCCTGGAGAACCAGGACGCCTATGCCCGTGGCGTGCGCCGGCTGCTGGTCGATCTGGGCTTCGAGATCGGCGGCGAGCCCGAGCCCCGTCCCGACCCGGACGAGGACGACGACGCCAAGCGCCAGGAAGACGAGAGCGAGGACGGCGACAGCGCCGCCGACGACAGCGGCGAACAGGATGCCCAGTCGTTGTCCGGCATGATGGCCGACGGCGAGGACAAGGCCGAGACCTCGGCCGAGGACGACGAAAATCTCGATGGCGAGGGCGGGGAAGCCGGCTGCGCCGATGAAACCCAGCCCTCCGGCCCGCGGCGTCAGGCCGGTCAGCGTGCGCCGGAGCCGGAGCGCGATCCGTATCGCATCTACACCGCCGAGCATGATCAGGAGATCGACGCCGCCGAGCTGTGCGATGCCGAGGAATTGTCGCGGTTGCGCGCGATGCTCGACACCCAGCTCAAGAACCTGCACGGGGTGATCGCCCGGCTGGCCAACCGCTTGCAGCGGCGGCTGATGGCCCAGCAGCAGCGGTCCTGGGATTTCGATCTGGAGGAGGGCATCCTCGATGCCGGACGGCTGGCGCGGGTGGTGGTCAATCCCATGGTGCCGCTGTCGTTCAAGCAAGAGCGCGACACCGAGTTCCGCGACACCGTGGTGTCGTTGCTGATCGACAATTCCGGCTCGATGCGCGGCCGGCCGATCACCATCGCCGCGCTCAGCGCCGATATCCTGGCGCGCACCCTGGAGCGCTGCGGCGTCAAGGTCGAAATCCTCGGCTTCACCACCAAGGCCTGGAAGGGCGGCGAGGCGCGCACCCGCTGGCTGGCCGCCGGCAAGCCGGCCCAGCCGGGACGGCTCAACGATCTGCGCCACATCATCTACAAGGGCGCCGACGTTCCCTGGCGCCGGACCCGCAAGAATCTCGGCCTGATGCTGCGCGAGGGCATCCTCAAGGAGAACATCGACGGCGAGGCGTTGCTGTGGGCGCATGGCCGCCTGCACGCCCGGCCCGAGCAGCGGCGGGTTCTGATGGTGATCTCGGATGGCGCGCCGGTGGATGATTCGACGCTTTCGGTCAATCCGGGCAATTACCTGGAGAAGCATTTGCGGCAGGTGATCGAGGATATCGAGCGCTATTCGCCGGTGGAACTGCTGGCCATCGGCATCGGTCACGACGTTACCCGCTATTATCGTCGTGCCGTCACCATCAATGATGTCGATCAACTCGGCGGCGCCATGGTCGAGAAGCTGGCGGAACTCTTCGAGGAGCAGAACCGGGCACCGATTTCGGCAAGTTTCGCCCGTCGTCGTTTCCGGTTTCCGGGTCCTTCTCTCGGGTAGTTTCACATCCTGCTCTCGTGTTTCCTTGAAGATGGGCGGGAGAAGCTTTATCGATAGGGCCAAGAAACGAGGGAGGTCGCATCATGAAACCGGTATTGTGTTTGCTGGTCTTATTAGCCGGCCTCTCCGGCGGGGCGGCCTGGGCGGGACCTGGAGCGGAGCGCCTTATTCTGGGCGTCGCCGAGAACGCTGGCGATATCCCGACCCTCATCGCCCTGGAAAAAGGCTTCTACCGGGACGAGGGGCTGGATGTCGCGACCAAGTCCTGGCCCGCCGGAAAATTGGCGCTCGAAGCCATGCTGCGTGGCGAGGTCGATGTGGCGACGGTCGCCGACACCCCGATCGTGATGCAGAGCTTCAAGCGGCGCGACTTCGTGGTCATCGCCACCTTCTCCCACAACACGCCCTACCGGCTGGTGGCCGACCGGCTTGACGGCATTCGCGCCCCGGCGGACATGCGCGGTCATCGGATCGGGGTGATGGCCGGGACGACCTCGCAGTTCTTTTTGCACTCGGTGCTGGCCGATCTCGGGTTGGCGCCGTCCGAAATCATCGAGGTCGATGTGCCGGCTGGAGACTCCGCCGACGCCGTCGTCAATCACCGCGTCGACGCGATCGCCGCCTTCGATCCCCATGGATACTTCGCCCAGGCCGCGCTGGGGGACCGGGCGCTGCTCATTCCTTATGAAAAAGACCGCCATGAGGAGACCTTCAATTTCGCTGTGGGACGGGATTTTGTGCAAAAGCGCCCGCTCGTCGCGCAACGGCTGTTGCGCGCGACCGAGCGGACGATCGAGTGGATCCACGGCCATCGTGCCGAGGCGATCGCCCTGGCGGCGCGCCGGCTCAAGATCGACGAGACGGTCATGGCGTCGTTGTGGGATAATTATCGCCATGCGCTCAGCCTCGATCAGGTCTTGATCGTGTCGCTGGAGAACCAAGCCCGCTGGGCAATCCTCAACGGCATCGGTGGCGGAGGGAAGGTGCCCAACTATCTGGACTATTTCGATAGCTCGGTGCTCGACGTGGTGCTGCCCTCGGCCGTCACCATCATTCGGTAACGTCATGTCTCTTCAGAAGCGCGCCTATCTTATCACCGGGTTGTTCGTTGGGCTCAGTGTGCTGTTGTCGGCGCTGATTCTGTGGGCCAACACCGCTCAGGATGAAGTCACCAGCGAACTCGAGACCGTTTACGCCATTCGCGGCAAGGTTGGCGATTTGCGGACGGTGGGCTTCGAATTCGCGCTCTATCGCGAGGAGCGGCCCCGGATTCAGGCGGAAAAGATGGTGCGGGCGCTGCATCCGCTGTTCGACCGGCTGCGAGCCTCGCCCGAATTCCAGCCGGATGCGCCGATGGCGCAGTGGCGGAACGCCTTCAACCGCCTCGGCGAGTGCGAGGCGCTGCTGGCGGTGTTCGCGCAAAAAAACCTCAACCCTTTGCAGCAGGAGCGGGAGCGTCAGATGACCAGCCTGTTCCTGATGCGCGGCGCCGCCCTGGCGGCCGGTGTCGAGGAGTTGACGCAGCCTCTGCTGGCCAGGACGCGGCAGGTTGACCAGTTGAGGGAGTTCGTCGTCGTCGCCTCCATCCTGATTCTGCTCGGGTTGCCGGCGGTGACCATCGTGCTGGTGCGGCGGGCCGTGCTGAAACCGCTCGCGATGCTGACCGGGGCGCTCCACACGGTGGCGGCGGGCGATCACGCGTTCCGCCTGCGCTCCTCCGACGAAAGCGAGTTCGGCCAGTTGGCCCGCGCCTTCGACGGGATGCTCGACCGGGTCCAGGAAACCACGGGCAGGCTGGTGGTGGCCAGGGATGCCGCCGAATCCGCCAGCCGCACCAAGTCGGCCTTTCTCGCCAACATGAGCCACGAGATCCGGACGCCGATGAACGCGATTCTCGGATTGGCCTATCTGCTGGAGCAGACCAAGCTCAGCCCGCATCAGCGCGACTATGTTCAGAAGACCCGGATCTCGGCGCAGTCCCTGCTTGGCCTTCTGAATGACATTCTCGATCTTTCCAAGGTCGAGGCCGGCAAGCTTGACATGAACATCGAGCCGTTCCGGCTTGATGATCTGATGAAATCGCTGGCGGTGATCGCCGCCGCCAATGCTCGCGACAAGGACATCGAGGTTCTGTTCGACATCCGGCCGGGCACGCCGCTGTCCCTGGTCGGGGATGCGCTGCGTTTGCAGCAGGTGCTGACCAACCTTGCCGGCAACGCCATCAAGTTCACCGAGCGCGGCGAGGTGGTGCTGTCGGTGCGGGCGACGGCGGTCGATGACGAGTGTGCCGACTTGCTGTTCAGCGTCCGCGACACCGGCATCGGCATCGCGTCCGAGCATCGGGAGGTGATCTTCGACGCCTTCTCCCAGGCCGATGTCACCACCACCCGCCGCTTCGGCGGCACCGGGCTCGGGCTGGCCATTTGTCGCCGTTTGGTCGAATTGGCCGGCGGCCGCATCTGGTGCGAGAGCGAACTGGGGCGGGGCAGCACGTTCCACGTCGCCATCCGGCTGGGCCGGTCGCAGGATGCCGCCGGAGAGCCGATGGCGTCGCCCGTCGTGCCGCGCGGTCTCAAGGTGCTGATCGCCGACGACAATCCGATCGCCCGGGAAATCATGGCCGCCATGATCGGGTCCTTCGGCTGGACGGTGGTGGTGGCGGCGTCCGGCGCGCAGGCGCTGGAGGAAATCGATCGGGCGCATGGCGGCGTGCCGTTCGATCTGCTGTTGCTCGACTGGGTGATGCCGGAAATCGGCGGCCGCGAGATCGTCCGCCACCTCAAGGCCCGCCAGCCGCCGGAGACCATTCCGCTGATCCTGGTGGTCACGGCCTATGAATATGACCGGGTCCGGCGGGATTCCGGCGATGAACCGCTGATCCGGGCGGTTCTGACCAAGCCGGTGACGCCGTCGAGCCTGCTCGATGCCGTCGGCGAAATCCGCTCCGGCCCGGCCTCCGGTGTCGCGCCGGTGCCGGTCCAAGTCGCGCCGAGCGCGCCGCTGGCCGGTCTCACGCTGCTGGTGGTCGAGGATAACAGCATCAACCAGATGGTCGCCCGCCGCATTCTGGAAGCCGCCGGGGCGGGGGTGACGATCGCCGTCGATGGCATCAAGGCGCTGGAGGTGTTGAGCGCCGGTCCGACCCGGTTCGACGCCGTGTTGATGGACATCCAGATGCCCGGCATGGATGGTTATGATGCGACCAGGGCGATCCGTCGCGATCTCGGCTTGACGGCGTTGCCGATCATCGCCATGACCGCCAACGCCATGGCGTCCGATCGCGAGCAATGCCTTGCCGCCGGCATGAACGATCATATCGGCAAACCGTTCGTCGTGGCGCAGATGACGGCGGCGATCAGCCGCCACGCCCGTCATTACCGGCGGGAGCATCCGGCGTCGGCACCCGCCCTTGTGGCCATCGACATCAAGGACGCCATCACCAGAACCATCGGCGACCAGAAGCTGCTCAAGCTGGTCATGGTCGAGTTCATGAACAGCTATGGCGATGCCGCAGGCGTGCTTACGGAGCTGCTGGCCGGGGGCGCCCTGTACGATATCGCCAAAAAGGCCCATGATCTTAAAGGGGTGGCCGCCAATATCGGCGCGAAATCACTGGCCGCCGCCGCCGAGGCCCTGCAAAAAGCCGCCGAGGACGGCGATCTTCGGCTTACAAGCGCGGTTTGTGCCGAGGTTGCCGACCAACTGCCGATGGTCCTCCTCGAGGCAAGGCGGATCGCGGACACACAGGTGGACCTGCGGGACTATCGAACCGACTGCTGACCAGAGCGAGAATCTTGCTCCAGCTATTTGATTTTAGAGCGTGTTTCCGGCCCGTGCCCAGCGGCCGAGCAATGGGACAAGCGGGGCTGTTTCCAGTGCCTGCCCGGCGCCGAGGCCACGGCCGGTTCGAAGTCGGGCTGAGGCCGGCCGGCCAGCGGCAAAACGGTGCGCTACGCTTCCCCCACCGCCAGCCGCTCCGCTCAGGCCGTGCTTCCGCGTCCGATTGAGGGCGCGGCTCATCAACTGTACCAGGACCTCGGCTTGCACGGTTGCCCCAGCGCCGGGACTGACCGGTTCGAATTCTGCACAAGCACCGGTCTGGGCCGGCAGGACCGGTCGAGGCACATTCCGACCACTTGATTCCGCCCCCCTCTTTTGGCTTGATAGAGCGCCTTGTCCGCCTCCGAGATCAGGTTGGAAACCTTCGAGGAGGCGTCGGGTATCAGGCAGGACACGCCCAGGCACAGGGTGACGATGCCGGTCTTCGACAGTTCATGAGGAATGGCGAGATCAATCACGGCCTGCCGCACCTCTTCCGCCCAACTGCTCGCGCTGACCAAATCGACCCCCGGCAGAATGATCGCAAATTCCTCACCGCCGTAGCGTGTGGCCAGTTCACCGGCCCGCTGGGTATGCTCGGCCAGAACCGATGCGACCCGGCGCAGGCACTCGTCGCCGGCCTGATGCCCGTAATGGTCGTTGAAATCCTTGAAGAGATCGACGTCGGCCATGACCAGGGCGAGCGGCAGGCACTGGCGGGCCGCCCGGCGCCACTCGGATTCCAGCACTTCATCAAGCTGGCGGCGGTTGGCCAGCCCGGTCAAGCCATCGATCATGCTGAGCGCGGCCAGCCGCCGGTTGGCGGTCTCCAGTTCAGCGGTTCTTTCTTTCACGCGATCTTCAAGGCAGGCCTTCTGCTCCCTCAATTCGCCGAGCGTCAGTTGCAGGCGCGCGGCCATGCGGTTGAAGGATTCGGCCAGATTGGTGATTTCCCGGCTGCCCGTAACATCGACGCGGGCATCGTAGTTGCCGTTGATGATCTCCCGGATGGCCTGGGTGAGGTTGACCAACGGCTTCGCGATATTGTGCCCAATGGCGAGCGAGGCCATGGTCGCCACCGCGATGAACAGCAGGGTCAGCGTCGCCATGCGCCATTGCAGCGTTCGCAACGGCGCGAACGCCTCGGCCTGATCGATATGGGCCATGATGCAGCCGCCGCCGATTTCCGGAACGAAGCGGAAGCCATGGATGACGGCGACGTCGCGGTAATCCTGATCGAGGATTTCCCGGTCGTCCATGGCGAGGCAGGCCTGCATCGGATGGGCCGAGATCGGGTGGCTGGTGCCCTGGGCCGAGGGATAGCGGCCCTTGGTAATGAAAAAACCGCTGGCATCGGACAGGAAGGTCTCGCCCGATTGTCCCAGATAGGGTGAGTTCGTGAACAAGCCCTGGATCAGGCTGACGGGAAAGGTTACCGCCAGCCACAAGCCGAGACGATAATCCTCGATGACGACGTCATAGGTCCGGTCGTTGCCGACATTCGGTTCGGAGAACCGCGCCAGCTGCCCCGATTGGAACGGCTTCCAGTCGTCGAACCGAACCTCGGAGGCGCCTGTGACCAAGTCGCGGCCGGTCTTGGAAATGTGCAGAACGGCCCCAAGCGCTCTTTCGGTCTTTGTGAAGGACTGCATGGCGTCGGTCAGGCACGCAGCCGACAGGGCGCCGTCACCGCCATGGCACGAATTGTTGACATCCGACAGAAAAGCCGCGCCCCTGGCCCGTGTTCTCTGGAGAATGGTTACCAGCGCGTCGTGTCTGGCGTCGGCGACGATGCCGACATTCTGTATCTTTTCGCTGGTGATGCTGTGATAGGCCTCGCTATAGCCGATCCATCCCACCGTGAGCGTCGGCAGCAGCAGGCAGGCCAGGACGATGGCCACCAGCCGGCGCTCCAGGCCGTGGGGGCGGTCATCGCTCTTCATCCGTGACGTCTGGCTTGATGGCGGGGCGCTTGCCGATCCGGTTAACCATTGGAACGTCTTTCCTGGCATGGCGCCCCCCCTTCGCTTCTGAAGCGCAGTCCTGGCCGTTGGCTGATATCCGGCCGCCACACACCATCCCTGACCGTGCTGCGGTGCCGGCCGTGGGTCACGACAGGTTTGACCGTCAGCATCAAGCTCAATATTTCGTTGCGGGTTACGCCATCGCGTTTCATCAAAAGAGAGCAGACCGGATCATCGATCAGATCAAGCAAACTTGGAATTTTTGTGTTCGCTGCGGTGATGCTCATCTTTATGTCTCCCGTTCAACAAATATTATTGGGATTTTCCTGGCTTGATTTCTCCTGGCGGGCTCATGGGGCAACCGGGCCGCTCCCTCTGGTGTTGACTCTTCCGGCCATGCCGACGCGCCTCCGCCTCCGGTGGGCTGCCTTGGTACGCTCGCCCATTATACAATCTTATATTTACAGGTCAATCTTGTATGAGAGGTATTATTGATTATAGCGTGTTATCCGAAAGGATAATGTCGATGAGACATCTAAGCGTTCGTGTTAATGCGTCGGGGGCTTCGGTGTGAAGTATTTAAGAATGTTGAGCAGTAGCAATGCGGTAATCTACATGTAGTTCGAATATCAGGCGCGTTGCCCCGCCATGGGTCGGGAGCCTAATAAATGGGCACATCGAGCATTTTCGGGGGCCGATCTTGTGCTCGAGGTGGCGCCGTCGGCAGCCATGGTTAAGGCCCCATGTCCGACAAAGTCCGGGTTTGTCGCAAACCAGACACGGCGTTCCCCGATGTCGGTTCTATCGTATCTATATGATAATCAACGATTTTATTGATTTCCCCCGGCTGGCACGGCGCTTGCTCTTACCTGGACAACCGACATTGGTCGGATGGGCAACCGGATTGCGGAGGCGGAGACAATGAGTGACCTGCGGCAGATCGCGTTTTACGGAAAGGGTGGCATCGGCAAATCGACCACCTCCCAGAACACCCTGGCGGCGCTGGCCGAGCTGGGCCAGAGAATCCTGATCGTCGGCTGCGACCCCAAGGCGGACTCGACCCGGCTGATCCTGCACGCCAAGGCCCAGAACTCGGTGCTGCAAATGGCCGCCGAGATCGGCTCGGTCGAGGACCTGGAGGTCGACGACGTGCTTAAGGTCGGCTATCGCGGCATTCGCTGCGTCGAGTCCGGCGGTCCCGGTTTGTGCATACTAGCTTCTGTAAATTAATTGCTTGCTGATACTGCGCAGCCGGGCCTCCCGGAGTGATGAGGACGCGTAAGCGTCCGAAGAACGGAGGGAGGCCCGGCTGCGCGGCGAAAT
>CAIOBP010000208.1 GCA_903856295.1 uncultured Rhodospirillales bacterium | reverse complement strand
TCGCGGGATCGCCACCAAGTACCTGTCCAATTATCTCGGCTGGCGCCGGATGGTCGAGCGGCAGGGCGACGAGGTGTCTCCGTTTCAGGTCATGGCCGCAGCGCTGGCCTGACCGTCAACAACCAACGCCGTCAGAGCCATCCAAAAAGCCCAGGAACGGGCATTGCGGGAGCGCTAGCCGATGCACACCCAGCGTCGAGGTCGTGGCCCGGGGGGCTCCCGGCCGTTCTGGGCAGTGCTGGCGGCCGTGCTCGCGCTCACCACGCCGCGCCCGGGCTGGGGGCAATCGCTGGGAGACATCGCCCGTCAGGCCCAGACCGCCCGCCCGGGCATTTTCGGAAAAACCGAAATGCGCGCGCCCTCGATCGGCTCCGTGCCCAAATGGCAGGGAGTGCTCGACAAGATGAAAACCCAGAAGGATATGCTGAAACGCTGCACGGCGTCGGCAACGGCCTGCGATCCCGCCGCCTCCAAGCCCTGGAATCAGATCACCACCGAGGCCGCCGGGCTCGATCCCATCGCCAAACTCAAGGCGGTCAATGCCTTCTTCAACAAGTGGCCTTATAAAACCGACCTCGAAAACTATGGCATCGACGATTACTGGGCGACACCGGTCGAGTTCATGAGCCGGTCCGGCGATTGCGAGGATTACGCCATCACCAAATTTTATGCCCTGCTTCAACTCGGTTTTTCCAACGACGACATGCGGATTGTTGCCATTACCGATCACATCCGTAATATTGGCCACGCCGTTTTGGTGGTCCGTATCGGTACCGATTCCGTCGTGCTCGACAATTTGTCCAATCTGGTGATGTCCCACAGCCGCTATCCACAGTACGATCCGCAATTTTCAGTCAATGAAACCACACGCTGGATGCATATCGGGCCGATCGCGACCAAATAGGCCCGACGAACGCGAGGATTTGAGACATGTCGGAACCCACCGCCGCCACCGCAGCCGACGACTCGCTGCTGGGCGAACCCGACTCAAAGCAGTTTACCCCGAAGCCGCCCCGCACCATGCTGTTCGGCACCGTCGCCGTCGTGGTCATCCTGGCGGCGGCGGCGGCGCTGGTCGGGTTCGGCATGCAGGCCAAGGAGCGGCAGTTCCGCACCGATCTTGAACGGCGCCTGATGATTCTGGCCACCGGCCGCTCCGAGTTGGTCACGGCGTGGCTCGACGACACCATTCAGCTCGGCAACCGGGTCGCCCAGAGCGATTTCTTTCGCCTGTTCGCCCAGGACGTCGAAGGCAGCCACACCGCGACACCGGCGGCCGGCCGGACGCCGGCCGCCGTCGAAGGGCTCGATCAGCCGACGGTGGCCGAGCAGATTCCCCTGATGACCAATGTGTTGACCGACTTCGTGGCCAACGCCGGGCTGCATGGCGCCGATCTGCTCGATCGCCGCGGCGATGTCGTGCTCACCGCCGGCCGCAAAAAGGCGCCGATCGCTCCGGACCAGAAACAGGTCGGCGCCGCCGCGATCGCCAAGGCCGCGGCGCAGTTCGGCCCCGCCCGCCTGTCGCCCCAGGGGTTGGTCGTCGACCTCGCCCTGCCGATCTTTCCGCCCGCGCTCAACGACGACGCCCACAAGACCAAGCCCGAGGCCGTGCTGGTGCTCGAGGTGCCGGCCGGCGACCGCGCCGCCGGTTTTCTCGGGGCCTCGCCCCTGGCCGAGCCGTGGGAAAAGCTGCGCCTGATCCAGAAACTCGGCAACGGTTATGAAGAGGTGCTGCCAAAGGCGACGCCGCCGCTGCGCCCGGTCCCCTTCACCGACGCCGCATCCGGCGCGACCCCGCGCTCCGCCCTGGTCGAGCGCCCGGCGTTGGGCGGCGGCGGGCAGGTTTACGCCGTTGCGGTCAAAGTGCCCGGGCTGGAGTGGTGGGTTGTCCAGGAAGCCGCCGCCGATCAGGCCTATGCCGAGGTCTCGTCCTACAACCGCACGGTTTTTGGCTTCGTCGGCCTGGTGGTGGTGGTGGTGCTGGTGGCGCTGGGGGCCTTCTGGTGGCGCCTGGTCAGCGTCCACAACCAGCGGCTCGCCCTGCAATTCCGCTCGCTGGCCCAGCAATTCAAGGCCCAGAAGCGCTTCCTCGACAGCATCAACAACACCATCGTCGACCTGATCAGCCTGAAGGATCTCGGCGGCTCCTACCGCTACGCCAATCCGGCCTTCGCCCGCGCCGTCGACCAGCCGCTCGACGCCATCGTCGGCATGGACGACGACGCCCTGTTCGGACCGGAGGCCGCGCACCGGTTGCGCCAGAGCGACGAGCAGGCGCTGGCCACCGGCAAAGCGGTCACCTCCGACGAGCAATTGCTGCTGGGCGCGCGCCTCCACTACATGCAGTTGACCAAGATTCCCTTCCGCAGCGGCGACGACACGGTTCAGGGCATCGTCTCGGTCGCCCGCGACATCACCGAACTGGTCGAGGAGCAGAAGAAGCGCGAAAAGGCGGTCAAGCAGATGGTGCTGGCGCTGGTTCACGCCATCGAACTGCGCGATCCCTATCTCGCGGGCCACTCACAGCGGGTGGCCGTTTTCGCTACCGGCATCGCCCGGCAGCTCAACGCCACGCCCCAGCAGGTGGCCACCCTCGAGATCGCGGCCAACCTGTCCCAGATCGGCAAGCTGTCGATCAGCCGCAGCCTGCTCAACAAGCCCGGCCGGCTCACCCAGGAGGAAATCCGCACCATCCAGGGCCATGTCGAGCACACGGCGGCGGTGCTGCGCAACATCGACTTCGAATTGCCGGTGTTCGAGGCGATCTACCAGATGAACGAGCGGCTCGACGGCAGCGGCTATCCCCGTGGCATCAAGTCCGAACAGATCACCCTTGAGGCGCGCATTCTCGCCGCCTGCGACGTCTTCTGCGCCCGCGTCGAACCGCGCTCCTACCGGCCGGAAATCACCGCCGACGAGGCGATCGACATCCTGGCCAGTAACGCCAGCCGCTATGACGAGCAGGTGATCGCGGCACTGCGGGTGGTCGCCCACTCGCCCGAAGGCATCGCGGTGCTGCAACACGCGCTGCAGGCGCAGCAACCGCAGGAATGAGGCGCATTCCAGACCTCGTGCCGCCGAGCGGGACTCGTCGGCAGGGCGTGGTATCATACTATAAGGGTGTTATATCATAAGGACGGCGGCGATGGCGGGACAGGTTCGGAAACTTCTGCGCGATGCCACGACCGAGGTGCACTACCGGTTGCATCGCCATCCCCTGCTGGCCCCGGTGATGGCGCCCGCTCTCACCCTGGCCCAATATATCACCGCCTTGCGCGCCCTCTACGGCCTCCACGCCGTCAGCGACAGCCGGCTGGCCGAGCGCTGGCCGCGACGGACCCACCGCGCGCCGCCCCTGGCGACGGACCTTGAAACCCTCGGAGTCGATCCCGCCACCTGCCCGATTTTCACCGACATGGCATCCTACACGACGCCGGCCGCCTTCCTCGGCGGCCGCTATGTCGTCGACGGCTCCTACTTCGGCTCCAGTCCCCTGGCGGCCAACGTCAAGCGGACCCTGGGCTTCGACGCCACAACCGGGGGCGCCAGCTTCCTCGACACCCCGGACCTCGAGCCGACCCGCGATTGGCGCAGCCTCATGGCGTGGCTTGAGGAGCTGGAAAGCCCCGAGGAGCGCGAGCAGGCCCGGCAGGCGGCCGAGCTCACCTTCGCCGAAGTCGCCCGCTGGCTCGACCGCTGCGCGGATCAGGCCCAGGCCTGACGGCTTTTGGCCGTCCGTGTCAGGTGCAACTGCCACCGTTGAGATAGATTTCGACCACCCGGCGGTCCTCGGCCAGCGCGCGGGCGGCGCCGGAAAAGGCGATCCGCCCGCCTTCCATGACATAGGCGTAATCGGCGAGCGCCAGGGCGCTCTCGGCGAATTGCTCGACCAGCAGCATGGTCGTGCCCTCGGCGCGCAAGCGGGCGATGGTCGCGAACACCTCCTGGACCATCACCGGCGCCAGTCCCATCGAGGGCTCGTCGAGCAGCAGCAGGCGCGGCCGGCTCATCAGGGCGCGGCCGATGGCCAGCATCTGCTGCTCGCCGCCCGAGAGCGTGCCGGCGGCCTGTTTGCGCCGGTCCCGCAGCCTGGGAAACAGGGCGTAGACCCGGTCGAGCCCGGCGCGGGCCTTGCCGCCATAGCCGAACAGCTTGGGCAGCAGCGTGTAACCGCCGAGCAGCAGATTATCCTCGACCGACAGCGGCGCGAACACCCGCCGGCCCTCGGGAACATGGGCCATGCTCAGCCGCGCCAGCCGGTGGGCCGGAACATTGGCGATCTCACGGCCATCGAGGCGGATGCTGCCGGAGCGGGCCGGCAACAACCCGGAAATCGTGCGCATCAGGGTGGTTTTGCCGGCGCCATTGGGGCCGATCAGGGCCACGACCTGGCCCTCGGCCACCGTGAGGTCGACGCCGTGCAGCACCGCGCTCGCCCCATATCCCGCCGTCAGGTTTTCGATGGTCAGCACGGCTGCGCCCCCGTTTCGCTCCCGCCCGCCCGCTCGCCAGCGATGGTGCCGAGATAAGCCCGAATCACGTCCGGATGATTTTGAATCTCTGCGGGCGTGCCGGTGGCGATCACCTTGCCGCCATCGAGCACGGTGACGCGGTCGCACAGCTCAGCCACGATATCCATGTGATGCTCGATCAGGATCACCGGAATCCGCCGCTCGCGAATCCGCTCCATGATGCCGATCAGCACCTTGATGTCGGGCGACGACAGCCCCGCCGCCGGCTCGTCGAGAATCAGCAGCCGCGGCCGGCAGGCCAGCGCCCGGGCGATTTCCAGAAAGCGCTGGGTGCCATAGGGCAGATCCGCGGCCTTGACCCCGGCATAGTCGCCGAGCCCGACCAGGGTGAGCAGCGCCAGCGCCTCGGAGCGCGCCGTCGCCTCCTCGCGCCGGCCCAGCCCGGCCATGATCAGCGGCAGCGGCAAGCGGTAGACATGGCGCAACGCCACCATGATGTTTTCCAGCGCCGTCAGCTCCAGAAACAATTGCAGATTCTGGAAGGTGCGGGCGATGCCGGCCCGGGCGGCGCGGGTCAGGCTGCCGCCGGGCAGCACCCGGCCATCGAGCCGCACCACCCCGGACGCCGCCGGATAGAGCCCGGAAATGACGTTGATCGCGGTGGATTTGCCGCTGCCGTTGGGGCCGATCAGCCCGTGAATCTCGCCGCTCCGCACCTCCAGATCCAGCCCGGCCAGGGCGATCAGGCCGCCGAACCGGCAGGACAGGCCGGAGACCGCCAGAGGCACGGCGCCATGATTCTCCTGGAACGGCAGCACGGCGTCGAGCGCCGCCGGCGGCGGCAAGGGCCGGCGGCGCCCCCCGAACAGCCGGACCAGCGTCCGCCCGACATAGCCCATCACGCCCTCGGGCAACCCGACCACCACCGCGAACAGAATCAGCGCGAACACCGCCTTGCGCCAGTCTTCCAGGCTTTGCACCAGGAAGCCGCCGAGCACCATCAGCCCGGTCGCGACCACCGGGGCGATGGCCTGGAAGGGCAAGCCGCCCTCCTCGCGCCAGCGCCGCCCCGCCGCCACCAGCGAGGCCAGGAAACCGATGGCGGCGATGGCCTCGAACACCGGGCGCGACGACAGCAGGTTGGGCAGCAACACGATCAGCACCGCGCCGAGAAAGGCGCCCCACAGCGACTTGCGCCCGCCCAGCACCACCCCGAGCAGCAGAATCACCATCTGGTCGTAGCGGAAACCGTCAGGCTGCAAATACTGGAAGTCGAAGGCGTAGAGCCCGCCGGCCAGCGCCCCCAGCGACGAGCCGAGAGCGAAGGCCGCGACCTTGCGCCCGTAAACCGAGACCCCGACGGCATCGGTGGCGATCGGGCTGTCGCGCAGCGCCTCGAAGCTGCGCCCCCAATGGGAGGACAGCAGGTTGCGCATGCCCATCCACAACAGGGCGAGCAGGCCGAGGCAGGTCCAATAGAAACCGGCCGGCGTCAGCTTGAGCCCGAACAGCAGCGGCCGGACCAGCGACAGCCCCTGGGCGCCATTGGTCACGCTCTCCAGCTCGTTGAGCAGAATCACCACCAGCGAGGCGAAGGACAGGGTGGCCAGGGCGAATTGCGGTCCCTCGAGCCGCAGCGCCGGCAAGGCGAGAAAAGCCCCGGCGATCAGGCCGACCAGCACCGCCGCCAGCAGCGCCGGCGCCATGCTCCAGCCCAGCCCGGTGACGGCCAGTCCCGAGGCGTAGGCGCCCAGCGCCATGAACGCCGCTTGTCCGAGATTGATCTGTCCGAGATAGCCGACCGTGACATCGAGGCCGATCAGGGCGATGGCGTAAATGGTCACCAGGGTCAGCAAGCCCATGCCGTAGGCGTTGCCGCCGACGAACAACGGCACCGCCGCCATCAGGGCAAAGGTTCCGGCTTCCGTGACGAGACGCTTGGACATCGGGGCTGCTCACACCTTGCGAATGGTCGCCGTGCCGAAAATGCCGTTGGGCTTCAGGGCGAGCGCGAGAATCAACAGCACCAGCCCCGGAGTCTCGCGCCACCCCGAACCGAGATAGAAGCTGGCCAGACTTTCCAGCACCCCCAGGCTGATCCCGACCAAGGCGACGCCACTGCCCGATTGCAGACCGGCGACGACCGCGACCGAAAAGGCCTTGAGGATCAGGGCCGAGGCCATGGTCGGCCCGACCGAGGTGATCGGCGCCACCAGAATCCCGGCCAGCGCCGCCACCGCGCCAGAGAGGGCATAGGAAATGGCGATGGCGTTGGTCGCGGAAATGCCCATCAGCTCGGCGGCGTCGCGGTCGGCGCTCACCGCGTCCACCGCCTTGCCGAGCAGGGTCCAGCGCCGGAAGATTTCCACCAGCACCATCACCAGAATGACCCCGAGCGCCACCGACAGCTCGACCGGCGTCACGCTGATGCCGCCGCCGATATCCAGGGCCTCGCGGCTGATCGGAGTCGGGAAGGGCCGCTCATCCTTGCCCCAGATGTTCTCGGCGGCGGAAACGGCGAACAGGCCGACGATGATGGTCATCAAAATCCAGCCCTCGGTCTTCTGGACCAGGGCGAAGCGCACCGCCACCCGTTCGACGAACAGGCCAAGGAGGGCGCCGCTCAGCAGCCCGACCGGCACCACCACGCCATAGGGCAGGCCCATGTCCGCGACCGAGAGGCTGATGAAGGCCGAAACCATCACCAGCTCGCCCTGACCGAAATTGATCGACTTGCTGGTGGCGTAGGTCATCTGGAAGCCGTAGGCGACCAGGGCGTAGACAAAGCCCATGGCCGCGCCGCTCACAGCCATCTGACCGATGATCATCCATTGCATGGGCGAATCGTCCGGAGACTCGGGAACATCAAAAGAGGGTCATGAGACCAGAAGAGGAGCGCGCGACCCGGCGGCCACCCCGGGGATCCGAGGCGGCCACCGGCGCCCGTTCGGTCAGCGATTGCCCAGCCGCGCGCGATCGTCCGGATTGGCGAAGCCCACGTGACCGCCATTGATCATGCCCATGATCACGTTCTCGCGCCGGAACGCCTCATGAGTCTCGGGATGGGCGGCGTCCCACTTGGCATAGGGCTTCTTCCAGGTGGCGATGACCCCGGCCACCGGCTCGCGCAAATCCTCCAGGGCATCGCGGATCTTCGTGGAGTCGGTCGAACCGGCCTGCTTGACCGCCGCCGCCAGCAGCAGCACCGAATCGTAGCCCTGGGCGGCGGAAACCGGCGAGGGAATCCGGGAGACGCCATAGGCCTTGTGATAGGACTCGATGAAGGCGGTGGCGGCCTTGGTCACCGGCTCCTCGATGAAGGTCTGGGGCATCATGGCGCCGTCGCCGTTCTTGCCGGCATTGTCGATGAAGTTGGACATCGACAGCGTCCAGCCGCCGATCAGCGGCACCTTGAAGCCGATCTTGGCCATGTCGTTGGCGACCGCCGCCAGTTCCGGCCCGATGCCCCAGATCAGTACCGCCTCGGCCCCGGCGGCCTTGGCGCGCAGCAGCTGGGCGCTCATGTCCTTGTCGCCGATATTGAATTTGTCGGTGGCGACGATGGTCATCTTGCCTTCGGCCAGGATGCGGCGGGTCAGGTCGTCGCGGCCGGAAACGCCGTAATTGGTGGCGTCGTGCAGCACCGCGACCTTGGTGAATTTGAGCCGCCCCGCCTCCTCGACCACCATCGCCGACTGGATGCCGTCGGCGGCAGCGAAGCGGAAGATGTAAAGGTCCTGCGCCGGCGGATTGACCCACTGGGTCATCGAGGCCGAACCGGCGGCGGGGGTGATGATCTTGACGATCTTCTTTTCCTGGAGAAACTTGTCGCCGGCCAGCACCACCCCGGTATTGACCGAGCCGATCACCGCCGACAGCCCCTCCAGCGAGGCCAGTTCCTGGGCGATCAGCGCGCCGCGCTCATTTTTCGCCTCGTCGTCGCGCTCGATCAGCTCGACCTTCATCTTGTGGCCGCCCACCTCGAAGCCGCCCTGCTCGTTGATCTGAGCCACCGCGAGCTTGGCGCCATCGCGCATCGAACCACCCATCGGCGCCGAGCCGCCCGAGAAGGGACCGGTTATCGCCAGTTTGAAGGTATCGGCAGCCTGGGCATCAAAGGCAATGCTCCCAACGAGAGCACCGGCCAAGACCATCACCGTTACTGTTTTCATGTAGACGACCTCCCTGGATTGCGTTTTTTTGCCCGTATGGATTCGGGATACCAACCATCGGCGGAGGGCGCCGCGACAGCGCCTCATCCGGCATATTGCTCGGTGGCTATTTAGGGCCGTCGCCGCGGCCTCTGGCAACAAATTTTTTGTCGCTGCCGGTCAGGCGTCTGGGGGCCGCCACGGCGCTTCTGCCGCGCAACCGCGCAGTCCCGGCACGCCGCCATCCCGCCGGCCCGATGCCGCGGCATGGGCTTGGGGCGAATTCAACAAAAATGGCGACTCTCGCGAGCCGCCTTTTTGCTTCCTTCTTGGGCGTTTCTTATTGTTTGTCTTGTTATTATTATTGTTAGTCTGGACGTATCGCGCTGGATTTCCGGCTACCGTCTCAGGTTCTGCTCAAGACCGCCGAGGTTCTCTTATTATCGAGCCTCTGAATATACCACCAGTTGCCGAACATCGCCCCGACGCCGGCACCGGCCAGAGTCCAGGCGGTGCCCCCGAGCAGGGTATGCAGGCCGACGGCGCCGCCAAGGACGCCGAAACCGACCGCCACCACCCGCTCCGTGCTCATCCCCAGCAGCGCCGAAACCACGGCCGTTTGGGGAGCCTCCTTCGCCTGCTGAGCGAATCCGCTCAGCGGCAGCAACGCCACCAGGGCGGCAATAATCAGCCTCCGCATCACCACGCTCCGCACCGCACCTTCAAACCGTCAACGCGGCGTCATGATTCCCGTGGCATCAGTAAGAGTCAAACAACTTCGACATTGATTTGAAACTTTTTTGCTGGTGCGGTGCATCAATGTTGCCGCTATGAGCGGAGCTGATCTTGCCCCCGGTCCTTTGACTATGGTTCGGTTTGACCGGCGACATGATGTCGCAGCCGGATATTGCACTGCCAAGATCGCGGGCGCCACGCGCACTCTCATCAATTCGCCATCAGACGCCGCGCCCACCGCGGCGAAAGCGCGACGGGCCAGCAGCCCCCGACTCGCGTCCTCTTCATCATCGGCTTGCACGATCCGCGGACGCGGTTTAGGGTGTGAGCGTTCGCCCGAATGTGCAAAGGATGACGCCGGGAATGGCTCGGGAACAGCTGAGATACGACAAGATGGTCGAGGCCGCGCTGCGCGGTGTCGTCCGAACGGCGTTGCGGCAAGTGTCGGAAATCGGCCTGCCGGGCAACCACCACTTTTATCTCACCTTCCGCACGGCCCATCGCGGGGTGCGAATACCCGATTATCTGCGCACCCAGTACCCCGGCGAGATGACCATCGTCCTCCAGTACCAGTTTTTCGGGCTGGAAGTGACGGAGGACCTGTTCTCGGTCACCCTCAGCTTCAATAACGTGCATGAGCGGCTGACCATCCCCTTCGCCGCCATCACCACCTTCGCCGACCCCTCGGTCAATTTCGCCCTGCAATTCCAGCCCCAGGGCGAAGAGCGGCAACCGGCCGGCGAAGTCGTCGAGGCCCTGCCGGCCGCGCCCGCCGGCGCCGTCCGCCCGGGCGCTGACGACAAGAAGAGCGGCGACAAGAAGGGCGAGGAAAAACGCGGCGAGGTCGTGACACTGGATGCATTTCGCAAAAAGTAGCCGGGCGTTTCGCAAGACGTAGCCGGCGACGGCCGCCACAGCGCGCACCTTGACCGGCCCCCGTCGCGGACGGCGGGCCGGACATCTCAAAATTCACGGAGTATTCCTTGGTGGACACGAACATCTCAGGGGCCGGTCCGGCTCCCCAGGCCGCGACCAGCAATGACGTCGGCGGCATCGCGGCAGCGCAGTTGCGCTCCTTCGTCGACCGCATCGAGCGCCTCGAAGAGGAAAAGAAGGGCATCGCCGACGATATCAAGGACCTGTACTCCGAGGCCAAAGGCCAGGGCTTCGACGTCAAGGTGCTGCGCAAGATCATCTCGCTGCGCAAGAAGTCCAAGGAAGACCGCCAAGAGGAAGAAGAACTGCTGGAACTCTACAAGTCCGCCCTCGGCATGGAGTAAGGACGGCGGAGCCAGCCGAAGCAACGCGGGCGTGGCGAAACCGGTAGACGCACCAGACTTAAAATCTGGAAACCGTAAGGTTGTGGGGGTTCGAGTCCCCCCGCCCGCACCAATGACTTAGGGGATTTTCGCGGTACGCCTTAGGGCGCGGAAACGGCAAAAACCCGATTTTGTCCCTAGTCTGTCCCTAGTTTTCGTGTGACGCAGGGTGAAGATTGGGTCCGGCGAGTTTGTCGATAGTTCGTGCTCGGATGGAATAGCAGAAGCCCCGCCGCTCTTTCCTGGCGATAATCGGCGTCGCATCACGGCTCGCTCGGCGCAAACCCGCCCGCCGCTCGCTGGTGAGTCCGGGCACCTTTCGCCCCCCTCCCTACGGTCAAGCCCTTCCGACTCACCAGCGGCCGGATTTTCGGCCGTGGCGTTGACGCTACGGCGTCATGCCTGGATTGTCGATCATCACCACGCGGCGGCCAGTCGCCGTGCTGGTCTCGGTGGCTCCCATGGCCTCGACGGCGGCAAGGGCGCTTTGAGCTTCGGCCAGCATGGCGACGAACCCGCCTTCAAGGGGCCGGTCGGTCGGGGTCTCGGCCAGCAGCTTGACCAGTTCGGCGCGGTCGGCTTCAAGGCGGGCGCGAAGATCGGCGGTCATTGCATCACCTCGGGCGCGGCGTGCGTCGGGGCCGGCGACGGCTTCATGCTGGCGGCGAATTTCTTCGACGGAGATAAATTCGCTCATGCCGCCATCGCCTTCCTCGGAACCATGATCGCGGGCGGGCGGGGCATCGCGGCGCGGATCGCGGCGTCGGGCTCGAGAGCGAAGTCGGGATCGTCGGCTACCAATTCCAAGACGGCTATCAACTCGCGTGCCGCGCTGGGCAGATCGATCACCACCACAGCCGGAGTGAACGGGCTGCTTACCGTTCCGTGGCCGCTATTGGCGGACGGGTGACTTTGGCCGCATTCCCCGCCGTGACGGATGAAATCCTCGACCGAGCGAAAAACCCGGAGCGGTGCGCCGGAAGATATCGCGGCACCGATCCCACCAATCCCGAGCATCATGCTCAGAACGTTATGCAGGGCGACATAAAGTTTCCGGACGGACTCTTATGGGTGGCGTCTCGATGTCTCGCTCGGCGGCGTGCGCCGCCAGCTGACCGAAGGGCGGCAGCCAGCAAAGCCGGCCCAGACCCCGGCTGGGCGGAGCCATGCGAAGGGGCGCCGCGGCGGCCAGCAGCAGCACCAGGAGCAGGGTTAGCACCCCGAACATGGGCGGGCCGTCAAAGCTGACAATCGGGAAGATTTTCCCCGGTGTCCCGCCCCCGGGTCAAGACCTCGCGGATCGGCTTCGGGCCGCTGCGGTCGTCCCAGTCGATCTGCTCCAGCAAGAGCGTGTTGTTGACGAACCGGCCCTTGAGCTTGAGAAAGGGCTGCCGCTCGCCGGGATTGACCGGAATCGGCACCGCGAAGGCGACTTTCGTGCCGCCGGGGTCGATGGTCAGGCTGCTGGCCTGCACCGGCCCCTTGAGCGCACCCTCGCTCCACTCCAGCGACAGGGTCTGCCGGCCACCGGCCTTGCCGAGCCGGATCCGGTAGCCGGCGGCATCGCCGCTTTCCGGAAGCCAGCACAGATTCGAATAGACGACCACAGCGTCACGGGCCGGCGGCGCGGCCTGAACCGCCCCGGCCGAAAACACCACGCACAGAGCCGGTAGCAGGACGGGGACGATACTGCGAGGGAACATGGTGGCGTGCCTCATGGGTCAGATCATCACACTCTCGGTTTCAGTCATAGCATGGGTGCCTGCGGCCCGCCATCAGATGCGTTGAAGAGAGGTCGAGCGAAACCCGCCCAGACTCGCCGGGGTAAGACGACCAAGCACAGCAGTCCGATGAGCCGGACAGACGCTCGATTCCTTTACAAGGGGGGCAGGATTGCGGCTATAATTCCAGGCTCCCGTCCTCCCGAACACCCCCCGCTTTCACTCTTTTGAAGGCTGGCTTTTGGGGGCCGGCGGACACGGGCGCCCGACGGACACGGGCGGAGGGAGTTCGAGCCCCCCGCCCAGACCGTATTGCCAGCCCGGGAAAACAGACTCGCCGCGCCATGCCGCGCTCCAGGAGAGTTGAATGTATAAGCTGATCTCGTTGTCTGTCGTGTCCCTCTTCATCGCGTCTTGCGGGCCGACCGGACATTATGAGTGGGTTCAGGATTGGGGCGACATTTCATTAAGGCAGGCGCAATCGGAATGTAAATTCGTTTCGAAGGCTGCCGACATGGCGGTTTGCCTGTTGTCCGACTCCTGCTTTGATGAGAACAAGAAGGAAAATAAGCTGCTGTTGCTGTGTTTGCAGGCGCGGGGATGGTCGAGGGTTTACGTTGAAGGTCTTCAGCCCGCAAGCTCCGGTCAAACCATCAGCACGCCCAGTGACTTGGGGAAGACCAATAACAAATGCATCCTGCCCAGTGGCAACGAAAAGGCCGTTACCTCAAAAGCGGAGTGTTATCAGGCTGGCGGAACATTGTTTTAACCTCAAGAACCTCGCACTCCCGAGGCGCGCGCCGACATGACTAGCCCTAAACTTCTTCACCCGTGCTTCCAGTATTGCGACATCGACCCGGATGCCGGTCGATGCAATGGCTGTGGCCACACGTTCGATGACGTGCTGACGTGGGGACAGTTGACGCCGGAACGACGCGACGAGGCGGACAGGGAGGCCAAGGCGTTTCTCGCCGCCAGAGCCGGGACCGAGGCCAGGCAGTCCGCCCCATCCACGCCCGACATCCGCCCCCTCGCCGGTCATGAGCGCGCGGCGGTCTTTGCGCTGATCTGCACCGACCTTTTGGATGAACCGGACCCGACCACTCCGAGCGACGACGTCGCGGCCGCCGATGTCCGCGCGCTCAACGCCGAGCTTGACCGGCACCTTGCCGGCGACCCGGCCCTGCATTTTGTCGTCGCGGTTGAGGACGCTGAGATCATTGGCGCGGCGGCCGTCACCGAGTCCTTTCTCGCCCGGCCGGGCGTCTGGGAATTCGGCTGGCAGGTGGTGCGCGGGGATCGTCGGGGACACGGCATCGGCCGCGCCCTCCTGTGTCACGCCGAAGCCTATGCCCGCGACCAGGGGGCCGAAATCATCCTGTTGTCGAGCGGCCAACCGGCGCACCACCAGCGCGCCGGCTATCGCATCGTTGCCGAGAGCGACAACGAAATCATAATGGTGAAGACGCTGTAGCCACATGCGTCTGGCGATGCCCATCATTGGCCGACGAACGCCCCCTCGCCTCTGGCCAAGCGTTCGCAAGCGTGCTTCACTGCCCCCCGCCCTGGAGCCAACGCTGGAAGGACGAGGGAGCTGGGTGGTGGAGGAGGAACAATGAGCATTCAACTGAACCAGATTGTTGACATCGCCACCATCAACATGGATGTAAAGCGCATTATCTCTGAAGAGTTGGGAGTCGAGCTCCAGAGCATTAGATCCGAAACTGACATTGTTGACGAACTTGGCGCCGGGCAATCGGACCTGGAGTCGATTAAAGTTGCAACGGAGCATTGGTTCTATATAAAAATTTCCGACGAAAATTGGGGGAAAATGCGATGCGTTCACGATATCGTCCATTTGGTTGATGTCCATCTTGAAATCAAGCAAATCGAGATGTAAGCGCATCGTGATATTCTGTTCAGGGTGGACATCGTGACCGGTGAAGACGGCAAATCGAGACTTTCATCATGCCTGATTGCACTAGGGATTGTGTATGGTGACATCGGCACATCGCCTTTGTATGCTTTTCGGGCTGCCATTGAGGCCTGCTCCCAGACTCCAACGGAGCAGGAATGCTTTGGGGTCCTATCCCTGATCATCTGGGCCCTTATCCTGACTGTTTCCATCAAATACATCAGCTTTGTCCTAAAGGCGGACAATCAAGGAGAGGGCGGCATTCTCGCATTGCTGACCTCCGCCATTCCATGGCAGTCACACCTCTCATTTCGTCAGGGCGGAGCGCCACTTTTAATCGGCTTGTTTGGGGCGACATTGCTTTATGGAGACGGGATCATAACCCCGGCCATTTCTTTTTTAAGCTCGGTGGAAGGCATTGAAATCATCACCAACTCCCTGGCCGCCTACGTCATACCGATCACCATCATTATCGTCATAGCCCTCTTCATGGTTCAGCACAAAGGGACGGAGTATATCGGGAAATATTTTGGGCCAATCATGCTGGTTTGGTTTACAACAATCGGTGCGCTTGGCCTGATCCAGATTCTCAAGTTTCCCCAAATTTTGCTTGCCATCAATCCCTATTACGCATTTCATCTTCTTCTGAAGAACACCTCGGTGTCATTTGCAATCCTGGGCGCAGTCTTCCTCGCGGTCACCGGGGGCGAAGCGTTATATGCCGATATGGGACATGTTGGCCGCAGCCCGATCCAATCGGCATGGATGTTCTGCGTTTTCCCATGCTTGGTCCTGAACTATGCTGGTCAAGCGGCCCTCGTCTCCATGGACCCGCGCGAAATAGCCAATCCGTTTTATCATATGGCTCCAGACTTTGCCCTGATACCGCTGGTCATTCTCGCGACCGGCGCGACCATCATCGCGTCGCAAGCTCTGATCTCCGGGGTATTTTCGCTGACCCAACAGGCATGCAACATGGGTTTGCTGCCGCGCATTCATTTTGTCCAAACATCGGCCTCCGGCGTCGGGCAGGTTTATCTTCCAACCATTAATTATTTCTTGCTGGTGATGATCATTGCCGTGGTGCTGGGCTTTAAGACGTCCGACGCTCTCGCTGGCGCCTATGGCACCGCCGTCTCGCTGACCATGCTGGCGACGACCATATTGCTGTATTACACCATGCGCAATAAATGGAAATGGAATCCGCTGCTTGTCCTGGGGATTTCCGGCATATTCATCGTGATCGACATCATATTCAGCGCCTCCTGCCTTGGAAAGGCCATCGATGGCGGCTGGGTGTCGCTGGTGATCAGCGCCTTGATATTTTATATCATGTATGTCTGGAACAAAGGCTCGCGCGTCATCTTCAAACACCTCGACGCACTGACCGTGCCAGTTGAGTACTTTACCCTGACGATGGATTCGTTACACCGCGTCGAAGGAACCAGCATATTTCTGTCGCGACAGACAACAGGTATTCCGTCAACCCTGCTCACCCACACCGCTCACAACCGGGTTCTTCACCGGAATGTCATTATCCTTAATATTATCAGTGAAAGATCTCCCCGCATCTTGGCGAAAGACCGCCTGTCGGTAACCGAGTTGGCGGAGGGGCTATGGCGAGTCCAGGCGCGCTACGGCTTCATGCAGGCCCCCAACGTGCCCGTCATCATGGCCAGCCTGGAAAAGCTCGGATTGCCGTGCAACACCGACAAGATCAGATATTACATGGGACACGAACGGATCGTTGGCACCGATTCACAGAAATCCCTCCAGGGGTTTGAGCGCATGCTCTTTACATTTCTGAGCAACAATGCCGCAAGGCCATCTGATTACTTCAAGATACCGGATGAGAAGATCGTCGAGATCGGCCTGCGGGTCGATGTTTAGCGAAGATCGCATCGCCGCGGTTACAAACCGCCCATGAGTACTATGAGCAGTCGTGGTTCCGGCGCAGGAAGCCCCCAAGTCTCATGTCGCATCCTTTGACATGATCGATCAGCCAGTGCTTCAGAAAGATCAGGGTGTCGGCGGTCACGGTATTGGGTGAGGACTCGAACTCATAAACGAGCGCATCCAGCCCGCTGATCAACTCACAGTGCTGCTGCACATGCGCAGCAGAATCCGGGTAATGGTGCCGCCGCATGAGCTGCTCTTCACGCTCGAAATGGTAGACCACATAATCCGACAACTCAGACAGTATTCCTGAGATGAACTCCTTGCCATGCTCGGCATTGACCGCATCATCCAGCCCGTTGAGAATGTCGATCAGCACCTGATGATCGTGGTCGATCTTATCGTTTCCCACAGAGAGCGAATCATTCCATTCAATCAACATGGGAACTTCTCACTATGACCGATGCACTCTCAGTTCGACACGCGATGACCGCCCGGGTGAGCGGCCTGCCAGCCACCATGCCACAGCGCGGCCTGATCGGACCCCTCCGGATAGGGGTTATCGGAGGCCGGGACACCCTTTCTGCCCGCCTCGGCGCCCTGACGGAAGGTCGGCAAGGCCCACCCGGCGGGCTTGCTTCGCCGCGATGCTGCTAGCGGACGCGAATGTGGTGCGGACATGGCGACAGGGCTCTTCGATCGATCTGACCGCTGAGCATGATACTTGAAATAGTCGCGGATATCTGCAAATTTTATGAAGATTGGCGCCGAAAAGGCACCTCATTTTGGAAAAGTCCACCAGCGGTGCCATCGCGCCACGCGGGCTGTCGCCTGCCCCGCTCTGCTCGACCCGGCCCGGCCATGCGGCGGCCCCCGGCCAGTGACCGCCCCAGTGCGTTGCGGGGCAGCCCTGACTGTATTTTTTGATTGAGGGCACTGAGACCGGGGTGTTAGCAATGGGACGGGCAGGGAGCGCCTCGAGACGGTTGATGGAACACTGGCACAGTCTGGTATGTTGATTCGGGATCGCCATCGAGAGCATGCTGTCATGCGGGTCAAGACAATCGACACCGAGCTTGTTGAATCGACGGCCAGGACGTTCCTGACGAAAGGGGTCGTGCCTTCCACACCCCAGGTCCAAGATGCCATTGGCTTTGGCAGCTCTGCCGATATCCGCCCGATCCTGCTGAAATTCTTGCACGATGAGCTGGCGAGACTATCCGTCGAGGTCTTGGAATTAAGAAAGCTGCGGGAGGAAACCCGCGCCATGGCCGGCATTGCCTCGTCCCAGACGGCAATCGGGCAAGACGACATCATGCAACTGGCGGACCGGATCGAATCCCTGGGCGAACGCCTGCGCGAAGCGATGATGGCGCATGATGAGGAGCGCCTGGCCCACGACGCCACCCGGCGCGACCTGATGTCCCAGATTGCCGCCGAACGGGCGAAAACCGACCAGGAAAGCGAGCGCTGCCAAGCCTTGAGCGAACGCCTGCTCGAGATTCTGACCTTGCTCTTGCCGACGGTGGTGAACGATCCCGGTTTCAGCATCGATGCCAAGACGGCGGCCGGTCTTTTCGCCGCCGTCGAGTCCGCGCACTCCGAGCCTGCCGGACCTCCGGACGGGCATGGCGACGACCGCTGGGGCGGCACGATCAGTCCACCACCGGACGCGTTCGCCGCCGACCGGGTCTTGCATGCCTTCCGGGAGATGGAACACGGTCACGGCGCACAGCTCGGCGCCCTCCCGGGTGACGATGAAATTCACGCCGCCATCCGGCGCGAGGTTGAGGGCGCGGCCGGTTTCGAGATCAAGGATGACGACGACATCCTGAACCTCGAAGACATGGAAGAGCTGGACGAAGACGAGGGCGAGGACCTCGACCAGGACCTCCCCGACCGGTCTTCGGCGTATCGGGCGCAGGACGCCTCGCCGGAGCCGGACGATTCGGTCGATGACGACATCGCCAGCCTCCTCGCCAAGCTTCGTCATGAAGACGACAAGCGCGCCCCCGCGAGCCGCGAGCCCGACTACAGCCAGCTCTTCAGTCAAGCCGTCCGCGATGCTGGCCCCGACGACTTTGACGACAAGCCGCCCGAAAAGCCCAAACGCGGGCTGTTTCGCCGGAAGTAGCCTCACATCGCGCCCCGCAACCGGCCAGACCCGGTTTTTGGCGAACAGGGCCGCGCGGGCTTTCGTTAAAGCTGACACATTGAAGATGACACTGGCAACGCCTGTGCCATTGAGCGATGATCGCTCTCTTACGGTGCTCCCCTTCCCCCTCGTCCTGGTTTGGCGCCCGACGGCCGGCGCCGACGGCGGCGGGACGGGGTCGGGACCCGATCCGATTGAATTGTGAAAACGGAGTCGTTGATGAGTCACACACGGCGTCGCTGCGGGGCAGCGCGAGTCCTGCTGGCTGTTTCATATTGCTGCGCGATGCTCGGCATTGGCGCGGTGTTCGCCCCGCGTCCGGCCTGCGCCGAGCCGCCGACGGCCAAGGTCGCCGTGGCCATCTCGCTCACCGGCGCCAACGCCACCGTCGATAAACAGATTCTCGATGCCCTGCGGATGGCGGTCGACGAGTCGAACGCCACCGGCGCCGTCCCGCCGGTCGAACTGGTGGTCCATGACGATCACGGCACCGAAGATGGCGGCAAGGCGGTCGCCAAGCAGATCGTCGACAGCGACGCCCTGATGGTCGTCGGTCCCGGCCTGACCAACCTCTCGGTGGTCGCCGGTCCGATCTATGGCGAGGCCGGCATCGCCTCGATCGTGCCCACCGCCTATGGCGATATCGTCACCGCCAACCCCACCACCTTCCGTCCGCTGTTCAGCACCAGCGAAATGGGCGAGGCGCTGGCCAACTATCTGGGCCACGTCATCGGCGGCAAAAAGGCCGTGGTCATCTTCAAGGAGAGCGCCTTCGGCCGTCCGGTCGCGATCGGGTTCAAGCGGGCCAGCGACCATCTGGGCATCGGCGTCACCGGCTTCTCCTACAGCACCCCCGCCGAGGCTCTGAAGGCGGCGCAGGACGCCGCCGCCCTTCCCGATCACCCGGCGATCGTGCTGGCCTCGCTGTTCGACGAATCGAGGCCGATCCTGGCCGCCCTCCGCCGTGCCGGCGTCACCGGCCCGATTCTCGGCACCAGCACCATCGCCACCGACTCCTTCGCCAAGCTGTTCGCCGACGAGCCGGAAGAACGCCAGACTCCCGGCTTCTTCACCGACGGCGTCTATGCCGCGACGCCGATGATCATGGACAGCGCCGGCGCCGAGACCCTGGCCTTCGCCGATCGCTTCCATCAGCGGTACGGCCAGGATCCGACATGGCGTTCGGTCCAGGCCTTCGACACCGCGCGCATGGTCATGGCGGCGGTACGGTCCGCGGTCGCCGCGGGCAAACCCGACATCCGGACGCGACGCGACGCCGCGCGCGCCTTCCTGACCGCGCTCGACAGCCCCGCCAACGCGCTGTCCGGCATCACCGGGCCACTGTGGTTCACCGCCGACCGTGGCCGCAAGCAGGCGGTGCGGATCGGCCGCTTCCATGGCGGCATGGTCGAATCGGCGCCGTTGCAGCTGATTCCGGTCTCGCGCCCCGCTCCGGAAGACATCGCCTCCGGCGCCCTGGTCGATACCGGGGCCGGCAGCTATGCCCGGCGCCAGCAGGTGGTCTATTCCGGCATTTACCTGAACAAGGTGCCCCGGGTCGATGTCGCCCAGTCGACCTTCACCGCCGACTTCTACCTGTGGCTGCGTTTCGGCCACGGCGCCGGTCCCGGAGCGGTCGACCCGACCGAGATCGAGTTCCCCGAGATGGTCCACGGCACGTTCGACGCCAAGCGGCTCGCCGATCAGGGTGAACTGCCCGACGGCACCTCGTACCGTCTCTGGCAGGTGCGCGGCGACTTCAAGAACGACTTCGACCTCCGTCACTTCCCCGCCGACCGCCAGACCCTGGCGGTGCGGTTCTTCAACGCCCGCGCCTCTTCGGACCGGCTGGTCTACGCCCTGGACCGCCGCGCCTCGGTGAGCCCGGCCGTGCCCGCCGCCGCCACGCCGGAGCAAAGCGAAAGCACGGCAAGACGAATCGCCGCCGACGCGTTCCACAACCTCTCCCAGTGGAGCGTCCGCCACACCGCCGAAAGCCGGGACATCCTGCTGACCAACTCTCCGCTCGGCGATCCGAGGCGGCTCGGCGCCGAAGGGGTGCGCGAACTGTCCGGCTTCGCGGTCACGGTGGACATCCACCGCCTCAGCCTGCCGACGCTGAGCAAAACCATCCTGCCGCTCGGATTGTTGTGCTTCATCATGTTCGTCACCCTGTTCTTCCCGGCCGGCAACGTCATGCCGCGCGTGGCGACCGTGATCACCGGCGCGCTGACCGGCTCCGTGCTGCTGTCCTCGACCAACACCCAGCTCGGCAATGTCGGCTATGTCGTCGATGTCGAATACCTCTTCTACACCTTCTTCCTGCTCTGCCTGTTCTGCCTGCTCGTCGTGGTCACGGCCGAGCGGTTCCGGGCGGCGGGGCAGCCGCCGAAGGCGCTCAAGGTCGAACAGGCCGCGCGCTGGATCTTCCTGGTGGCCTGTTCGCTGGCGGTCACCACGGCGGTATACGCCTTCTCCGGCTAGGCACGCAGGGGGGCGGCGGACAAGGCTCTGGCCCGCCGCCCCCGTGTTCCCGCCCCCATTGTTCCCGCCAGCGCAACAGAGTGGTGCGAAATATGCCGATTGTTGATTGGAAAGGACGTGGCTAACCTCGGATCAGACACAGCGCCACCGTGACCGGCGCCTGCACCCAAGGAGATCCCCCGATGCGCTTCCCATCCCTGTTCGCCGCCGCCCTGCTCGCCGGAACCGGCATCGCCACCGCCGCCCCGGCCGATTACACCCTCGATCCGTCGCACACCTCGGTGGTGTTCGTGATCAACCACCTGGGTTTCTCCAACGTTTACGGCCGGTTCGACGAGGTTGCCGGCACGCTGCGCTTCGACCCCGAGGCGCTGGCCGCCGCTTCGGTGACCGCGACCATCAAGACCGGCAGCCTCGACACCAACCACGCCAAGCGCGAAGAGCATCTGAAGTCGCCGGATTTCTTCAACGCCGCCGCCTTTCCCGAGATGACCTTCACCAGCACCGGCATTGAGAAGACCGGGGATCGCACCGGCAAGGTCACCGGCACCCTGACCCTGCTCGGGGTCAGCAAGCCGGTCGTGCTCGACGTCACCTTCAACAAGGCCGGGGTCAGCCCGATCACCAAAAAAGAGACCGCCGGCTTCTCGGCCCGGGGCAGCCTCAAGCGCTCCGACTTCGGCATGACCACCTTCCTGCCCGCGATCGCCGACCGGGTCGACATCATGATCGAAACCGAAGCCGTCAAGCCGTAAGGGGCGGGCCTCTCCCTCGAGTGCCCCGGCCCCTGTGGCCGGGTCACTCGATCAGATCCCAATACGGACGCGGGCCGAAGCGTTCGGCCAGGAAATCGACGAAGGCCCGCACCTTGGGCGACAGGTGGCGGGAATGCGGATAAACGGCGTGCACCGCGCCATCCTGGGCCACATGGTCGCTCAGCACCCCGACCAGCGTGCCGGCTTGCAAGTCGGCACCGACAAGGAAGGTCGGCTGGGTGACCAGTCCCAATCCCCGGAGCGCTGCGATGCGCAGGGCGTCGCCATTGTTGACGCGCAAGCGCCCTTTGACCTCCACCGGCACCGGCTTGCCATCCGCTCCGACGAAGCTCCATTCGTCGGAGATGGCCATGTTGCTGTAGCTGAGACAGTCATGGGCCGTCAGGTCGGCGGGAGTCCGCGGCACGCCCCTGGCGGCCAGATAGGCCGGACTGGCGCAAACCACCCGGCGCAGCGGCGCCAGTTTGCGCGCCACCAAGGCCGAGTCCGTCAGCCGTCCGATCCGGACGGCCATGTCGTAGCCCTCATCGATCAGGTCGACGAAGCGGTCGTTCATGGTCATGTCGATCTCGACCTCGGGGTGGCGGGCGAGAAAATCCGGAAGCGCCGGCGCCAGATGCCGGACGCCGAAGCTCATCGGCGCATTGACCCGCAAGCGGCCGCGCGGCGCCGCCTGTAGCCGGGAGACCGAGAGGTTGGCCTCGTCGACATCGGCGAGAATCCGCGATACCCGCTCATAGTAGCCCTGCCCGGCCTCGGTCAGGGTCAGCGAGCGGGTGGTGCGATGGAACAGGCGCGCCCCGAGATCGGTCTCCAGCGCCATGATCTGCCGGCTGACCATCGACTTCGACGAGCGCAGGCGCCGCGCGGCTTCGGAGAACGAGCGGGTTTCCGCGACCCGGGCGAAGGCGGTCATGGCGGCGAAACGATCCATGATTGTTGCTCCATCGGCGACAATATTGTGCACGGAACATAGATTGTCCCACAGCGGCTTTCAAGGCAGAGTGCTCTCACCACCAGGGCCACCGCCCTTCCCCCCCCCCCCGCCCCCCGACACGGAGGACATCCCCATGAGCATCATCCCGCGTCCGGCCCGGGAGCGCGGTCACGCCGATCACGGCTGGCTGAACAGCGCCCACAGCTTCTCGTTCGCCGACTATTACGACCCGGCGCATATGGGCTTCCGCGCCCTCCGCGTGATCAACGAGGATGTGGTACGGCCGGGCGCGGGTTTCGGCATGCACGGCCACCGCGACATGGAGATCATCAGCTATGTCATTCGTGGCGCCCTCGCCCACGAGGACAGCACCGGCGGCAAGGGCGTGCTGCGCCGGGGCGATGTCCAGTACATGTCGGCCGGCACCGGGGTTCGCCACAGCGAATACAACGCTTCTGCGTCCGAGGATGTCCATTTCCTCCAGATATGGATACTGCCGCCCCGGCAGGGGCTGCCGCCGTCCTACCATCAGGTGACCATCCCGGAGGCTGGCACCCGCAACGCCCTGACGCTGATCGCCGCCCCCGGCGGCACCGGCGGCGTGCTGGCCACCCATCGCGATGTCCGGGTCCATGCCGGGCGGCTAGAGGCCGGAACCACCGTCCGCCATGCCCTGGAACCCGGCCGGGGCGCCTGGGTTCAGATGGTCGACGGCGCCATCGACCTCAACGGCGTGCCTCTGACCGGCGGCGACGGCGCCGCCATCGACGCGGTCGGGACCATCACCATCACCGCGCAGGCCAGCAGCGAGCTTTTGCTGTTTGACCTCGACTGACCAAATCCTCGCATCCTTGACCTTTGACCGGGGCGCCGCCCCAAACCTGGAGAGTGCCATGACCCTGCTTCACATCGATTCCAGCCCCCTCGGCCCCGCCTCGGTGACCCGGCAGCTGACCGCCGACATCGTCAAGGCCTGGACCGCCGCCCGTCCCGGCACCCGCGTCGTCTATCGCGATCTGGCGGCGGCTCCGCCCGAGCACCTGACCGCCGAACTGATGAAGGTGGTGAAGTTCCGCGACCTCGAGAACCTGAACGCCCGCCAGCAGGCCGAACTCACCCTGACCGACACCCTGGTCGATGAATTGCTCGCCGCCGAGACCGTGGTCATCGGCGCGCCGATGTATAATTTCTCGATCCCGACCCAGCTCAAGGTCTGGGTCGACCGCATCTGCCAAGCCGGAAAAACCTTCCGCTACACCGAGAAGGGACCGGTCGGCCTGGCCGGCGGCCGCACGGTGATCATCGCCTCGGCGCGCGGCGGCCGCTATGCCGGCTCGCCGATGGAAGCCGCCCTCGACCACCAGGAGGCCTATCTCAAGACGGTACTGGGCTTCGTCGGCATCACCGACGTCTCGGTCGTCCGCGCCGAAGGCATGGGCATGGGGCCGGACGCCCGCGCCCAGGCCCTGGAGGCCGCCGGAGGGGAAATTCAGCGCCTCGCCGCCCTGGCGGCCTGATAACCGATGAGCACTGATAACCGATGAGCCCCGATACCTGACAAACCTGGAGCGCGCGCCATGAACCAGCCACGCAGTCGCCAGCCCGCCGTGTTTCTCAATCACGGCGCCGGGCCGTGTTTCTGGATGGATTGGCCCGCTCCGCTCGGCCCCGGCGCCTTCGACCGTCTCGACGGCTATCTGCAAGGCCTGATCGCCCGCCTGCCGGCGCGACCGACAGCGGCGCTGGTGGTGTCCGCCCATTGGGAGGCGGAACGGCCGACCGTCGGCACCGCGGCGGCACCGCCGATGCTGTTCGACTATTACGGCTTTCCCGAAGCGACCTACCGTCTGCGCTTCCCGGCGTCCGGTTCGCCCGAACTGGGCCGCCGGGTGCGCGACCTGCTCGCCGCCGCCGGCATCGACACTGACGAGGACGCCGAGCGAGGCTTCGACCACGGCGTCTTCGTGCCCTTCCTGCGGATCACGCCCAACGCCGATCTGCCGGTGGTCGCGCTGTCGCTGTGCCGCGACCTCGACCCGGCGCGGCATCTGGCCATCGGCGCCGCCCTGGCGCCATTGCGCGACGAGGGGGTGCTGATCGTCGGCAGCGGCCAGAGCTACCACAACCTCGCGCGCTTCACCGATGGCGACGGCGCCACCGCCGAGGCGTTCGATTCCTGGCTGAACGAGGCCGCCACCGCTTCCGACCCGCAGGTCCGGAACCGCAAGCTGGCGACCTGGACGGCGGCCCCCGCCGCCCGCGCCGCCCACCCGCGCGAGGAGCATCTGCTGCCGCTGATGGTGGTGGCCGGCGCCGCAGGCGCGGACCCCGGCCGCCGCGCCTATGACGACCGCATCGGCGGCAAGCGCTTCTCCGGCTACGAGTTCGCCGGCTGCGAGTTCGGATAACCCGGCAGACACTATGACGCAACGCTCCCGGGATGAGCGTCCCGGCAAGATATGGTATTCAAAAGAGGGGGGCGCCGCCTGCCAGCCCAGGTCCGATCGAAGGAGAGTCCGATGCGGGGCATTCAGAATTACGACGATCTGCCGATGAACTGGGTTGGCGATTGGGCCGGGCGCCGCGCCGCCCTGACGCCCCGCCGGACCGCGCTCTACGACTCCTTCACCAAGCTGTCATACACCTATCAGGAGATGAACGAGCGGGCCTGCCGGGTTGGCGTCTATCTGAGCGACACCCTGGGCCTGGGCAAGGGCGACGTGCTGGCCCTGATCTGCCGCAACCGGATCGAAGCCATCGACCTTTATCTGGCCTGCGGCAAATTGGGGATCATTCTCGCCCCCCTGAGCCAGCGCCTGAAGAAGCCGGAACTCGACGACCTGCTGGGGCGCCTCAAGCCCGCCGTGCTGTGTCATGAACATCAATTCGCCGGGCTGGTCGCGACCGTGTCGCTGCCCGCCACGGTCAAGTCGGTGATCGATCTCGATGACGAGCAAAACCTCTTTGAAACCGTCATCCTGAAGACCACCCCGAGAGAGGTGAATATTCCGCTGGCGATGGCGGATGTCTGCCTGTACGTCCACACCGGCGGCACCACCGCCGTGCCGAAGATTTGCATCGTCTCCTACCGGCAGATGGTGTGGAACTCGGTGGATTTGCTGGCGACCGGCGTGGTCGGGCTCTTCAAGAATGTTCTGATCACCTTCCCGTTCTTTCACATTGGCGGCTGGAACACCTTCACGCCGCTGTTTCATGGCGGTGTCCCCAGCGTCCTGCTGCGTGAATTCAATGCCGGGCTGGTGCTTGAGTTGATCCATGAGGGGCGGGTCGAGAATTTCGGTGCCGTCGAGGCCATGCTGCAATTCCTGATCGCCCATCCGAAGTTCGGCGACACCGATTTCTCCAATTTGAAGGCGATCACCACCGCCGCCGCCCCGTGCTCGAAAGCGGTGATGCAAATCTTCCTCGATAAGGGCGTCGCGGTCAGCCAGACCTACGGCATGACCGAGGCCGGCCCGTCCAACTTCGCCTATCTCGCCCGCACCGGGTCCATGGAAGAGCTGATGGCCAATGCCGCGAGCATCGGCACCTCGATGTTTCATTGCGACGCCAAGATCGTCGATCAGGAGACCGGGCGCGATCTCGGAGCCGGCGAAGTCGGCGTGCTGTGCCTGCGCAGCCCGCATAACTTCGATGGTTATCTCGACGATCCGGTCCGGACCGGGAAAGTCATCGATCAGGACGGCTGGATCTACACCGGGGACCTCGCGGTGCGGGACCAGGACGGCCTGATCGCCATCAAGGGGCGGGCCGACAACATGTTCATCTCCGGGGGCGAAAACGTCTCCCCGGAAGAGATCGAACAGGCCCTGATGAAGCATCCCGCCGTCGCCGGGGCGATCTGCGCCGGCATTGCCGATCCGAAATGGGGGCAGGTGCCGGTGGCCCTGGTGGTCTTCCACGCCGGCCACAGCGCCACCGGGGATGAGCTCAAGGCGCTGTGCCGCGACTATCTGGCAGACTACAAGGTGCCGAAGCAGATCAAACCGGTTGCCGAATTGCCCCTGACCGGCGCCGGAAAACTGAACCGCACGGCCGTCGCCGCGCAACTGTGAGCTGCGCGGTCAGGCCGCAGGACGGCGCCGGGGCGGGCAGCGGGACCGACCCTGCGGCTTGCGCTGGCTCCCGGCTCGGGCTACTACGGGGTCATGAGCGCCTCCCAGTTCGCCGCGTCCGGTCTGGCTTGTCTGCGCGGCGAACGGCTGGTGTTCGCCGGGCTGGAATTCGCGTTGTCGGCCGGCGAGGCGCTGCTGCTGGTCGGCCCCAACGGCAGCGGCAAATCTTCGCTGCTGCGCCTGATGGCCTTGCTCTTGCGGCCGTTCCGGGGCGACCTGCTCTGGCAGGGTGAGCCGGTGAGCGAGGACCCCGACGCCCACCGCGCGCGGCTGCGCTATGTCGGCCATCTCGACGGCATCAAGCCGGTGCTGACCTGCCGGGAATCCCTGACCTTCTGGGCCGCGCTCGACGGCGCGCCCGACCCCGGACGGCGGGCCTCGGCGGCCCTGGAGCGGCTGGGATTGGAGCGGCTGTCGGAGGTGCCGGGGCGCTATCTCTCGGCCGGGCAGAAGCGGCGGCTCAATCTCGCGCGGTTGCTGCTGCTGCCGGCGCCGCTGTGGCTGCTCGACGAGCCGACCAACGGTCTCGACGCCGCCGCCACCGGCCGACTCGAGGCGGCGCTGGCCGGGCATCGGGCCGGCGGCGGCATGGTCGTCGCCTCGACCCACACCCCGCTCGCCCTGCCCGGCGCCGCAACCCTGCATCTCGACGATTTCACGCCCGAACTGCACGACCATGAGCACGGGGAAAGCGCATGACCCGCTTTTGGCATCTGGTCACCCGCGATCTGCGGTTGGCGCTGCGCCAGGGCTCCGACGCCACCATCGCGGTGATGTTCTTCGTGTTGTGCGTGGTGCTGTTTCCCTTCGGCGTCGGCCCCGAGCCCAATATCCTGGCGCGCATCGCCGCCGGAGTGATCTGGGTGGCGGCGCTGCTCGCCTCGCTGCTGTCCCTGGAGCGGCTGTTTCAGACCGACCACGAGGACGGCTCGCTGGAACTGATGGCCCTCTCGGGCCTGCCCCTCGAGCTGGTGGTGCTGGCCAAAACCGTCGCCCACTGGCTGGTCACCGGGCTGCCGCTGCTGGTGGCGGCGCCGCTGCTGGCGGTGCTGCTCAACATGGACCGCGGCGGCTTCGGAGCGCTGCTGCTGACCCTGGCCCTGGGCACCCCGGCGCTGTCGCTGATCGGCGGCATCGGCGCGGCGCTGACCCTGGGCGCCCGGCGCGGCGGCGTGCTGATCTCGCTGCTGATTCTGCCGCTGTACATCCCGGTGCTGATCTTCGGGGCCGGCGCCATCGACGCCGCCATCACCGGCCTATCGCCCCGGCCGCATCTGCTGATTCTGGCGGCGCTGCTGGCCGGAGCACTGCCGCTGGCCCCGGTCGCCAGCGCGGCGGCTCTCAGACAGGCGCTGGAATGACAACGGTCCGCTCTCCCCGCCCCCGTCTGCTGTCGGTTGTCGGCCTGCCGATGCCGCTGGAATTGCGCGAGAGCGCGCGGGCGCGGCGCATGACCTTGCGGCTGGACCCGGCGCGCGGGCTGGTGCAGGTGGTGGTGCCGGCCGGGCTGGCCGAGGCCGAGGCGGTGCGCTTCGTCGGGCGCCATACCGGCTGGGTCCAGGCCCGGCTCGCCAAACTGCCGCCGGCCCTGCCCTTCACCGAGGGCGCGCATATTTCGGTGCTGGGCCGGGACCACATCATCCGCCATGAGCCGTTCATTCGCGGCTCGGGCGTGCGCGAGGGCGGGGAAATCCGGGTCGGCGGCCGGGTCGAGCATCTGCCGCGCCGGGTGCGGGCTTTGCTGATCGCCGAGGCGCGCGGCCTGATCGGCGACCGGGCGCGGGCGCTCGCGGCGACGCTGGGAGCGCGGGTCAAGGCGGTGACCCTGCGCGACACCCGCAGCCGCTGGGGCAGTTGCACCTCGACCGGCCGGCTGTCGTTCTCCTGGCGGCTGATGCTGGCTCCCGAGGCGGTGTGCAACTACGTCATCGCCCATGAGGTCGCGCATTTGTGCGAAATGAACCATTCGCCGCGCTTCTGGGCGCTGGTGACCAAGCTCTGTCCCGACGCGCTGCGCGCGCGCGACTGGCTCAGGCGCCACGGTCCGGCCTTGCTGAGAATCGGCGGCCCGGCGGCCCCCGGACAAACCGAACCATGAAGCCGCGCCCCGACTCCTTCGCGGTGGCGGCGCTGCTGACCGCCCTGGTCGCCCTTGGACCGCTGTCCACCGACATGTATCTGCCGGCCCTGCCGGGCTTGATGCGCGCCTTCGGCGCCGATGCCGCCGCCGCCCAGTTCACCCTCAGCATCTTCCTGATCGGCTTCGCCTTCGGGCAATTGCTGATCGGGCCGCTGTCGGACCGCTTCGGCCGGCGGCCGGTGCTGTTGTGGAGCATGGCGCTTTACGCCGCCGCCAGCGTCGTCTGCGCCGGGGCCGGCGATTTCTCGCAATTGACCGTGGCGCGGCTGTTCCAGGCGCTCGGAGCCTGCGCCGGCCCGGTGCTCGGACGGGTGGTGGTGCGCGACGTTTACGGCCGGGAGCGGGCGGCGCGGATGTTCGCCTATATGGCCATGGCCATGGCGGCGGCACCGGCGGTGGCACCGATGATCGGCGGCTTTCTCACCCAATGGCCGGGCTGGCGCGGCATTTTTCTCGCCCTCGGACTGGTCGGGACGGCGTTGGTGCTGGCGGTGGCCCTGATGCTCAGCGAGACCAACCGCCACCCCAACCCCGACGCGGTGAACCCGGGACGGCTGCAGGCCAATTACCGCCGGCTGCTCGGCGATCGCAGCTATCGCGGCTTCGTCCTGTGCTTCGCCGGGGTGTTCAGCGCGCTGTTCGCCTTCATCTCCGGCTCGTCCTTCGTGCTGATCGACCGCTTCGCGCTCAGCCCGGTGATGTATGGCCTCAGCTTCGGCATCGTGGTGCTGGGCTACATGGTCGGCAGCTTCGCCTCGGGACGCCTGACCCTGCGGCTCGGCATCCCGCGCATGATCACCCTCGGACTGTGGGTCGGCAATGGCGGCGGTCTGCTCGGAGTGGCGCTGACCCTGGCCGGGCTGGACAGCGTCCCCGCCATCGTCGGACCGGTGGCGCTGGTGATGATCGGGGCCGGGCTGGTGCTGCCCAACGCCATGGCCGGCGCCATCGCCCCCTTCGGCGAAATGGCCGGCACCGCCTCGGCGCTGCTCGGCTTCTTCCAGATGCTGCTCGCCGCCCTGGCCGGGATAGCCATCGCCTGGTTCGGCGCTTACGGCGCGCTGCCGATGATGCTGGGAATCGCGCTCTCCAACCTGCTGGCGGCGCTGGCCTATGTCGCGCTGGCCGCCCGCCGGCCGGCGTGAAGGCCCGACAGGTTAACGGGCGGTAAATTTTTTTCGCCGCCGGGGCATTTTTCCCTTTTCAAGCGAGGCGGGTGCGCGTATATCGCGGTCACTCGCAAGCGCACGTGCCGCTGGCCCGCCCCTTGGTCGTCCCCGGATGGGAACCAGGAAGTGGTTATGCAACGACGTAACGCGTATCCCCGAACCGCCGCCCGCGCTGGGCGCCCGACTTGGAGGTTACGATGTTTCACGTTGTCGGTGGGTTTCCGCCCTCCTGTCATCAGCATCAGCCCCGTTACTCGCAGTCCGTCTGTTTGAAACACATAAGTACGGGCGCGAACGCGTGATTCCGTCGCGTTCGTGTAATCGGGCCTAAGCTTTTCTGACAATCCGGTAGACATACCGCTTTATCCTGGAGGACGGGATGAACGAGAAAATTGCGCGCTTTTTTGCCGAGCGACGTCCGGCGACCCCGTGCCTGGTGCTCGACCTCGATGTCGTCGAGGAGAACTACACCGCGCTGAACCGCGCCTTGCCCGAAGCGCGGATCTACTATGCGGTCAAGGCCAATCCGGCACCGTACATCCTCAAGCTGCTGGCCCGGCTCGGCTCGTGCTTCGACTGCGCCAGCATCCAGGAAATCGATATGGCGCTGGCGGCGGGCGCCAGCGCCGCCGACATCTCCTATGGCAACACCATCAAGAAGCAGGCCGACATCGCCCGCGCCTATCAGCGCGGCGTCCGGCTCTATGCCTTCGACAGCATCGCCGAGTTGGACAAGATCGCGGTGGCCGCTCCCGGCGCCCGGGTGTTCTGCCGCATCCTGACCAGTGGCGAAGGCGCAGAATGGCCGCTGTCGCTCAAGTTCGGCTGCTCGCCCGCGATGGCGAAGGAGCTGCTGCTCCAGGCCGCCGGCAAGGGCGTGGTGCCGTTCGGGGTGTCGTTCCATGTCGGCTCCCAGCAGCGCGATCCCAACCAGTGGAACGCCGCCCTGGCCACCACCGCCCAGCTGTTCCGCGAGCTGGAGGCCGAAGGCGTCGAGCTGAAAATGGTCAATCTCGGCGGCGGCTTTCCCACCCGCTACCGCAACGACATTCCCTCGGCCGAAGCCTATGGCCGGGCGATCTTCAAGGCCCTGCGTACCCATTTCGGCAATCGCATTCCCGAAACCATCGTCGAACCCGGCCGGGGCATGGTCGGCAACGCCGGGGTGATCGAGAGCGAGGTCGTGCTGATCGCCCGCAAGGGCGGTGAGGATGACCGCCGCTGGGTCTATCTCGATATCGGCAAATTCGGCGGACTCGCCGAAACCATGGACGAGGCGATCCAGTACAAGATCGAATGCGACCGCGGCGGCGAAACCGAACGGGTGATCCTGGCCGGCCCCAGCTGCGATAGCGCCGACGTGCTCTACGAAAAGTCCGACTACCGGCTGCCGAAAGACCTGCAAATCGGCGACCGCCTGCGCATCGACGCCACCGGAGCCTACACCACCACCTACGCCTCGATCGGCTTCAACGGCTTCCCACCCCTCGAGGAGCACTACATCTGATCGGGTAAGACTGGCGAAGCGGGGAGGGTCGACCTTCGGTCGATAACGAGGGGCCTTGCCCCTCGCGCTCCCTGCCTGGGGCCATAGGCCCCAGACCCCGGTTTTTCAAGAAAAGAGCCCCCACCTGGACGGTTCCGACCGTTCGAGTGGGGGCTCTTTTCTTGAAAAAATTGGGTTCCAAGGGTCTCTCGACCCTTGGCCGGGGGTGCAGGGGGGCAGAGCCCCCTTGCCATCGCCGAGGACCGAACCTCCCCGTTTCGCCAACCTCACCCGAAGCGGACGTAGCGCTCGTAGTGGCGGTAGAGGCTGAGCCAGCGGGGGGCGATGTGGTCGACGCTGTGGTTGCGCAGGGCGAGGCTACGGGAGGCTTCGCCCATGGCCGCGAGGGCGGCGCGGTCGCCATCGAGCTGCCGGAGGCGGGCGATGAAGCTTGGGGCGTCGGGGCAGAGGTAGCCGTTGGCGCCTTCGATCACCAGCTCGGTGTTGCCGACCGCCGGGCAGGCCAGCACCGCGAGGCCAAGCACCATGCCTTCGAGCAGGGCGATCGGCAGGCCCTCCCACAGGGAGGTCTGCATGTAGAGATGGCAGCCGGCCATCCGGCGCAACACTTCGGCGCGGGGCAGCCAGCCGGTGATTTCGACGCTGGCGGGCACCCGCACCCCGGCTGGGATATCGCCATCGCCGATCCAGAGGAAGCGCAGGTCGCGGCCTTCGAAGGCGCGGGCGATCTCGCAGAACAGCGGAAAATTCTTCTGGGGCCGGATGCCGCCGGCCATGGCCACCCGCAACGGCCCGGCGGGATCGGGGCTCAACCCCTGATCGGGGGCCGGAAAGTCGGCCGGATCGATCATGTTGGGAATCAGCACCGCCCGGCGGGCGACGGTGCGCGCCAGGCTGTATTCACCGAGACCGCAACCGACGGTGATGTGGGGCAGGCGCCCGAGCAGCCATTCGATGCCCCGGAACGCCGCCCGTCTTGCCGGCCCCTTGTCCCGTTGCAGGAAGGAGTAGCCGCGCGGCGAATAGAGCACCGGCAGTTGCCCCCCGGGATAGGCGAGGCGGGCATAGGCGCCGGCCTTGCTGGAATGGGCATGGATGATGTCGGGCTTGACCCGGGCCACGACGGCCTTCAGTTCGGCGACGGCCCGCCGGTCCTTGCCGGGATCGATGGCCCGACCGGCGGCGCCCCAGGGAGTGAAGCCGACCGAGGGCGGATACTGGCTCTCGACGTCGGCCGGGGTTTCGGGACGGCGGCCATAGAGAATGTGGAAGCGCACCTCGCCGTCCAGCGCCCGGCAGATGATGCGGATCGACTGAATGATGCCGGTGCTGAAGGCTTCGACGACGTGCAGTACCGTGATGGTCATGGCTGATCTCAAGTTCAGAAGTGTCGCCGGGGCGCCCGATCCGGCCCCAGCCCGGTCTGGGCGCGCACATACTGGGCGCGAAACGCCCGCCGCTCGGCCGCACCCGCCGCCGAGCGGTCGGTGACCGAAAACAGCCAGATGCCGAGAAACGCCAGGGAAATCGAAAACAACCCCGGATTGGCGTAAGGAAACACCGGCTCGGCATGGCCGAGCACATCCCGCCACACCGCCGGTCCGAGCAGCAGCATGGTCACGGCGCTGATCAACCCCAGCCAGCCGCCGGCCAGGGCGCCACGGGTGGTCAGCCGGCTCCAATACATCGACATCATCAGGACCGGGAAATTGGCGCTGGCGGCGATCACGAAGGCCAGACCGACCATGAAGGCGACGTTCTGCTTCTCGAAGGCGATGGCCAGCAGAATCGCCAGCAGGCCCAGCCCGAGACTGGCCATCTTCGACACCCTGACCTCATCATGCTCGGTGGCCCGGCCGCGCGCGATCACCGAGGCGAAAAGATCGTGGCTGACCGCGCTCGCCCCGGCCAGGGTCAGCCCCGAGACCACGGCGAGGATGGTGGCCAGAGCCACCGCCGAGATGAAGCTGAAGAACCAGCCGCCGCCGATCGCCTTGGCCAGATGCACCGCCGCCATGTTGCTGGAGCCGCGCAACTGGGCGATGGGGTCGAAGGCCTGTCCCGGCGGGGTCGGAGTCATGAAGTGCGGATCGGTCATCACCAGCGCGATCGCGCCGAAGCCGATGATCACCGTGAGCACATAGAAACAGCCGATGAAGCCGATGGCGTAGACCACCGAGCTGCGGGCCTTGGCGGCGTCGGAAACCGTGAAGAAACGCATCAGGATGTGCGGCAGCCCGGCGGTGCCGAACATCAGCGCCATGGCCAGGGAGATGGTGGACACCGGATCCCGCAGCATCGGTCCGGGCGCGAGCAGCGTGGCGTTGGCCTCGGCGGGTCCGGCCCCGGCGGCCAGCGCCGCCAGCACCCGGGGATGCACCCGCACCGCCTCGGCGAACAGGGCGGTGAAATCGAAACCGAAGCGGGCCAGCACCATCAGAGCCATGAAGGCGGTTCCGCCCAGCAGCAGCACCGCCTTGATGATTTGAACCCAGGTGGTGGCGATCATGCCCCCGGCGCTGACATAAACGATCATCAGCACCCCGACCACGATCACCGCGACGCTGTAGGGCACGCCGAACAGCAGCTGGATCAGCTGCCCGGCCCCGACCATCTGGGCGATCAGGTAGAACGACACGGTGGCCAGGGTGCCGCAGGCCGCGAGGGCGCGCATCGGCGCCTGACGCAGCCGGTAGCACACGACATCGGCAAAGGTGTAGCGCCCCAGGTTGCGCAGCGGCTCGGCGACCAGGAACAGGATCAGCGGCCAGCCGGCCAGCCAGCCGACGGCATAGACCAGTCCGTCATAGCCGTTGACGTAAACCAGCCCGGAAATGCCCAGGAACGAGGCGGCGGAAATGTAGTCGCCGGCAATGGCCAGCCCGTTGTGCAGACTGCTGAAGCCGCCGCCCGCGACATAGAAGTCCCGCGCCGAGGTGGACCGCCCGGCCGCCCACCAGGTGATGCCGAGAGTCAGAGCCACGAACGCCGCGAACATGATCGCGGCCGGCAGATCCAGGGTCATCGCCGCTCCCCGCTCAGCTGGCGGATCAGCGGGTCGAACTCCCGGTTGGCCACCCGGACATACAGCGCGGTGAGGGCGAACGAGACCACGACCACCATCAATCCGGCCAGCAATCCCACCGTCAGCGGCCCCTCGCCCAGCGGCCGGGCCAGCAGCGGCCGCCCGAACGCCGCCACCATCATGAAACCGAAATAGACCCCGGCCATGGCCAGAGTCAGCCCCCGGCACCAGCGCCGCCGCCGACGGATCAGGGTCCGGAACGCCGGATGGTCGATGATCGTCTCGATGTCGTCATCCGGCATGCCGGCGCGCCTCTGGAAGGTCTGGCGGGATCGGCTCAGGAATTGGTGCGCGGCACCACGGGAAGGCGCTGAAAGGTCACACCCTCCTCGAGCAATTCGCGGGCTTCGGCCGGGCTGGCCTCGCCGTAAATGTCACGCGGCTTGGTCTCGCCGTAATGGATTTTCCGCGCCTCCTCGGCGAAGCGGTCGCCGACATAGTCGCAGTTTTCCGCGATGGTCTTGCGCAGCCCGGCCAGTTGGGTGGTCAATTGGCTGGTCAGGGCGGCGGCAGGCTCGGCCTCGCCCCGGTGACGGCCGATGCGCGGCGCCATCGGCGCCTTGCTCACCTCGGTGCAGCCGCAGACCGGGCAGCTGACCGCCCCGTCGCTCCGTTGCTCCCAGGCCGCGCCATCTCTGAACCAAGCCTCGAAGTCGTGGCCGTCGGCGCATCTCAAATTGAACAGGATCATGCTCGCTCACCCGGGCCGGCATCCACCCCGCACAGGTCCCGCCCTTCACGCGCCATTATACGTGACCGGGCTTTTTCGTCGAGTCAAACCGCATGAAGCCGGCAGTTTGTTTCAGATGCCGCCGCCACGCTTGCGCCTCCTCTTCACTGGTACCAGATGGCATATTGGTATTGTTGCTCGAGGGCGCGGCTGTCCCGCCTTTGCTCCGTGCTCTGGTGCCGGTTCGCGCGCTGGCCGGAGCGGTCGGCGCGCCGGGCATCGGCACTGCGGCGGTGAATCAGATCCAGCGACAGCGAGGGCGTATGCTCCTGGAGCAGGCGGCTCAACAGGCTTTCGTCGTGGCTCAGGCGCAAGCCCGGATGCGCCTCTTCGAAGGCGCGGACAAAATACTTCCAGAACGCCCCCCCGGCGATCTCGAAGCGGCTGTCGATCTCCGCATCGGTGGGGGTGAGGGTCATGTGCGGACCGTCCTTTTCGACATCGGCGGTCCACTGACCAAGCTTGCGGTCCATCAGGGTGAAGACCTTGGTGTCCCAGGGCAGCGCCAGAAACTGCCGGGTCAGGGCCATCACCGAACGGTCTTCGTGAATCCTCTTCTCGATGCCGGTGTCCGCAACCAGCTTGGCGAACGCCATGGTGGCCAGCACCTGTTCAATCGCGTTTTTCATGGCGCAGCCCTCCACGACCAGGATTAATCAATCCTTAAGGTGGCGCGACCAGACCCCCGCACCACCTGTCAAGGAGCGCAGGACCGCGTGTCACGCCAGCGGCGCGCACAGGGTGTCGATGATGCCGTCGATGGTGACGCCATCGGCGCGGGCGGCGAAATTCAGCGCCATGCGGTGACGCAGCACCGGCCGGGCCAGCGCCAGCACATCCTCGACCGAGGGCGCGAGCCGGCCTTCGAGCACGGCGCGCGCCCGGCAGGCCAGCATCAGCGCCTGACTGGCGCGCGGCCCCGGTCCCCAGGCCACGCCCGCGCGCACCTCGGGGATTTTGCTGCTCTCGGGACGGCCCTCGCGGACCAGCGACAGGATGGCCTCGACCACCGACTCGCCGACCGGCACCCGGCGCACTAGGTGCTGAGCCGCCAGCAGGGCGGCGGGAGTCAGCACCGCCGGCACACTGCGGTCTTCGGTGCCGGTGGTGGCGATGATCATCCGCCGTTCGGCCTCGCGATCGGGATAGGGCACGTCGATCTGCATCAAAAAGCGGTCGAGCTGGGCCTCGGGCAGCGGATAGGTGCCCTCGTGCTCCAGCGGATTCTGGGTCGCCAGGACATGGAACGGCGCCGGCAGCGGATGATCGTGCCCGGCGACCGAAACATGCCGCTCCTGCATCGCCTGGAGCAGCGCCGACTGGGTGCGCGGGCTGGCGCGGTTGATTTCGTCGGCCATCAGCAGCTGGCAGAACACCGGGCCGGGAATGAAGCGGAACGACCGGCGCCCGGCGTCGCTCTCCTCCAGCACCTCCGAGCCCAGGATATCGCCGGGCATCAGGTCGGGAGTGCACTGGATGCGCTTGTCCTCCAACCCGAGCACGGTGCCCAGGGTTTCGACCAGCAGGGTCTTGGCCAGCCCCGGCACCCCGATCAGCAGCACATGGCCACCGGCGAGCAGGCTGATCAGCGTCTGATCGATCACCGCCCGCTGCCCGAACACCACCCGCCCGAGATGCTCGCGCACGGATTCCAGGCTGTTGCCCAGCGCCTCGGCCTCGGCGACGAACTGACGGGTCTGATCGGTGATGGTCACGGGCACGCTCCCTGGCTGGCGGCTCCAGGAGATACGAGACTCGCCGGCCCGTGGCAAGGACCGCGCGCCGGGAAACATCCGGCCCTGCGCGACAGCCCCGTGATCGGGACCGGCGCGCCATGATCATTTCATCGCTACACCGGTATCGGACGTGACGCCGCCCGCCGGAACGCGCATAATGGGCGGTGGAAAAAGGTGTCGCTTCATGGCTCTCGCTGGATTCGAATCCGTCGCTCCCTGCCCCTCCGCCGCGGTTTCCGCCCACGATCTGCGCCAGCGCTTCGCGGTGCTGGAAGCGCGGGCGGCAGACGGGGGACGCGGCGTGCGCGGTGATCACGATCTCAATCCCGGCATGCCCCCGCCCGCCGAATTGCGCGAGGCGGCGGTGCTGGTGCCGCTGGTCGAACGGCCGGACGGGTTGACCGTGATCTTCACCCGGCGCACCGCTCACCTGGCCAGCCACGCCGGTCAGGTCAGCTTTCCCGGCGGTCATACCGAGGAAGAGGACGCCAGCCCCGAAGACGCGGCGCTGCGCGAGACCGAGGAGGAAATCGGCCTGCACCGCCGCCACATCGAACCGATCGGCCGACTCGACACCTACATCACCCGCACCGGTTTCCGGGTGACGCCGGTGGTCGGGCTGGTCAAGCCGCCCTTCGATCTCGCGCCCGACCCGGAAGAGGTCGCCGAGTTGTTCGAGGTGCCGCTGGCGGTGATCCTCGCGCCCGACATGCCGAAGCGCGAGAGCCGCGATCTTTTCGGCGTGCCGCGCTCTTTTTACGTCTTTCCCTGGCGGGGCAACAGCATCTGGGGCGCCACCGCCGGCATGCTGGTCAATCTGCGCGACGTGCTCGGCGAGGAGCCATGAGACTGCTGCTGGAACTGCTGCTGCCGGCCATGATCCCGGCGCTGATCTACCTGGGGTACCTCCAGGTCGAACGGCGGCGCGCCGCCCGGAACGGCGCGGACGAGCCGCTGCCCTGGTGGGCGGAAACGCCCTGGCTGGCGCTGGCGGTCGCCGGGGTGCTGCTGGCCGGAACCGTGCTTTCGGTGATCGTGGTCAACAGCGGCGACGCCATCAACGGCGTCTATGTGCCGGCCCACATGGACAATGGCACGCTGGTGCCCGGCCATGTCGACTACCCCAAAAAATGAGGGCGCCCGGTCTGGGGGGAGACCGGGCGCCGGAAGCTCCATCTGGAACCCGGCAGGCGGAAGGGGAAACCGTTTCCGGGCGACCGTGCGATGGCTTGACGATCACTTCTTCCAGGGAGATCGCGATTCGCCGGCCAGTTTCCAGGGGCCGCAACGCGGGTCAGCCATGCGTGCGCTCCCGGGCGACGGGTCGCCGAGATGAGCGGTGAGCGGCGAGTCGCGGCAGTCCTGGCGGCGCTGATGCTGTATGGCCTGTTCAGCGCCCCGGCGCCGCCGGAGATCGGCGCCGCCGAGATGGCCATCGGCCTGCTGCTGGTGGCGGCCACCGGGTTGGCCCAGCCCTGGGCGATGATCTCGGGGGCGCAGCTGCTCCGCACCGAGGCCCGCAGCTTCGAAAGCGTCGGGTCGGTGGTCTTCATCGGCCTGTTTTGGCTGCCGCTGCTGCGCGGCGCCGGGCTGGACTGGAGCGGCCGCGACATCCTGCGCGACCTCGTGCCGCTGCTCTACCTGTTCCTGCCGGTGCTGCTGGTGGCGCCGCTGCGCGGCATCAGGGCGCGGGCGGTCGAACTGCTGGCCGGCGGGCTGGCTTGCGCCGGAGTCGCCTTCGTCCTGCGCTGGTGGAGCGAGGTCGGCTGGGCCTTCGGCGCCATCGGCCACCGGGCGATGAGCGAGGGCTCGTCCTATCTGCTCAACAGCCCGGCGGTGCTGTTCGCGGCGCTGTGGCTGCCCGTCACCGCGATCGGGCTGCTATGGCCGGTCACCGCCCTCAGGCCGGGACCGCGCCCCCCCTGGCTGCGCCTCGCCCTGGCGCTGCCGCTGCTGCTCGCCGCCGTGCTGGTGTGCGCGGCGCTGGCCGGCACGGTCCACCGGATGGCGCTGATCATGATCACCCTGTCCGGACTGGGCTTCCTGCTCTGGTGCGCCCGGCGCACGCCCTGGCCGCTGCTGACGGTGCTCGGCGGACTCGCCGCCTTTCTGGTGCTGCTGCCCGGCGCGCCGCTGACCGGCGCCCTCGGCATGGTGGTGGCCAAGTCCGAACAGGTCGGGGTCAACGAGCGCGCCAACGAGGTGGCGGCGGTGCTCGACCAGACCGGCCGGTCGGCGCTCTCGCTGCTGGCCGGCGATGGCTGGGGCGCGCTGGTGGCCAACCCCGCCGTCGGCGGCTGGCGGGTCTCCTACACCCACAGCTTTCCCAGCTACCTGCTGCTGAAAACCGGTATCTTCGGCCTGCTGCTGATGCTGTGCTGGCTGGCGACCCTGGTTCCGGCGTTTGTGCGGCTGGCCCTGGGCAATCCGCCGCTGGCCTTGGCCGCCTTGCCGCCGCTGGCCGGCGGCCTGCTCTTTCACACCAGTTTCAAGTATCTCTGCTTCGGCCTGCTGCTGACCCTGATCATGCTGGCCGGAGAAACCGGGGCCGCGCCGGGCGGCCAAGCGCCCCCCTCCGGTTCCGACACCTCATATCAATAGCGACGCCACTTCATCGGCGATGGCGAGGCAGGAGGTCAGGCCGGGCGACTCGATGCCGTAGAGGTTGATCAGGCCGGGGATGCCATGCCCCTCCGGCCCCTGGATCACGAAGTCGGCGGCGGGCTCGCCGGGGCCGGTAAGCTTGGGGCGAATGCCGCAATAGGCCGGCGACAACGAACCGTCGGGCAGATTCGGCCAATATTGCCGGATGGTGGCGTAGAAACTGGCGGCCCGGCCGGGATCGACGCCGTACTCGACACGATCGACCCACTCGACATCGGGACCGAAGCGGATCTGTCCCGCCAGATCCAGCACCACATGGACGCCCAGGCTGGCCTCGGGCGGAATCGGATAGACCAGCCGGCGAAACGGATGTTTGCCGCTGAACGAGAAATAATTGCCCTTGGCCAGCACCTGCCGGGGCACGGTGGCCGGCGGCAGCCCCTGGAGCGCCCGTCCCAGCCCTTGCGCTCCATGTCCGGCGCAATTGATCAGCAACCGGCAGCCGAGTCGCAGCGGCTCGGCACCGCCAACCGCGATCTCGATGCCGTCCGTGCCAACCGTGCCGCCGAGCGCCGGGCTGTTGAAGGCGAAGGCGGCGCCGTGATCCTCGGCCTCGCCCCTGAGCGCCAGCATCAGGCCGTGACTGTCGATGATCCCGGTCGAGGGCGACAGCAGGGCCGCCTCGCAGCGCACCTCGGGCTCGAGAGCGCGGGAACCGGCGGCATCGAGCCAGCGCATGTCGCCGACGCCGTTGATTTCACCCTGCCGTTGAATCGACTCCAGTTTCGCCAGTTGGGCCGGCTCGGTGGCCACGATCAGCTTGCCGACCCGGCGGTGAGCGATGCCCCGGCTGGCGCAGAACTCATACAGCGCTTGCTTGCCGGCGACGCACAGCCGGGCGCGCAGGCTGCCGGTGGGATAGTACATGCCGCCATGAATGACTTCGGAGTTGCGCGAGCTGGTCGCGGTGCCGATGGCGCCCGCCGCTTCCAGCACCACCACCTCGCGACCGGCCAGCGCCAGCCGGCGCGCCACCGCCAGCCCGACGACTCCGGCCCCGACCACCACGCACTCGACCTGTTCGCCCATGGCCGCCGCTCCACACATGAAAAGGGCCGGCACGCAGCGCGTCCGGCCCTGGCTCCCGCACCTTCGGAGCGTGTCAGTTGCCGCCGGAACCGCCCAGCGAACTCATCATGTTCAGCCCCCACGCGGTGCCGATGGCGGCCAAGCCGCTGACCACGCCGACCGCGCAGCCGATGCCGGCGGTGCTGATGATCGCCGAGGCGCTGGCCGGCAGGCCGATGCCGCTGGAGGCCACCGTCATCACCGGCAAGGCGATGGCCAGGGCGCCGGCGGCGGCGCCAGCGGTGCAGCCGATGACCACGGTATCGATGCTGATGAAGCCGTCGCCCCGGTTGGCGGTGCGCGGTGGCTCCTGAAGCACCAGGACATTGGCGGCCTCGGTGATGGTCGCCGTGCTGGTCACCGGCAGTGAAACCACGGTCACGCCGTCTCCCATGCCACCGGCGAAAGCGCCCCCGCTTCCCAGCATCGCGACACAGAACCCGAACAGAATGGCCGTCATGACGCGCATCGACCCGATCCTCCGTGCTTGCCCAAACCTCAACATCCGCAGCCGAGGTTTGCGCCCCGTCTTTGGAAAGTGTGCCGCAACCTTATTAACAAAGCTTTAAGCGCGGCAATCCTAACCGATTGATCTGGAAAGGGGTTTTTTAGATAAAAGTGTTAAGAAAGCGGCCTTTCGCCAGATTCTCGTGAAATCTCAGAAGGTTAATGCAACACTCGTCCGCAAAAGCGCCGGGGCGCGTCACCATGCCGCGCCCCCCCGCTCACGCCGCCCCGGCCAGCGACAGAATGTCGCGGGCGCGCTGTTCCCAGGTGTGATGTGCCAAAGCCGCGGTCTGTCCGGCGGCGGCTTTGGCGCGGGCGGCCGCCGGGTCGGCGGCCAGGGCAACCAAGGCTTCCGCGAGGCTTTCCGGCCGGTCGCAATCGATGAAGCTGACATGCTCGTCAGCCACCACCTCGACGATCGGGCCGAGCTTGCTGACCACGGCCGGCGTGCCGCTGGCCAGGGCCTCGAACAGCTTCAACGGCGACATCCATTGATGGGTGCCGACGTCGCGGGTGTAGGGCAGCAGCACGCTGTCGTAGGAGCGCAGCAGCCGGGGAATCCGGTCGTGGGGCACGGCGGGCAGCACCAGCACATTGGGCAAATCCAGGCCGCCGGCCCGGGCCGCCGCAACCTCGGCCTCGCCGCCGCCGATCAGCACGAAACCATGATCCGGCAGCGCCTTGGCCGCCACCCCGATCAGGCTCAGTCCGCGCTCGGGCCTGAGGGTGCCGTAATAGAGGTGAACCAGCCGGGTGTCGGCCGCCGGGCGCGGCCGCTCGGCCAGCGGCACCGGCTCGGCGCCGGCAAACACCGGATAATCGACGGCATCGTGACAGGCGGCGGCATGGGCCGGCGGCACGCCATAAGCACTTATCAGATGATCCCGCAAACTTCCAGATATGCCAACCCAACGGATACGCCGGCTCAAAAGTGGCACCGCGAGCCGCGCCAAGGCTTTCAGGTCCTTGTGCAGCTCCAGCACCAGCCGGGGCGCCACCGCCTGCCCAACCAGCGCCACCCCCAGACTGCGGGTCATCACCACCGTATCCGGCGTGACCAGCCCCTTGAGCGCCGGCAGCAGGCGGGCCAGAAACTCGGCGTAGCGGGCCTTGCCGTGACGGGTGCGGCAGGCCACCGGCCGGAGATCGATCGGCAGGCGCGCCAGTTCGGGCACGATCCGGCCATAGGAGGGCCAGAGATAGGTCACCGCGCAGCCGATGGACGCGAACGCCTCCAGAGTCCGGCAGGTCTGAAGGACGTGCGCGGTCTCATTCTCCATGATCATGTTGTTAGCAACGATAATATTTGTCATAATAATATCAATATGTTAGAGCTCATTTTGGCGGCACCCCCTAACCGACTCGATGCAACCCATTGATCTTGCTTGGAAAATTGCATCGGTCAGAAAACTGCATAACCTGTCCCTAACATATACTGGTTGGGGCTGCTCGGAGGCGCCGCTGAAGACCCTAATGAAAGGCGCGATCCGTCGCAAGGTGCTTGGCCCCATATCTCATCTGAAAGATCACTCGACTATGTACGGAGTGTAATCTGAGTATATGATAATCACAATTATCTAGGATGGTGAATGCTATTAAGCATCTGTCATTGTTTTATTATGATCTTTGATTAATCTTCGCAAGGTCCTTACTCAGATTTCAATAGATCTAACGGACGGAGAGCATACCGTATGGCCCTCACAAACTATGGAGAGCCACATGGAACTCGCAGTTATTCTAAAAAAGAGCAGCGCCCTGAGCAAGTTTCAGGTCGGTGCCGCCACCAAGCCTCAGAATGCCGACCCCGTCCTGCATCGACGTGGCCGTTTCATCGAGGGTGTCCAGCTCCAGATCGAAGCCTTGGAGGCGGAACTGGCGAATCGATCGTTCGTTCATACCGGTGTCAGGAAGGACAAGGAAAGTGGACAGCCGGTCGAGCGGGCTCTGAAGTTCAAGCGGTGGTGGAGCAAGGACGGCAACCGTTATGTCGTTGTGCTCCGTTACGGGGCGGCTGCCCTGTTTCCTGAGGCGATCATTGCTCCGACCGTCGAGGACGTAATCACGGTCCTTGACGGGGTGATCGAAGCTGCGAAGAGCGGCGATCTCGATTCGCAATTGGGTTCGATCAAACGTGGCAAGAAGGCGGTGAAGGAGGTGGCTGTTAAGGGTTTGAAGTAGGCTTTTAACATGTGGCCGATTCCACGTTGGAGTCGGCCACATGCTATATTCAGCATCGGTGTATACAGACCCCATAGATATGAGACTCAAAATTCGGTATTAATTAGAAACAAACAAATTCACTAATTCGCAATATTGAACATCTGGATAGATTGTTTATCATGTATGCGGCCATGTTATGACTGTCATGCGAATAATACATGGATTATCTTCTTCCAGAATTTATTATCAAGGCATAAATAAAATATATGCCGCTAAATCGATAGCGTGTATAATAGCTGATTATACGAAGAGTTTATATATACCGTGGCTAGTCCAATACTAAAACCTCGGGGGAATACGATACCGTCGGGATGAGATCTAGATAGCCGGATCGCGTGGAAAGAAACATCTTAAGGCCCGAGAGGACTTCCTTATTATGCGGTGCGCCACCATAAACATAGACTGCCATCGCAGGGAGAAATCTCTGTGTGGGCAGAGAGTCTGCCAATACGGGGGTGAAATCTCCGTTTTGATAAAAAGAATGCTGCTCTGCCTTGTGAATTTGGCAACAGCAATGAGTTATCATTCCAGATTTGTTAGGCATGATATTCCACCCGTTAGGATTAGAAATAATCGGGAAAGAGATTGAGATTTGGTAAATGCTAACCACCAAATTGTTTGAGATCGATAACAAAGCAACTCGTGAGACGTTATACGCATGTAGTTGTTATTCCTCCAGGCCAAAGTGTATGAGTTATGCTCATATCATGGCCTGGGGGGAAAAAGCAATCTGTTCAACAATGCCGCATTGAGACGCAATCAAAGATTGCTTTCCTGAGAATTTATAATCGGTCCGAAGGGAAAGAGATCGAGGTAATTTGCGGAATGTAGCGTTAGCGGAATGACAGGCAAATTCACTCGATCAGCACTCACAACGAAGCGTAGCGAAGTTGTGATGCTAATATATTGGTAAAATAATAGAGCACCAATCCTCCGCTCTGCTCCGGATTGGATGCTGTGATTATTGGTTTTTAGATCGCTCGTAAACTTCGCTCACAAAACCAACAATCACTTTTCCTGTTCAGTTATTAAATAAATAATGAAACCAAATCATACTTTGGTAGCGTATTATATTGATCTCAAAGTGATAAATACCTATAATAACAGGAGATTATAAGGAAATAATTCCATGACAATAATATTCCACTACTATCATAAAATATTATTCTAGTGATCGTGAAAAGCAACAAAGCATTCTAAAGATGTTGAATTTGGCGATAAGATACAATGTAAGCATTTGGAATTATGTAAATCAAAAGATGCATTGGCAAATATGCAAAACGACTTAGAAAGACAAAGTTAATAATAAAATAAAAGCGAGGCGCCATAATGAATCAGCAATTACATGAAATATACAGATTACTAAAGTCACTAGGTATTGTAAAATCTGAAAATCAATATTCGAGGGATTATTTGGGAAGGACAGCAAGGATATATTCATGGATGAAGATTTCTGGCCATCCTCCGGCTTTAGATGTAATGCTAGGGTTGTATAATCGCCTTGTTAATCTTCACGAGGAACTTGAGACATCAGACGAGATAGAGCAGGCACAATTGATTGATGATGCTACAGATAAGCTATGCGAAGTTATCCGACGAGAGAGTTTACTCAAAAAACCACATACTAAAAAGAAGCGGCTCCAAGAAGATGCTCGGGCGATTGCGTGATGCGGATGCACGGTTTCCGAAGCCGTGCCTGAGCATGTTATAGATACTCGTACCGGCGACAAGGACTCTTTGAGAATGGCAACCCGCCCTACAGACGCTAAAGCACACGTCATGCTGCGACGCACCATTATTCTTGACCCATGCGCCCGCGTCAGATAGCAACGATCCGTTAAGGGTGGGTTGGTCAGTCCAGTCGTTGGGATGCCGCAATTTCCAGCCCAGCTCGTAATCGACCATCGTCACAAGGAATGCCTACATGTCCAAGCCCACTGCCTTCCCAATGTTCCAGACCGACATCACCAAACTGCTCGCCGATTTTAAGGTTCCTGGCGTTGATTTTGAGCCGATGATCGCTGCCCAAAAGAAGAACATTGAAGCCCTGACCGAAGCCAATCAGCTTGTGATCGCTGGCGTCCAGGCCGTGATGAAGCGGCAGGCTGAAATCCTCCAGGGGTCCATGGAGCAAGCCCGCACTGTCGCCAGCGAGATCATGGTTCCTGGCGTCCCTGAAGCCAAGCTCGCAAAGCAGGCAGAGGTGGTTCAGACTGCCTTCCAGGGCGCTCTGGCGAACATGAAGGAACTAGCGGACATGGTCACGAAGTCAAACACGGAAGCCGCCAACGTTATCACCAAGCGGGTCAGCGAGAGCCTCGATGAGGTAAAGGCGGCTGTCGTCAAGGTCGCGAAGAAGTAAGCGTTCAGAGCCAGCCTGTCAGCATCCTGTGACCGCAATGCTTTCAGATACGAGAAAGCATGGGGCACAGGGTGAAACATGATCAGAAATCTTGCAAGCCGATTTGCATCGTCGTTCGACGGGCGGAGGCTGTGCCGAAGGTTACGGCGAAGGTCAGGAAGACAGATTTAGGTGGAGGCCGGTCTGGAGAGAATATGTGAAGGACTATGCGGTTTGGTGTTTGATTATATGAGAATTCGGCAGCAATTGGTGGGCTCTTCGCTGTTTCACGTGGGTAGCTTGAGTTCTAGCTTTCCGGCGACGAGGTAGATTATCGCGGCCAGGTTGCGGGTAGAGCGGTATCCCCGTGCCTTGGCCTTGGCTGCCTGGACCAAGCTGTTGATGCCCTCG
>CAIOBP010000207.1 GCA_903856295.1 uncultured Rhodospirillales bacterium | reverse complement strand
CGCCGGGGGCGGCCGGAATCGATGCGCCGCCGGGGGCGGCCGGAATCGATGCGCCGCCGGGGGCGGCCGGAATCGATGCGCCGCCGGGGGCGGCCGGAATCGATGCGCCGCCGGGGGCGGCCGGAACCGATGCGCCGCCGGGCGCGGCCAAAACCGATGCGCCGCCGGGTGCGGTCTCGGGGGGCGCGGCCTCGGGAGGCGCCGCGGTCCAGTGCGCGACCATCGCCAGCAGGTCGGCGTGGCTCACTGGTTTGGCCAGATAATCGTTCATGCCGGCGGCCAGACAGCTGGCCCGGGCCTGGGGCATGGCGTGAGCGGTCATGGCGATGATCGGCACGCCGCCGCGCGGTCCCGGCAGCGCCCGGATGCGCCGGGTCGCCTCGATGCCGTCCATGGTCGGCATCTGCACATCCATCAGCACGGCGGCGTAGTCCTGCCGGCCGGCGGCGGCGGCGGCCTGGACGCCATCCTCGGCGACATCGACCCGGTAGCCGGCATGGTTGAGCAGGGTGACCGCGAACAGCTGGTTGGTCCGGTTGTCCTCGGCGAGCAGCAGGCGCGGGCCGGTTGCCGGCGGTGGGGTGTCGTCCCCGGCCGCCGGGGGCTCCGTCCGGGGGGGCGCGCCGGCCTGCGCGAGCGCCGCGCGGGCGTCGGAGCAGAGGTCGGGCGGCGTGTTCACCGGCCTCGGCTGGCGGGCCGCCGCTTCGAACAGCTTGGCCAGGCAGGCGATCAGCCCCTGTCTGCGGACCGGCAGCGTCAGGGAGGCCGCGTGGCAGGGGTGGGCGCAGCTTTCGCAGGGGCCGGCGGAGCGTCCGTCGGCCGGCGAAACCAGGCGCAACACCGGAACATCCGGCCGGGCGGCCAGCGCGGGGGCCAGGATGTCCCAGGGATCGCGGCGGCCGGCCATCGTTTCCCCAAGCACCACCAGTTCGAAGGAGCCGGCGTTTTCGGCGCGGAGCGAGGCGAGGGCTCGGTCGCCATCCTCGGTGACCTCGCAGGTGATGCCAAAGGCTTCCAGATGCCGCGATAGCACCCGGCGGCGCAGGGGGCGGGCGTCGACCAGCAGCGCCCGCCTGCCGGCGAGCAGGGCCGGCGCCGCCGCGCGGTGGGGCTCGGGCGTGCCGGCGAACGTCATCGGCAGGGTGACGGTGAAGCGGCTGCCGGAGCCGGGGGCGCTGTCGACCGAGATGGTCCCGCCCATCAGTTCGGCCAGTTCCCTGGAGATGGCAAGTCCCAGTCCGGTGCCGCCATAGCGCCGGGCCGTCGAGCCGTCGCCCTGGACGAATCTGGCAAACAGGCTTTCGCTGGCGTCAGGCGGGATGCCGATGCCGGTGTCGCTGACCTCGAGGATCAGGGTGAGGCCGGAAGCGCTCCGCTCGCCGGCCAGCGCCTCGATGGCGATTTCCCCGGCCTCGGTGAATTTGACGGCGTTGGCGGTGAGATTAAGCAGAATCTGGCGCAACCGCCTGGGATCGCCGAGCAGCGGCTGATCAAGCTCGGGGGCGACGAACTCGCTGATCTCGAGGGCCTTTTCCCGCGCCCTCGGCGCCAGTTGCTCGACCACGTCCGACACCAGGTCCGCCAGCGCCAGCGGTGTCGCCTCGATCTCCAGCCGTCCGGCCTCGAGCTTCGAAATGTCGAGGATGTCGTTGATGATCGTCATCAGCTCGTTGGCCGAGCCCATGACCGCTTCGGCGTAATGGTGCTGGTTTTTCTCCAGCCCGGAGTCGAGCAGCAGCTGGGTGATGCCGATGATGCCGTTCATCGGCGTGCGGATTTCGTGACTGACCGCGGCCAGAAACTCGGCTTTGGCGCGGATGGCGGCTTCGGCCTCGGCCCGCGCGCCGCGCAGTTCGGCCTCGAGGCGCTTGACCTGCTCGATGCCGGTGAGGGTGCCGACCAGACGGCTGGCCTTGCCCGCGCCATCCCGCACCGCTCTGCCCCGCGCCTCGACCCACAGGTGATGGCCACGCTTGTGGCGCAGCCGGTGCGGATGAACGTAGCGCTCGGTTTTTCCCTCCAGATGCTCCTGAATGCGCCGGTAGGCCTCCATCAGGTCGTCGGGGTGGATGTTGTCGGTCCAGCTGGTGGCGGTGCTCGGCAGTTCGCCCGGCTCGTAGCCGAGTATCCGGAACCAGGTCGGCGAGAAATAAATGCTGTCGGTGCCGAGGTCCCAGTCCCAGACGCCGACGTCGCCGGCCGCGAGCGCCGGTTCGTGACGGCCATCGTCGCCTGCCGCCGGTGGTTTCGCTGTCTCGGGAGGGCCGGAGTGTCGCATCGTGCCTCGCAGGGCGGGACGGGGCTGGAGTCGCGCGGGATCGGCGGATTATCGGTGATGGTCGGACCCGGATGAACGGGACGCGCAATGGTAGCTCATCCGGTCTTATGTGGCGAGTCTGATGCCGATCCGGATAAATCCTGTTGTGCGACGCACAAGACTATTTTCAGTCGATAACATTTGATCCATACTGCGCCCTGTCAGATCGCACGAGCCGGTAACCCCTGGGGCGTGCGCTGGTGAGCGTGGTGCGGTGCAGCGGCGCAAGCAGCGGGTGACGTCAGTCTTGACCAACGATACCTCAGTCCTGATCCTGAACGGTCCCAACCTGAACATGCTTGGTGTTCGGGAGCCGGCGATCTACGGGGCGCAGACCATCGACGATCTTGAGGCGATGTGTCAGGACCGGGCGGAGTCGCTGGGTTTGGTCATTGACTTTCGGCAGTCCAACAGCGAGGGTGAACTCGTTGGCTGGATTCAGCAGGCCAGAACCGGCAACGACGGCATTATCATCAATGCCGGGGCATACACTCATACCTCGGTCGCGATCATGGATGCTCTGACCCTGGCCGAGCTGCCGGTGGTCGAGGTCCATCTCTCGAACATTTTCAAGCGCGAATCGTTCCGGCACCATTCGTACATTTCGTCTGTTGCCAAGGGTGTGATCTGTGGTCTCGGTGTGAACGGGTATTTGTTGGCGCTTGACGCCATGGCATCGATTCTCGATCGGGTTTAGAGGGCAGGATTAGAGAATGGCGAGTTTCGACATCGACGGCGATCTGATCCGCAAGCTTGCGGATCTGTTGCGTGAAACCGGGTTGACCGAAGTGGAGTTTGCGGAGGGTGAGCGGCGGATCCGCGTCACCCGCCAGACCGCCGTCGCGGCGGTCAGCGTCGCGGCGCCGGTCGCGGTGGCCGCTCCGCCCCCCAATGCCGCGCGGCCCGGTTCGGGAGCGGCCGCGGTGCCTCCGGGCGCCGTGACCTCGCCCATGGTCGGCACCGCCTATGTCGCGCCGGAGCCGGGGGCTCCGTCCTACGCCCGGGTCGGCGAGACGGTCAAGGCCGGGCAGACGGTGATGATTATCGAGGCCATGAAGGTGATGAACCCGATCAAGGCCCCGAGAAGCGGCACCGTGACCCAGGTCCTGGTGACCGACGCTCAGCCGGTTGAGTTCGGCGAAGTTCTCCTGATCATCGAATAGGCGGTCTTTCAGATGGCCGGTGGCATGTTCGAAAAGGTATTGATCGCCAATCGCGGCGAGATCGCGTTGCGCATTCATCGCGCGTGCCGCGAGATGGGCATCCATACCGTCGCGGTGCATTCCACCGCTGACGCCGACGCCATGCATGTGCGTCTCGCGGATGAGAGCGTGTGCATTGGTCCGCCCGCGGCCAAGGACAGCTATCTCAACATTCCGGCGATCCTGTCGGCGGCGACCATCACCGGCGCCGACGCCATTCATCCCGGCATCGGCTTTCTGTCGGAGAACGCCCAGTTCGCCCAGATGGTCGAGGAGCACGGCTTCGCCTTCATCGGTCCGACGCCCGAGCACATCCGGATCATGGGCGACAAGGTCACCGCCAAGAAGACCGTGATGGACTTGGGGCTGCCCGTGGTGCCCGGCTCCGATGGTCCGGTTGCGACCTTCGAAGAGGCCGAGGAGGTGGCGCGCCAGATCGGCTATCCGGTTCTGATCAAGGCGGCGGCCGGCGGCGGCGGGCGCGGCATGAAGGTGGCGCGCAATCCCGAGTCGCTGCGCGAAGCCTTCCAGATGGCAAAAAGTGAGTCGCGCGCCGCTTTCGGCAACGATGAAGTGTATATGGAGCGGTATCTGGTCAAGCCGCGCCACATCGAAATCCAGTTGCTGGCCGACAGCCACGGCACCTGCGTCCATTTTGGCGAGCGCGACTGCTCGGTGCAGCGCCGTCACCAGAAGGTGATCGAGGAAGCGCCGTCGCCCGGGCTGAATGCGCTTCAGCGCGAATTCATCGGCACCCTGGCCGCCCGCACCGCCTCGCAGTTCGGTTATCGCGGCGTCGGCACCATGGAGTTCCTCTTCGAGGACGGGCAGTTCTACTTCATCGAGATGAACACCCGGCTTCAGGTCGAGCACACCATTTCCGAGATGATCACCGGCATCGATCTGGTGCGCGAACAGATCCGGGTGGCCACCGGCGCTCCCCTCGGCTACGGCCAGGAGGATGTGCGCATCCAGGGCCATTCCATCGAGTGCCGGATCAACGCCGAGCATCCCGAGACCTTCGCGCCGTCACCGGGGCGAATCGAGGGCTATCACGCCCCCGGCGGCTTGGGCGTGCGGGTCGACAGCGCGCTTTACGATGGCTATCGGGTGCCGTCCCACTATGACAGCCTGATCGCCAAGCTGGTGGTTCATGGTTCCTCGCGCAACGAGTGCCTGATGCGGTTGCGCCGGGCTTTGGAAGAGTTTGTGATCGGCGGCGTCGAAACCACCATCCAGCTTCACAATCGCCTGATCGTTCAGCGTGATTTCATCAACGGCGACTACGACATCCATTGGCTGGAGCACCTGTTGGCCGGTAAGCGCTGAGGTCTCACGCGGGCGCGGTTTCAGGCGCGTGAGGAACTGTCTGCGGGTGGAATCATGTGCCGACCTGACTTGAAGGACGGGAGATTGTCCCGGCTTTATGATTGCTGGGTCGAAATGTGCCGTGGGCGGCCGTTGCCCGAGCGGACCGAGTTCACTCCGGAAATTCTCAAGCCCTGGCTCGGCAATCTGTTGCTGATCGATGTTTGCGGCGACGGTCACTATCGCTACCGGCTCTATGGCAGCAACTTCGTTTACCGCTTCGGGGTCGAGATGACCAAGCGGACGGTCGACGATCTGCCACCCGAGCAGTCCGCCGCGATTCGCCAGGATTACGATGGCGTGGTGCGGGCGCTGCGGCCGCTGTCCAGGCTTTACACCAATGATTTCGAGATACTGGACGTCAACCGTAAGGTCGGCTTCAAGCGCCTGGAAACCTGGGAGCGGCTGGTGCTGCCCCTCGCCAACAAGGGCGGGGACAGCGCGGCGATGCTGATGGTCGGCGCCTACCAACTCCCCAGCACCGAAATCGGCCTCGGCGAAGTCCCAATCGACTCGTAACGGGGTCTGGGGCCTGCGGCCCCAGTGGGGTCCAGGGGCGAAGCCCCTTGGCCGTCGGAGACAAGGCCAGGGCGCTGTCCTGGCCCCGCCAAAAGCCGGCGGCCTTTGGAAACCTTTAATGAATCAGCAAGCGTGCGGGGGCGGTGCGGGCGAGGCGCCGGGGGTCGGCGGCGGCTTCCACGGTTGCGCCCGGCTGGGCGAAATCTCCCTGTGAGACGGCGCGGGCAAGATAAACCACCCGGAAGTCGGGATGTCCCTCTTCAAGGTCCAGGACCGCCAGGAAGCGGTCGTGGCGATAGTCGGCGTGACGGGCCAGACTGAGCCCGCCCAGCCACGACAGATCACCGAGTTGGGGGCTGTCGGCGAAGCGCACGGTCTCCGCTTCCAGCCCGGCGGGGAGCAGATCGCGGATGACGACGCGCTGACGGCTCGATTCGGCGGCGTGGCCCTCGAGAATCACCACGATCAGCTCATTCTGGCGGATGGCATCCGGCTTCAGAGGCTTTCCCTCCAGATTAAACAGGGCGCGGGAGAGGGTGAACCCCTGGCTGGTGGCGCCCGGCGGTTCGGCCGGCAAACCAACGCCGCTGAGAATCTGAGTGATCGCCACCGGTCCGGTGTTGCGGATGTCCGCGGGGGCGGCTGGAGTGAAGCGCTTGAAAAGCGGGGGCGCCGCCACCGTTTCTTCGCCGACGGTGATCTGAACGCCATCGTCGGAGGGCGCGGCATGGGCGATCACCGCCCGCGCGGCGAGCGCCATCCAGGCCAGATCGCCGGGGCCATACCAGAGGTCGGGACCGGCGCTGAGGGCGGCCGCGCGGTCGACCAGGGCGGCGAGGCGGTCATGGGGCAGGGCGGCGCTTTCGGCGGCCAGCGCGACGGTGCCGGCGACATCCCGCAAGGAGGGCCGGGCGGCGCTTTCGGCCAGCATGTCGGCGGCCACCTGTCCGAACAACTCTTCGGCGTGCTGGGGATCACCGACCAGGGCGAAGGCGGCGGCGATCTCCGCGCGCGCCAGCGGCGCGGTCAGCTTCGCGCCGAAGGTTTCGTGGAAATAGTGGACGGCGCCGGAGTCGAGACCCTTGGCCCGCGCCAGCAGATAGGTGGCGTAGGCGCGGCTCGGCAGATCGCGGTCTTCCGCCCAGCCATTTTCGATCTGGCGTTTCAACCAGTCGCGCACCCGTCTGGTCGCGGCCTCGGGCACCCGGTAGCCGGCGGCGCCGGCCCGCTCCAGCGTGTCGGCGATGAACGGGGTCAGGACCGGATCGTCATCCTCCTTCAGCGACCACGCCGAAAAGCCGCCATCCTCGTGCTGCTGGCCGACCACCCGGTCGACCGCGGCTTGAACCCGTGCGCGCAGGACTTCCGGGGTCTCGAAGCCGAGAGTGACCGGCAGGTCTCCGCCGGCGATCAAACGCAGGATGCCGGAGGCCACGATCTCAAGGTTGCCATGAAGCGGCTGATCGACGGTCATCACCAACCCGGGAAGATCAAGCAGCGGCTGGGCGCCGACCGTGATGGCGGCGTTCAGGGAGTCCGGGCGCAGACCATCGAACAGCCCGTCCGGCGCCGCCAGGGTCTGATTCGGCTCAAGGGGCACCGCGCGATGGCGCCACACCGGGCGGTCCGGCGGACGAATCCGGATCGGCCGGTTCCTGACCATCCGGAAGCCGTCGGGGCCGGAAATCTCGACGCGGAGCGCCGCCGGTCCCGGATGGGTGGCCACGAGCTGGCGGGAAACCGCGACCCGCCGGCCTTTCTTGACGCTCGCGGTGAAGCGGCCATCGGTGATCTCGATCCCGCCCTCGGTGCTCAGCGCCACCTGATACTCACCGGCGGCACCGGTCGGGCCGGACAGCGCGATGTCGATGGCAGCCCGGTCTCCGGGAGCGAGAAAACGGGGAAGGGCGAGGTCCGCCCTGATGCGCGGCTGCACGGCCAGCGTGCCCTCGGCGCGCCCGATGCCGGTGTCGGTCCAGGCCAGCGCCAGCAGCCGCAGCCGGCCGTCGAAATCCGGAATGTCGAGCGGCACCTGGGCGACGCCATCGGCCCCGACCTGGACGACCCCGGAAAACAGCGTCACCACCGGCGCGTCGCGTTCGGGCAGGCCGGGAACCGGGTGGAAATGCTTTCTCTCGGGCGGTGCGCCATGGGCGGCGGCGGTATCGGCGCGCACCGGATCCAGCAGCCGGCCGTAAACGTCGCGCAGCTCGACTCCGAGCCGGCGCTGACCGAGATAGTAGGCCACCGGGTCGGGCGCGGGCTGCTCGACGACCTGAAGCACCGCCTCGTCGACGGCGCTCAGGGTCAGAAAGGCGGAGGTGCCGCCGGGCAGGAGCGCGCCATCGGCATTCCGGACCGTCACCGGCACCTTGAGCGTCCGCAGGGGTTCGGTGGCCGCGGGAGTCTCGATGCCAACCCTGAGCGTGCGCGACTGCGGCACCGCCGGTAGCCAGCCGACTCCGATGGCGCGGCGCGGCGCCGTCACGCGCGCGGACTCGACGGCGGCGTAGGCGGTCGCGATGATCGTTACGCCCGCCGACCAGTCCGGGGACACCGGAATGTCGAGAAACGCGCCGGCGGCGGGGATCGCGCGGGTGATGATCTTGCGCACCGAGCGGTCGGCGATGGCGATCACCACCTGACTGTCGTAGGGCGGCCGGATGTGGACCCGGGCGAGAGCGCCCTCCTGGTTCTGGGCGCCCTCTTGGTTCCAGGCGCGCATGACCGAGACATCGACCTTGTCGGGCCGGTTCGCGGTTCCCGGAGCCGCCCACCAGCCGGCGGCGAACCGCATGCTGGAGGCGACGCCGCTCTTGGAGTCGAAGACTTCGAGGCGATAGCGGCCGGCGTGGAGCGGCTCCTCGATGCCGGCCGGCTTGTCCTTGGCGACGCTGATGGTGCCGCCGGTCAGGCGGTGGTCGTGGATCACGGTTTCGTAGTCCCAGCGACCGGCGGTTTCGAACCAGCGGAACTCGGACTCCTCCTCGTACAACTCGTAGGAGAGGTCCGCCTTGTCGATCGGGCTGCCGTCGGCGGCGAGAGTGATGACGTCGAAGGCGGCGGTGGCGCCCTCGGGCACGGCGTCATCCTCGAAGCGCGGATGCAGGCCGATCAGGAAGGGCTGGTGGCGGATCGGCAGCGTCAGGTCGCGGCTGATCGCCCGCCCGCCAATGTCGAAAATAGTGCCGCGGATCACCGCCTCGAGGGGGTGGGAGGAGTCCGGCGCTTTCAGCTCGGGCAACTCGGCCTCCGCCCGGCCGTCGCCACCGGTGGTGAAGCCCGGCAGCACGGTGTGGACGGGCGCGAATTTTTCCTGGGCCAGCCCGAAGCGGTAGCCGGCATGGCTGGAAAAGGGCGTCTCGGCGACGCGGACGGTCATCGAGAGTTCGCCCGGCAGATGCGCGGCCGGAGCGCCGAACAGCGAGCGGGCGGCGATGCCGAGCGAGCCGCCATGTCCCGGGCTCAGCGCGGCGCCCGGGGCCGTGACCTCGAACTCCAGGCGCGGCGGCAGCAACTCATGAACGGCGAACTCGGTGTGCCCGATCACCGGCCCGTCGGCCCCGATGTGCGCGGTGACGCTCCAGGCGCCGGGAGGGCAGTTCGGCAGCAGGGTGAAACTGGCGGTGCCACCGCCGGCTCCGGCGTCGGCGACGTCGCGGCTGTCGACCACCATGCCGTCGGGCCGCACCAGTGTCAGCAGCCACGAACGGCCGATCACCGCGCGGGCGGCGTTGTCGCGCAGCAGGCTGGTCAGCGAAACGGTTTCGCCCGGCCGGTAGACGGCCCGCTCGGTGGCGAGAAAGACATCCAGCGGGCCGGGGGAGGTTCTGCCGACCGCGCCGCGATCGCTGAGGTCGACGCCGGGCGCGGCGAGATCGAGAAAGCTGAATTCGCCGGTGCCGCCATAGGCGAACAGGGCCTGGGCGGCGGTGTCTCCGCCCTGGTGGGTGACGGCGGGCTTGAAACGGGCGATGCCGTCGGTTCCGGTGCGCAACTGGGCCAACTCCTTGCCGTTGCGCGCCAGCAGGTGCAATTCGACCCCGGCCAGGGGCAGGGCGCTGGTCAGGGAGCGCGCGAACACGGTCAGGCCGTCATCGCCAAAGAAACTGGTCAGTCCGAGGTCGGAGACCACGAACCACTGGCTGGCCTTGGGAGCGTCTGGACCGGGGGCGCCGGCCTCGGCGGTGGCGAGGTAGACTCCCGGCTCCAGTCCGGGCAGCAGGGGCGCCAGCGGAAAGGTCGAGGCGGTCGGAACATTGTGGGCGGCGGCGATCGGCAGTTCGCCGCTCCACACCGCCTTTCCGCCCTTGTCGACCATCTCGCCGATGTCCCAGTCGCTGAGCGACTGCCCGACTCGGCCGGCGTAGATTTTTTCAACCAGGGCGCGGTCGGTCATGCGCAGCACCCGCAGACGGGCGCGGTCGATGTTGAGGCTGCGGATCGGCAGCCCCTCGGGGCCGACTCGGGGCAGGATGATGCCGGCACCGCGAAACGCCAGCGCCGGCGCCCGGTTGGGAACCTCGATCGTGTGGGTTTCCGCCGCTTCCAGCCGCCGGCCGTCGGCGCCCGGCAGCCCCTGGCGCAGGGTGACGGTGTAGGCGGCGCCGTGCGCCAGCCCCTCGACGCACAGGGTCCGGTCGCGCGCCACCACCGAGAGCGCCGGCAGCGGCGGTGTCACCTCGACAAAAGCGGCATAGTCCCGCCCGCCCGATTTTCCGAGCCGGCTGGAGAAGCTGAAGCAGGCCTGGGGCGCGTCGCGCTCGGCGGCGATCTCGACGGCGCTGATCCGAAAGCCTTCCCGGTGGTCGGCGCTATCGGAAAGCCCGGCGCATGCCGGGCCGGAAACAACCGGAACCACGGCGGCAAGCATGACGGCGAACAACCGGTACGAACGAAACGGCATGTGGAACGAACGCTCCCTCGCGCTGGCGTGGCCGCGACGGCTCATTGGGAACACCAGCCTGCCCACCAGTATGCCGTGCCGTCCGGATTATCACCACGGTATTGGCGCGGATTTCATCGAAAGGCCGATTTCAGCGGCGGGAAAAATGGCGCGCGAGCCGGGACGAGGCTTCGTCGAGCATGTCATCGCGCTTGCAAAAACAGAAGCGGACGCAGCGGCTGGAACCCGAGCCGGCGTAAAACGCGCTGACCGGAATCGCGGTGACCCCGGCCTCGATGGTGATGGCGCGGCAAAAGGCGACGTCGTCGCCCTCGAAGCCGGTGGCGCCATAGTCGGCGATGATGAAATAGCTGCCGGCGCTGGGCAGCACCGTCAGCCCGGCCCGTTCGAGCCCGGCGCCCAGCCGGTCGCGCTTGGCCTGCATGGCGGCGGCGAGCCCCGTGAAATATCCGGTCTCCAGCCCCAGCCCGAAGGCGACGGCGCTTTGCAGGTTGGGCGGGGTGGTGAAGGTCAGGAACTGGTGAGCCTTGGCCACCGGCTGGAGCAGGGCCGGCGCGGCGGTGATGTAGCCGACCTTCCATCCGGTCAGGGAGAAGGTCTTGCCCGCCGAACCGATCTTGAGGCAGCGCTCGCGCATCCCCGGCAGCGTCATCAGCGGAATGTGCCGGCGTCCGTCGAACACAATGTGCTCGTAAACCTCGTCGCAGATGGCATAGGCGTCGCAGGCGAGCACGAACTCGGCGATCAGCGCCAATTCGTCGGCGCTGAAGACCTTGGCCGCCGGATTGAGCGGGTCGTTGATCAGCACCAGCTTGGTCTTGGGCGAGAACGCCGCCGCCAGATCGTCGCGGCTGAAGCTCCAGGCCGGGGGGCGCAGGGTGACCAGCCGGGGAATGCCGCCCGCCAGCAGGATGATCGGCAGATAGCTGTCGTAAAGCGGTTCGAACAGCACCACCTCGTCGCCGGGCTCGATCAGGCCGAGCAGGCAGGCGGCCAGCGCCTCGGTGGCGCCGGAGGTCACCATCACCTCGCGCTGCCAGTCGACGTCCAGGCCATAAAAACGCTGGGCGTGGGCGGCCAGGGCCTGACGCAGCGCCGGGGTGCCCATCATCGAGGGGTATTGGTTCGAGTCGTCGCGCAGCGCCCGGATCGCCTCGTCCAGCACCTCGGGCGGTCCGCGATCATCGGGGAAGCCTTGGCCGAGATTGATCGAGCCATGCTCGGCGGCGAGCCGGGAGAACACCTCGAACACCGTGGTGCCATAGCCGGAGAGGATGCGGTTCCCGGTCTTCACGTTTACGCTCCCCCGGCGGTCACTTCCTGCGGCGATGGCGCCAGTGATCGAACGGGAGGAAGGTTTCAGGATAGCGCCGCTTGATCCGGACGAACAGCTTGCGGGCGTCGGAGGAGTTGCGCAGCAGGATCACGGACCCGACCAGCACCAGGGTCACCCCCATCACGACGGGGGTGAGGGCGATCAGCGCACCCGAAATGATCAGGGCCGCACCAAGACCCATCCAGACCAGCTGGCGGATGCGCGGTTGCGGCAGTGTGGTGACGGACGCAAGCCATTTCATGGGTGGGTTCCGTGAGTCCTGGGGTGGCCGTGTCTCATTGAATACGGCCGCACCCCCCCGCCCGTCAATCACGAGCTGCGGGGAGCCTGCCGAAGCGGTTGACCCCGGGCGGCATTTCATCGAACGTATCGCGCGAAGCGACGTGTCGCGCGAACAATCCTTCCAGGGGAACCCGATGGCCGAAGCCGCATCCGAGTCCAGCGTGTCCGGCGGTGTCGACGCGGCTTTGTTCCAGGCGGTGGGCTGGCTCGAGTCCGGCCGGCGGGTGGCGCTGGTCGCCGTCATGTCTTCGTGGCACGGCGCCTTTACCGGCAATTTGCTGGTGGTGGCCGAGGATGGCGCCAGCGCCGGTTCGCTGTCGGGCGGCTGCGTCGAGGGCTCGGCGGCGCCTCAGGCGCTGCGGGCGATCGAGGATGGCGAGCAGCGCTTGCTCAGCTACGCCGTGACCGACGGGGTGGCCATGCGCGAGGCCGGGCTGACCGGGGGAGGGAGCCTGGAGCTGTTCCTGGAGCCGGTGGACCCGGACAGCCGTGCCCACCAGCTTTTGCGGCGGGTGGCGATGGCGCGGGCGGAGGGCCAGCCGGTGGCGACGGTGACCGATCTCGTCACCGGGTTGAAGACCCTGGTGTACCGGCATGTGGTTCATGGCGGCTTCGGGCTCGACGAGCCGGTTCTTTGTGAGATCAGGCGCTTGCTGTCGGCAGGACGAAGCGTTGTTTTCGAGCCTAATGACGATGCGCGATTGTTTGTTCACGTTTTCGGGGGAGATTTTCCCGATAAATGTGACGCCGCGACGATTGGCTCTTGAAAGTCTCGCTGATCGGCCCCAATGTCAGGCGATCATTCTGCCTGCCTTGGATTGCCGTTCCCCACCGTTATGGGTGCCGTGTTTGGTGTCGTCCCTGGAACTACAGACTGATGCGTCGGACGAGTCCGTCCGGCGCGGCTTGCGACGTTGGAGATTGGGATGCCCACTGGCACCGTGAAGTGGTTCAACAGCACCAAGGGTTATGGTTTCATTCAGCCGGACGACGGCTCTGCCGACGTGTTCGTGCACATTTCGGCGGTTGAGCGCGCCGGAATCGGCAACCTGAAGGAAGGCCAGAAGCTTTCGTTCGAACTGGTCAAGGATCCGCGCAAGGGCAAGACCTCTGCGGAAAACCTCAAGACGTTGTGAGCGATCACCGTTAGGGCATGGTGCGCTCCTGCGGAGCCGCATCATGCTCTGTCGCGTCGGTTCAGAGCGGAGCCACGCTTTGGGGTGATATCACCTCTTAGCGATCCGCTTTGAAGAGCGATCCGGGGCGGGCGTCCTTGCGGGCGCCCGTCTTGTTTTTTGCCCGAACTGTCTGGTCGGTCGGCTTACGATCGGTTGGCCCCTGCGATCGGTTGGTCAACGCCCCGGCTTGCCGGGAGGCGCCGGCATCCTCCAACCGGTTCCCCTCATTGGGGGGCAGAGTTGCGGGGGCAGGGCTGCCGCGGGCCGCATCTGCCGGTCGGAGCCGCATTCTCTGTCGGAGCTGCGTTCATCGCAGAGGAGACCGCGCCCGCCGCAGTCTTGGGAACCGCAGGGCATCACCCGTCCTCCTCACGGCCGACACACCGGCCCGGCCGCACCCACGGACCACCCCAGCCGCGCCCGCTGATCAGCCAGAACCGCAGGCACACGAAACCATCCAGGCGCAGCCGAAAAGGGCCGCCCCGGACGCACACAAGCCAACACGCGGGGCGGCCAGATCAAGCAGCTCCCCCACGCCAACCGCACCGGCCAAAACGGCTGGCGTCTAGACGTACATATCCATCGCTTGTCCGCGCTGGACGGAGTTCTGAAGCGTGGAGATATTGTTCTGCTGATTGCGAATCGTGTTCGTCGAGCTGCGGTTGATCAGGCTCTCGGTGGTCTGGGAGCCCTTGTCATGCTGGAGCTGGGCGGTCTGCGCCGACAGCTTCTGGCTCTGCTGGAAATATTGAACTGACGCGATTCCCCCGACAGACATGGCGTTCTCCATCAACTGGGGCGTTGCACAAAAACGATACTGGCCCATTCTTCAGGCCATTCGACCAATATATGGCAAAGCTGGGGGCGTGGTCAAGCCCTCGAGTCGAGCTTTTGCGCCTTGCCAGGGCGCCGCTCTCGCAGCGCCCTGTCCGCGTCATTTCAAGCCGCGGATCACCTGGATATCCAGTTCGCGGATTTTCTTGCGCAGGGTGTTGCGGTTGAGGCCGAGGAGTTCGGCGGCGCGGATCTGGTTGCCGCGGGTGACCGAGAGGCTGAGCGAGATCAGCGGGCGCTCGATCTCGCGCAGCACGCGGTCATACAGGCCGTTGGCCGGCAGCCCGTCCTGATGGGCGGAGAAGTAGTCCTTGAGGTGGCGCTCGACCGCCGCCGACAGGCCGTCGGAGCGCGGTTCCTCGATCTGGGGCGCGGCGGGCAGGGCGTCGGCGATCTCGGACTCGATGATCTCGACCCCGATCACCGGCTGGGAATAGAGCGCGGCCAAGCGGCGCACCAGATTTTCCAGCTCACGGACGTTGCCCGGCCAGCGGTAGCGCTTGAGCCGGTCCATCGCCGCCGCGTCCATGCTCTTGATCGGCAACCCGTAGGCGGCGGCCTGGCTGAGGAAGTGGCGGGCGAGGTCGGGAATGTCCTCGACCCGTTCGCGCAGAGGTGGCAGGCGGATCGGCACGACATTGAGGCGGTAGAACAAATCCTCGCGGAAGGTGCCCTGGCGGATCAAGGTGCGCAGATCGCGGTGGGTGGCGGCGATGATCCGGACATCGGTCTTGATCGGCATCCGGCCGCCGACCGTGGTGTATTCGCCCTCCTGAAGCACGCGCAGCAGCCGGGTTTGGGCTTCGAGCGGCATGTCGCCGATTTCGTCGAGAAACAGGGTGCCGCTCTGGGCCTGCTCGAAGCGGCCGGTGGAGCGGGCGGTGGCGCCGGTGAAGGCGCCCTTTTCATGGCCGAACAGCTCGGACTCGATCAACTCGCGGGGGATCGCCGCCATGTTGATGGCCACGAACGGCCCGGCGCGGCGCTTGCCGTAATCATGGAGCGCGCGGGCCACCAACTCCTTGCCGGTGCCGGACTCGCCGGTGATCATCACGGTGAGATCGGTGCCCATCAACCGGGCCAGCACCCGGTAGATTTCCTGCATCGCGCCCGAGCGGCCGATCAGCGGCAATTGGTCGTCGGTGTCGCCGTTGGCCGGCTGGGGCAGGTTGAGGGCGCTCGGCACGGTCAGCGCCCGCTCGACGACGTTGATCAGCTCCTTGAGATCGAAGGGCTTGGGCAGATACTCGAAGGCGCCGCGCTCGGCGGCCTTGACCGCGGTCATCAGGGTGTTCTGGGCGCTCATCACGATCACCCGCAGCTCGGGGCGGATTTTCTTGATGCGCGGAATCAGGTCGAGGCCGTTCTCGTCGGGCATCACGACGTCGGTGATCACCAGATCGCCCTCGCCATCGGCGACCCAGCGCCACAGCGTCGAAGCGTTGCCGGTGGTGCGAACGTCGTGTCCCAGCCGCGCTAGCGCCTGATTGAGGACGGTGCGTATGGCCCGGTCGTCGTCGGCAACCAAAATCGTCGAAGCCGGCATCGGTCACTCCCGCGTCGGATCAAAGGGCTGATCGAAATCGGCGTGCATGGGCAGCGATACCCGGAACACGGTGCGACGGGGCAAACTGTCGAACTCGATGACGCCGCCATGATCGCCGATGATCTTCGCGACCAATGCAAGCCCCAGGCCAGTGCCGTTGATCTTGGTGGTGACGAAGGGGTCGAACAGGTGGGGACGCAGATCTTCGGGAATGCCACCGCCGTTATCCTGGACGCTGACCACCAGCGGCAGGTGCACCCGCCGGTCGGAATCGGGCAGGGCGAGCCGGGCGCCATGCTGGTAGGCGGTGGACAGAACCACCTCACCGCCGTTTTCTGGGGCAGCCTCTGCTGCATTTTTAAGCAGGTTGAGAAAAACCTGAATCAGCTGGTCGCGATTGCCCATGACTTCGGGCAGGGACGGGTCGTAGCGCTCGGTGAAGCGGATGTGCCGGCCGAAGCCGTTCTGGGCGATCTTGCGCACATGCTCCAGCACCGCGTGAATGTTGACGGCGCGGCGTTCCAGCGGCCGTTTGTCGGAAAACACCTCCATGCGGTTGACCAGGGCCACGATGCGATCGGCCTCGTCGCAGATCAGCCGGGTCAGCACCCGGTCGGATTCCGTGGCGTTTTCCTCGAGCAACTGGGCGGCGCCACGAATGCCCGACAGCGGATTTTTGACCTCGTGGGCCAGCATCGCCGCCATTGCCGTCACCGAGCGCGCGGCGTGGCGGTGGGTCAGCTGGTTGTCGATCTTGCTGGTCAGCGAGCGCTGGTGGAGCAGGATCACCGCGGCGTCGGCGTGGGTGCCCGAGGCGGTGACCTGGGCCGAAACGGTTTGCCGGCCGGTGCGTGGGGTGTCGATCAGGATGCCGTCCTGGGCCATGCTGTGCCGGCCGCTCAAAACCTGATCAACCATCGCGAACAGTGGGCAATCGGGAGGCAGTAGCTCATACAGGCCGTTGCCTATTAAATGGGCGGCGCTGGAATCGAAGAAGGATTCCGCCTGCTGGTTGACGTAGCGGATGATCCGCAGGTCATCGACGGCGATCACCGGTTGGGCCAGGGCGTAAAGAATGGCGGTGGCGTCATGGCCGGCGCCCGAGCGCGATTTGCGCGGGGCGATGCGGGGGGGCGACGAGGGGGCGGTGGCGCGCGCCATCAGGCGGCCTTTCTTTCGATCGCCGGCAGGAACAGTGCGCGCAGCCGCGCCCGCACCGCCTCCGGAAGGGTCATGCGATTGATATCGGAGCGGAATTCCGCCGAGCCCGGCAGGCCCTTGCTGTACCAGCCCAAATGCTTGCGCGCGATGCGCAGCCCGTGTTCGGCGCCGTAATGCTCAAGGATCGCCTCGAAATGCTCGAGGGCGATCTCCAGCTGACGCTCGAGCGCCGGTTCGGCGACCGGCTGGCCGGCGCGCAGGCTGGCGGCGATCTGGGCCAGCAGCCAGGGGCGGCCATAGGCGCCGCGTCCGATCATCAGGCCATCGGCCCCGGACAGCGCGAGGCAGCGGGCGGCGCTCTCGGCGTCGACGATGTCGCCGTTGGCGATCACCGGAATCGTCACCGCGCCCTTGACCTCGGCGATGAAGGCCCAGTCGGCTTCGCCCTGATAGAATTGGCAGCGGGTGCGGCCATGGACCGTGACCATGCGGATGCCGCTTTCTTCAGCGATGCGGGCGAGGCGGGGGGCATTGCGGCTCTGGCTGTCCCAGCCGGTGCGCATTTTCAGGGTCACCGGCAGCGAGACCGCCTTGACCACGGTCTCGAAGATGCGTCCGGCCAGCACCTCGTCGCGCATCAGCGACGAGCCGGCATGGCCCTTGACCACCTTCTTGACCGGACAGCCGAAATTCAGGTCGATCACCGCCGCGCCCAAATCCTGGTTCATGCGCGCGGCCTCGGCCATCACCTCGGGCTCGCAGCCGGCGATCTGCACCGCCAGCGGCTGTTCCTCGGCCTCGGAGGCGGCCATGCGCAGGGTCTGGCGCGAGTTGCGGACCATCGCCTGACTGGCGATCATTTCCGAAACCACCATGCCGGCGCCGTGACGTTTGACCAGACGGCGAAACGGCAAATCGGAAACGCCGGCCATCGGCGCCAGGATCACCGGATCATCGATGTGAACCGGACCAAGTTTGATGCTCATATATTAGGCAAATCTTGCTGGTGCATGAATTTTAATCATGAATATCACAGTGTCAACGAGATGTGCAAGCGTCGAGTGCGTGATAAATAGTCCGGCGTCACACTGAAGTGCCCGACAGCAGGATTTCTCGGACAAACTTGACGCCAATATAGGCGAGTGTGAGCAAAAGATAGGCAGCTAAGGCCAGCCGGGCGGCGGCGCGTCCCCGGACGCCGCTGCGGGCGCGGGCGATCAGCAGGGCGCCGATGACCAGGAAGGCGGCAAAGGAAAACAGGGTCTTGTGATCGAAGCGCAGAAGGGCGCCGGTCTCGTGGTAGAGCAGCGCCATGCCCGAGACCAACCCGGCGCCCAGCACCGCCTCGGACAGCCGGAGCAGGCGGATTTCCAGAACTTCGCTTTCGGCGACGGCGGGCAGGGCGCGGCTGAAGCCGTTGGGGCGCTTGGTTTTGAGCGCGCGCTCCTGGATCGTTCCGGCCAGCGCCGCGACCGCCGCCAGCGTGACCAGGGCGTAGGTGGTCACGGAAATCACGATGTGGAAGTCGAGCCACGGCAGCGGCAGGCCGCCGACGAAATGGCCGTGGTTCTTGAGGGAGGCCGCCACGGCCAGTACCGACAGACACAGCAGATAGGGCAGCAGCAGGCGCGCGAGGCGCCAGGCCGGCGGCGAAAGCGCGCACAGGAGCGCGAAGGCGATCAGGCAGGCGGCCACGGTGGCGGTCAGCGCCGACGACAGTCCGGTCGGCCAGCCGCCGGCCATTTGAACACAGGTCCATTGAGCGGGCGCGAACGCCGCCAGTCCCATGCACATCCAGAAGGTCGGGCCGGGCTGGCCGGCCTCCGGAGCGGGGGGGCGGAAGGCGACCGCGGTCAGCGGCAGCAGGGAGACCGCGGTCGCGATGGCTGAGGTCGAGGAGGCGTCCATGCGGGGGTTCCGGTCTGGTGCGACTGACACTCTCTTATAAAGGCTTCGTCCCGGTTTCCAAAGGCCGCCGGCCTTTGGCGGGGTCCAAGGACGGCGCCCCTGGTGTCTCCGACGGCCAAGGGGCTTCGCCCCTGGACCCCACTGGGGCCGGCGGCCCCAGGCCCCGATTCCGAGCAATCGTGCTTGCCCTTCGGAGCGCTGTCGGCCAAGGTGAGGGGGTCTGAAAGGATTGAAGCCATGCCGTCCTGTATCGCCCTGATCGTCGCCGCCGGTTCCGGAGAACGCTTCGGCGGCGAGTTGCCCAAGCAATATCTGAGCCTCGACGGCCAGCCTTTGTTGAGGCGCGCCATCGAGGCGTTTCGTGGCCATCCGGCGGTTGGCGGGGTGCAGGTGGTCTACCAGCCGGCCCATCGCGATCTCTATGATCGGGCCGTGGCCGGGTTGGGGCTGCCCGAGCCGGTGCCCGGCGGCGCCACCCGTCAGGAGTCCGGGCGCCTGGGGCTGGAGCGGCTTGCCGAGTCGCCGGCCGGCGCCCCCGATTATGTGCTGATCCATGATGCCGCCCGGCCGCTGGTCGATGCCGGCACCATTTCGCGGGTGGTGGCGGCGCTGGAGCGGGCGCCGGCGGCCGTCGCGGCGGTTCAGGTGATCGATACCCTCAAGAAGGGGGTGGATGGCTTCACCGCCGGCACTGTCGACCGCTCCGGTCTGTGGCGCGCCCAGACGCCGCAAGGTTTCCGTTTTTCTTCCATCCTCGAGGCGCACCGTCGCCTGGCCGGGGCCGGCTTGACCGACGACGCGGCGGTGGCCGAGGCCGCCGGTCTGCCGGTGGCGCTGGTGCCCGGCAGCCCGGACAACATCAAAGTGACGACACCGATCGATCTTGAACGCGCCCACCGCCTGCTGGGCGCCGGGCTTCCCGATATCCGCACCGGCATGGGCTTCGACGTCCATCGCTTCGCCCCCGGCGACGGGGTGATGCTGTGCGGGGTCGAGGTGCCGCACACGCACCGGCTGGAAGGCCATTCCGATGCCGACGTGGCGCTGCACGCCCTCACCGACGCTCTGCTCGGCGCGATTGCGGCCGGCGACATCGGCAGTCATTTTCCGCCCAGCGAGCCGAAATGGCGCGGTGTCGACAGCACGGTGTTCCTGCGCCATGCCGCCGAACTGGTGCGGGCGCGCGGCGGCGCCATCAACCATGTCGATGTGACGATCATCTGCGAGCGGCCGAAGGTCGGGCCGCATCGCCCGGCGATGGCGGCGCGGCTGGCCGAGGTGCTGGAGATCGAGCCCGGCCGGGTTTCGGTCAAGGCCACCACCACCGAGAAGCTCGGCTTCACCGGCCGCGAGGAAGGCATCGCCGCCCAGGCCATTGCCACCGTGGTCCTGCCATGTCCCTAGAGGGGCGGACGGCAGAGGAGCTGGCGGCGGCGGTGGTGGCGGCGTTCCGGGCATCGGGGCGGAGGCTGGTGCTGGCGGAATCCTGTACCGGCGGCCTGATCGCCGGCGCGATCACCGAAGTCGCCGGGTCATCGATGGTGCTGGAACGCGGTTGGGTGACCTACTCCAATCTGGCCAAGCAGGAGGAGCTGGGAGTCGGCGCCGCGATCCTGGAGGCCCATGGCGCGGTCAGCGCCGAGACGGCGGCGGCGATGGCGGCGGGCGCGCTCGCCCATGCCCCGGCGGATGTCGCCGTCGCGCTGTCGGTCACTGGCATCGCCGGTCCCGGTGGCGGTTCGGCCGAAAAGCCGGTCGGGCTGGTCTGGTTCGGCCTGGCCCGGCGCGATGGCGGCCCGGCATTGGTCGACTGTCACATCTTCCCCGGCGACCGGGCCGGCGTGCGCGGCGCCGCGGTCCGGCGGGGGCTGGAGGTGCTGCTCAGGAGTTGATGGCCAGCACGTCGGTCAATTTGACCTGCTGATTGCCGAGGTCGAGGACGGTGGTGGTGCCGTTGCTCTCGACGCCGGTCACCTTGCCGGTGCTGCGCGTCACCGGAATGATCGTGGACGCCGAGCCGGTGGTGGTCGGGACGGTTGCCGAGACGGTGTAGACGCCATCGGCCAGCGCCTTGCCGTTGCTGTCCTTGCCGTCCCAACTGATCCGCTGCATGCCCGTGGTGCCGTCGCCGGTCAGGGTGTTGACCAGCGAGCCGCTGCTGTCCTTGATCGCGATGCTCACGGAGGTTGCGGACTGGGGCATTTCGTAGGCGATCTGGGCGCTGCCGCCGGCTAGCGAGATGCTGTTGCCACTGGCCTCGACCTTCTGGCCGATGTAGCCGACCGCGGAGTTGAGGCCGCTGGTCGGCTGGGCGGCGATCAGCTTGTCGAGACGGCTGTTGGTGCCGGCCTGCTGTTCGACTTGGGAGAACATCGCCAGCTGATTGGTCATCTGGGTGGTGTCCATCGGGTTGGTCGGGTCCTGGTTCTTGAGCTGGGTCGTGAACAGCGTCAGAAACTCCATGAAGTTGTAGTTGTTCAGCGACGAGGCGCTGGTGCTGCTCGAGCTGGTGCCGCTACCGTTCGCACTCTGGTTGATCAGCGGATTGCCCGTCACGGAGGAGGAAGAGGAGGTGCTGCTGGATAACAGGGAACTGGTCATGACGGTCTCCACGAGTAAGCGGATGGAACTCGGAAATCAGATGCGGACGTCGACCCGGCCATTGGCCACCTGATAGCGGCGGGTGACCACCGCGATGTCGGCGCTTCTGGTGTCTTCGGCCGTGGCCTGGTGGCGGGCATTGTGACCCGAGCGGTTGCCGTCGCCCTGGTTGTTCTGCTGATTCGAGCCCTGGCCGCTCTCGCCTCTGAGGTTGAAGTTCAGGCTGCCGCCATCGGTCTGAAGGCCGGCATCCTGAAGCGCCCGCTCCAGGCTGTGGGAGTCGCGCTGGAGCAGTTCCAGGGTCTGGGGGCGGTCGGCGGTGATGGTGGCATTGATCACGCCGGACTGATCGATGCTCATCTTGATGTCGATCCGGCCCAACTCCTCGGGCCGCAACTGCATCGAGATCGAGCCGGTGCCGTCCTTGGCGCTGTGCTGGAGTTGCACCGCCACCTGATCGGTGGCGCTGGCGGGCATGCCGGGGCGGGCCGAGCGTACCGAGGCCAGGGTGTTGGCGAATTCGGTGCCGCTGGTCTGACGGGCGCCCTCGACCCCGCCGGTGATCTGGGTGCCGTCGGGCATGTGGGCGTTGGCGCCGCTTTGGGCGCCGCCCGAGCCGTTATCTCCGGCCAATCCGGCGTTGGCGCCGTCGCCGGAGCCGTTACCGCCGACGGTTTCCACCGCCTGGGCCAGTTGGGTCGCGGTGTTCTGGGAGCCGCTTTCCCCCAGGCCGTGCGGCAGCGCGATCGCGGCCGGGGCGGTGGGCGCGGCGGCGTTGCCGGTGAGCGCGGCCACGAAATCGTTGAGCTTGGCCGTGCCGTCTTTGGCAGACGCGGCGCCATCAGTCGGCTCCTGGCTGTCGGATGCGCCCGCGTTGGGGGCGATCGCGTCCGCGCCGGCTTTGGCGTTTGGTCCGGCCGTGGTCTGGTGCGCATCCGCCGCTTTCACGACCGGCCCGCCTTTGACCGCCGCTCCTTTGCCGGCCGCGTCCGCGCCGGTGGCGGCGCCTTTGAGGGCGTCACCGCCGGCGGCCTGAGCGACCAGGGCGGGCTGAGCGCTGGCCACCGGCATCACGGCGAGGATCGGGTCGCCGGTCGGTTGATCGTCGGTGGCCGTCTCATCGGCCGGTGCGGGTTCGTCGGCGGAAGCGTCGGTGGCGGCGGTCTGGTCGGACTCGTCGGTGGCGCCGGCCTTGGTCTTGGCTTTGGCGTCCGCCGTGTCGTCGGTCTTGTCGGTCTTCGACGCCTTGTCGGCTTTGCCGGGCTTGCCGCTTTTGTCGGCCTTGTTCATTTTCCCGGCGCTCTGGTCGCGACCGGCCGGCTTGACGCTTTGAGCGGCCTGGGGCCGGTCGTCGTCATCGTCGTCGCTGGACGATTTGGCCGTTTGCTGATCGTCGGTCTTGTTCGTCGCGCTGGCGTTGGTGTCGGAGGCGGCGCTGGCCGGAGGGGAATGGTCGGGCGCCGGCCGGGGATCGGCGGGCAGCGACTGGGCCGCCGGGGTCGGCAGAGGCGTCGACCGCGCGAGACTGCTGGCCTGAAGGGCATGGCTTTTGGAGAGCTGGCTGAACAGCGAGGCGAAGATTTCGCTGGTCTTGGCCGAACTGGCGGTCGAACTCGGTCCCGAGGCCGTTGAGCCCTGAGGAGAGCGAGCGTGAATTCCCAATGCTGTGTCCATGGCGGTGGCACCCATTTCCCGTGATGACCGGAATGAAAGCAAGGGGCGGGCCACTTGGCGATCATCAGGTAACACATTGTATTATCAGTGTAATTTTTCATGATGCCATGATGTGGCGGCTTGGTGCGGCCGTCTGCCCGGCAGTTCCGGCCCAGCGCCGGCGGCAAATCCTGCCGGGGTTCGGGAATCGCTCTTTCAAGGATGCGCGCATCTGCCTAGAACTCTTGGGAGTGCAGAGACTGGGGATGACAATGATCGACGTGCTGCGGCGGGGAGCGGGGGTGGTGTTGGCGGTGGCGGGGCTGGCCATGTCCGGGGGGGCGAGCGCCGGGGATGCCGGTCAGACGGTTTTCGAGCGGAATTGCCGGGCTTGCCACAGTATTGTGCGCATGCAGAACCGGGTCGGTCCCAGCCTGTTCGGTGTGATCGACCGCCCGACGGCCTCGATTTCCAGCTTCGAATATTCGCAGGCGCTGCGGAGTTTTTCCTCGGTCTGGAGCGAGGCGATTCTCGATGCGTTTCTGGGCGATCCTCAAGCGATGGTTCCCGGAACCTCCATGCGCTTTCCCGGGCTGAAGGACCCTGCCGAGCGGGCGGCCCTGATCGCCTATCTCAAGGGGCTGTGATCCCGCGCCTCCTGTGCTGAAGCTTTGCTATACTTCCCCTTCACCCCGGCGGGGGGATTCCTCATGGAAAGGGCCAGCGGCCATGACTCTCGTTCAATCCAGGATCGAAGGGCAGATCGGCACCCTGATTTTCGACCACGACGCCAAGCGCAATATTCTCAGCGAGGCGCTGACCGACGCGATGTTCCATGTCCTGGAGGATTTTCGGGCCAGACACCTGCGGGTGGTGATTCTGCGGGCGTTGCCGGGCGCGAAAATCTGGTCGGCCGGTCACGATGTCAAGGAGTTGCCGCTGACCCGGCGCGATCCCCTGGCCTGGAACGATCCGTTGCGCCGGATCATCCGTCAGATCACCGAGTTTCCGGCGCCGATCATCGCCCAGATCGAGGGCACGGTGTGGGGCGGCGGCTGCGAGCTGGCGGTGTCCTGCGACATCACGGTGGCCACGCCCGAGGTCACCTTCGCCATCACTCCGGCCAAGCTGGGCATTCCCTACAACATGACCGGCCTGCTCAACTTCATGAATGCGGTGCCGTTTCCGTTGCTCAAGGAGATGGCGTTCAGCGCCCAGCCGGTATCGGCCCAGCGGTTGCGGGAGGCCTCGGTGCTCAATCATGTGGTGGCGGCCGATGGTATCGACGCCTTCGTCCGTGATCTCGCCGGCAAGATCGCGGCCAACGCCCCGCTCAGCGTCACCGCCATGAAGGAGTCGATGCGCATTCTCGCCTCGGCCCACACCATTCCGCCCGAGGGTTTCGAGCGGCTTCAGGGGCTGCGCCGGCAGGTTTGGGACAGCCATGATTATCAGGAAGGACTCGGGGCTTTTTTGGAGAAGCGCAAGCCGGAGTTCGTCGGGGCGTGAAGGGGGGGGGACGTGATGGCAAGGGGGCGCCGGCCCCTCGCTTTTACTCGCTCCAGCCGCAGGCGCTCAGCGCCGCCCGGAGGTGGGGTGGCACCGGCGCTTCGGCGGTGACCGGCGGTTTGGTCGGGTAGAGCGGCACCGTGATCGCGCGGGCGTGGAGGTGCAGCGGTTCGGCCGGGGGCTGGGTGCGGGGCTCCCCCTCGGGACGGTCGTAGATCGGCTCACCCAGCAGCGGGCAGCCAAGCTCGGCGCAATGGACGCGAATCTGGTGGGTGCGGCCGGTGCGCGGGTGGAGTTCCAGCCATGCCAGACCACCGCCGCGGCCGAGCACCCGGTAGTCGGTGATCGCGCTCTGGCCCGCGGGATCGGGCTTCATCCACCAGCCGCGCTTGGCGTCGGAGCGTTTGGCCAGGGCCAGATCGATCCGGCCTTCATCGTCCGGCGGCGCACCGCGCACCACCGCCCAGTAGGTCTTTTCGATCCGTCCGGCCTGGAACAGCTTGCCCAGCCGCGCCAGCGCCTGCCGGTGCCGGCCCAGAATCAGGCAGCCGCTGGTGTCGCGGTCGAGGCGGTGGGCGAGGGCGGGGACGCGGGGCAGGCCGAAGCGCAGGGACTCGAAGTGACTTTCCAGATTGGGGCCGCCGCCGGGGCCGGCATGGACGGGAATCCCGGCCGGCTTGTCGATGATCAACATCATGGCGTCGCGGTAGAGAAGCGTCAGGTTCATGGGGGCTCACGGCAAAATGAAAAAGAGCCCAGGGGGCGCCGCCCCCTGGACCCAAACCAAAGGCCTTGGCCCTTGGAACCCTGTACTTACGCCCGGTTCATGCGGTTTTCAACCAGACTGGTGACCACGGTCGGATCCGCAAGGGTCGTGGTGTCGCCGAGGGCGTCGTGCTCGTTGGCCGCGATCTTGCGCAGAATGCGGCGCATGATCTTGCCCGACCGGGTCTTGGGCAGGCCGGGCGCCCACTGGATGAAATCGGGAGCGGCGAGCGCGCCGATCTGCTTGCGCACCCACAGCACCAGTTCCTTGCGCAAGTCATCGTTGGGATTTTCGCCGGCATTGAGGGTGACATAGGCGTAGATGCCCTGGCCCTTGATGTCGTGCGGGAAGCCGACCACCGCGGCTTCGGCGACCTTGGCGTGGGCGACCAGGGCGCTTTCGACTTCGGCGGTGCCGAGACGGTGTCCGGAGACGTTGATCACATCGTCGACGCGGCCGGTGATCCAGTAATAGCCGTCCTCGTCGCGGCGGCAGCCGTCGCCGGTGAAGTACTTGCCCTTGAAGGTCGAGAAGTAGGTCAGGCCGAACCGGTCATGGTCGCCATAGACCGTGCGCATCTGGCCGGGCCAGGAGTCGGTGATGCAGAGATTGCCTTCACAGGCTCCGGTCAGTTCCACACCTTCATTATCGACGATCATCGGTTTGACGCCGAAGAACGGCTTGGTCGCCGAGCCGGGCTTCTGGCCGATGGCGCCGGGCAGCGGCGTGATCAGGATGCCGCCGGTTTCGGTCTGCCACCAGGTGTCGACGATCGGGCAGCGCCGGTCGCCGACCACATTGTAATACCACAGCCAAGCCTCGGGGTTGATCGGCTCGCCGACGGTGCCGAGCAGGCGGATGCTCTTGCGGCTGGTGCGCTTGACCGGCGCCTCGCCTTCGCGCATCAGCGCCCGGATGGCGGTGGGGGCGGTGTAGAAAATGTTGACCTGATGCTTGTCGCAAACGTCCCAGAAGCGCGAGAAGTTCGGATAGTTGGGCACGCCTTCGAACATCAGGGTGATGGCGCCGTTGGCCATCGGGCCATAGACGATGTAACTGTGACCGGTGACCCAACCCACGTCCGCCGTACACCAGAAGACATCACCATCCTTGTAGTCGAAAATGTACTGGTGGGTGATCGAGGTATAGACCATGTAGCCGCCGGTGGTGTGCAGCACGCCCTTGGGCTTGCCGGTCGACCCCGAGGTGTAGAGAATGAACAGCGGGTCTTCGGCGTTCATTTCCTCGGGCGCGCACTCGGCCGGAACCTTGGCCAGCTCCTCATGCCACCAGATGTCGCGTCCGGTCTTCCAGGCGATGGCGCCGCCAGTGCGCTTGAGCACCAAAACATTGCGCACGCCGGGGCAGGATTCGAGAGCCGCGTCGACATTGCCCTTCAGAGGAATCTTGCGGCCGCCGCGCAGACCTTCATCGGCGGTGATCACAAAGTCGCTCTTGCAGTCGATGATGCGGTCCTTGATGCTGTCGGGCGAGAAACCGCCGAAAATCACCGAGTGAATGGCGCCGATCCGGGCGCAGGCCAGCATGGCGAAGGCGGTCTCAGGCACCATCGGCATGTAGATGGTGACGCGGTCGCCCTTCTTGACGCCGTGGGCCTTGAGGACGTTCGCGACCTTGCAGACTTCTTCATAAGCCTGACGATAGGTGATGGTCCGGCTCTCGGACGGATCGTCCCCCTCGGCGATGATCGCGACCTGATTGCCACGCTTGGTAAGATGACGGTCAAGGCAATTGACCGAAGCGTTCAAAGTGCCATCGTAATACCAGCGAATACGGATGTCGCCGGTATAATCGACATCTTTCACTTTGGTATAAGGTTTGATCCAGTCGATACGCTTGCCTTGATCTCCCCAGAAACCTTCTGGGTCTTTTACAGACTGATCATACAGTTTAAGATATTTGTCATTGTCGATCCAGGCGGATTTGGCAAAATCGGCCGGAACAGGAAAGAATCGATTGTCTTCGCTCATGGGTATTCTTATCCTCCCTAAGATTTTGTTATGGATCGGTGTTGTTGCGGCGCACAAAAGCCGAATGCCCCGATCATGACACATCTTTTACCTAAAGGCGCGATGGCTGTACAAGCGGGATCTGGTCGAAAACCGTGACCAGGGTCCATATGTCGCACCATGTAAAATCCCGTATCTTCCGCCAACCTGGGGGCGTGCGCCAGCATCGGCCGCAGTTGCGTGCGGCCGCGCGCCAGGTGGCGTCGGTGGTCAGATCATCAGAAGGTCGCGGGGACTTCGCGGCGGCGGCTGAGCGTGGTATCAAGCCGGGTGTAAAGCTTGTTGGTGTCGTCAAAGGTGAGACGAACAAAATCCGGCGGCTTTACAGTATGATTGAAAATCGCCACGGCACTGTTGAGTGATGATATGCAATATCCAAGTACGTAGTAAACCTTGCGGGCGGAGCGCAGGAACGATGTCAGCTCGCTCGGGTTGCCGCCAATGAAGGTTTCAAAAGCCATTTCATACTTTTTAAGAATATCGCGCATTTCGGCAATATTCTGGTTGATCAACGTTATAATCTTTACATTGAACATCTGAAGTTGCGGCATGAACGATTTGTTGGAGGGGGCGTCGATCGGCAGGGCGTCCTTGGACTTCAGCCAGCTCAGCATCTCCTTGAGTTTCGGCCCGGCCCCCCGAACCTGGAGCTGGTAGAACGTGACTCCCTTCCAGGCCGAGAACACCGGGGTGGCCTCGGACTCGGCGATGCCGAAGGCGCGCACGAACGCTTTGGCCTCGGGCATCGCCGGGTTCCACAACGCTTCCAGCAGGCGTTCACGGTTGGAGAGGGTCTTGTCGCCGGCCTCGAACGCCTTCTGAATGATCGGTGAAATCTTGTCGGAGATCAGACGCCGGATTTCGGCTTCTTCCCCGGGGTCCAGGCGCAAAATGGCGGAATCATACTCGATACGGTTGGCGTCGAGGCACTCCTTGAGGAGAAAGGGGTCTAAAGTTGGAATTGAATCCAGTAATTTCAAGAGCTTGAAGTCGTAGGCGATGTTCGGTGGCAACTCCGATTCAGGCGCTTCTCCGGGCAGATTGGCCAGAGAAACGCCGATGGTATCCATTAATATTTGTTTGTAGTTCTTCTGGCGCAGATAAACGGCGCAGCCGCCCTCGTCGGGGGTGTCAGTGGAATAAGGGAAGTAAATCCCGGTTTCGATCGGATTGCTGTCCATGGCCGCCCCGGGGCCGCCGAAAGCCTTCTTGGCCGCTTCGCTGATCTCTTCCAGAAAATTTGGGAATTTAAAGATCACGGCATCATTCAAGACACCGGATTTAAAGAGGCACTTGCTGCGGTCGAAATGATGGGCGACGTCGATCATGTTCAACGAGACGCCCGAGCCGCCATGCAGGATGGCATCGAGAATCGGTGTGAAGCTCGCCTTTTTCGTCTTTTTCTTTTTATCGGTTTCCATCACACGGTTCCGTATCTTTGCTCAAGGCGACTGTCCCGGTCGTCGGCGTTCGTGGCAAGCAATGCCGAAGCAGGTAGGCGATTTCCCTTATGTGCGAACGGGGGAAAGCATGCCATGCCGGTTTCCGGGCGTCCAGTGTCGAGCGGCGTCGCGCGTGTCACTCCCGGATCGCGTGTCACTCCACGCGCGCCGGATCGCTGCCGATGGTGCCGTCGGCGGCGACGGTGATGCGGTCGATTTTGGCCTGGGCTTCCCGCAGCTTGGCCTCGCAGTGCTGTTTCAGCGCGGTGCCGCGCTCGTAAGCGGCGATGGCGTCGTCGAGCTTGGCGCGGCCGTCCTCCAACTGGCGGACAATGCGTTCAAGCTCGGCCAGCGCATCCTCGAAACTGAGGGCGGCGATGTCGGCGGGAAGTGGGGGGAGGGCGGTCATGGGGGGGGCTTCCGTGATGTGGGTCAAAGGGCCATCAGTTCACGGACGTGAGCGGCGCAGCTGCTGGCCAGGGCGGTCAGATTGTAGCCGCCTTCAAGCGTCGAGACGATGCGGCCGCGGCAGTGACGGCGGGCAAGGTCGCCAAGCTTGCGGGTGGCCCAGATGAAATCATCCTCGACCAGATGCAGGGCGGCCAGCGGGTCGTGGGAATGGCCGTCGAAGCCGGCGGAAATCAAGATCAATTCGGGCTCGAACTCTTCCATGGCCGGCAGCACGCTCTTGGTCAGGTGTGGCGGAACTCCGGGGAACCGGACATCGGCCGGAGCGGCGCGTTGACGATGTTGTTGAAATCGCCGCGCTCGCGAACGTTGCCGGTGCCGGGATAGAGCGGCCATTGATGGGTCGAGGCGTAGAACAGTCCGGATTCATGCTCACAGAACTCTTGAGTGCCGTTGCCGTGATGGACGTCGAAATCGATGATCGCCACCCGTTTCAGGCCGTGGACGGCGCGGGCGTGGGCGGCGCCGATCGCCACATTGTTGAACAGGCAAAAGCCCATGGCCTCGCGGGATTCGGCATGGTGACCCGGCGGGCGCACGGCGCAGAAGGCGTTGCCGATTTCGCCGCTCATCACGGCGTCGACGGCGGCGCACAGGGCTCCGGCGGCGCGCAGGGCCGCCTCTCCGGAACCGGGCGAGACGATGGTGTCGGCGTCGAGGCCGGCGTGGCCGTGCTTCGGCACCGTGGCGAACACGCGGTCGATGTAGCTCCGGTGATGGACCAGGGCGATCTGCCCGATTTCGGCCGGCGGCGCGACTCGCCACACGAGCGGGGCGAACGGCTCGGTCTCCAGAACGTCGAGCACGGCCCGCAGGCGCTCGGGGCATTCCGGATGGCCAAGGCCGGTGTCGTGCTCGAGGCAGGCCGGATGGGTGTAAAGCGCGGTGGTCATGGGAGTCGCGGCCGGTTACTGACGGTTCCGCCTGCGCGGAGCCCCATCTTTCCAGAATGCGCGGAAAAGTTCATGGGAAATCGGATGGGAGCGGGTCAGGTTTCCGGGCGTTGCGCGGGGGCGGCCTTCTCGATTTCGAATCGGTATGTCCCGCCATCGGCCTCGGATCGCAGCAGGCGGTCCCCGGTGGCGGTGCAGAAGGCGGTAAAGTCGGCAGGCGAGGCGGCATCGGTGGTCTCGACAATCAGGATGTCGCCAACTTCCAGAGATTTCAATGCCTTGCGTGCGCGCAACACCGGCAGCGGACACAGCAGGCCTTTGGCGTCGAGGTGGGTCGGGGCCATGGGGGTTGACACTCGGTGCGAGCCGAATACGGCGAATTGTGACGTGAATCCGGTCTTGGGTGGACAAAATTAGGCAGATCGATTAATTAATAAGCACCTTCCGCCGGGACGCCATGGGCGACCGGCCGAACATGTCGGACGGGGCACTATGAGAATCGATGAGTTGCAAGTCAACGCCCGGGAAGCGAGCGTACTGCTCAAGGCGATGGGCAATGAGCGCCGGTTGATGATTCTCTGTCATCTGGCCAAAGGCGAGAAGACTGTCGGCCAGCTCGAAGAATTGGTCAGCCTCAGCCAGTCCGCCCTGTCCCAACATTTGGCCCGATTGCGGCGGGACCGGCTGGTGCGCACGCGGCGCAATGCCCAGAGCATCTATTATTCCCTGAACGGCACTCAGGCCGTGGAGGTGATGTCGACGCTGGGATCGCTGTATCCGCTGGCCGGGGCGCGCATCAGCGGCGGAGCGATGGCGGCGGTAGCCTGAAAATATACGCCGTGTCGCGGGGCGGGCGTGCCGGTTACCGTTTCCAGGCGATGGCCGCGACCAGCAGTCCCAGCCAGCCGGCAATGAAGGTGCCGCCGCCCAGGGGCGTCACGGCGGGGTGCGCGAGCGGGCACTCGAAGGCCAGACCGTAAAGAGTGAAGCAAAACAGAAGGGTGCCGGCGACGAACGCCCATCCCGAGATGCGCAGCGCCCATGCCGCCCAGCCGGTTCCGGCCCGTTCCACCAGCAGCACCAACGCTAAAAGAGCCAGGGCATGCAGGCCCTGATATTTCGTGGCGATCTGGATCAACTCGCGGGCGTGGGCGCCGGTCACCGGGTCGAAATGATGGCGGGCGAGGGCGTCCATGGCCACTGCAACCGCACCGTTCAAGCCGGCGAAGCCCAGCCAAAAACGCGAGCATAGGGACCCGGGCATCGCCATTGCTCCTCGGCCGGCGGGGCGACTCGAGCGCGCCGCTCAGGACAGCCCTTTTTGACCCATGGCCAAGTATTTCTCCCGGCGCCGGCCGCGCAGGCTCGGACCCGACTCGTCGCGCAGTTCGTTCAGGGCTTCCTCGATGGCGTCGCCGACGGCGGTCATGGCGGCCAGCGGGTCGCGGTGGGCGCCACCGATCGGCTCGGGCACCACGGTGTCGATCACCGCCAGTTCCTTGAGGTCCTGCGCGGTGAGGCGCAACGCGATCGCGGCCTCGCTGGCCAGCGAGCCGTTCCGCCAGAGAATCGAGGCGCAGCCCTCGGGGGAAATCACCGAATAGATCGAATGCTCGAGCATCATCACCCGGTCGCCGGCGGCAACGGCGATGGCGCCGCCCGATCCCCCCTCGCCGATGATCACCGAGACCAGCGGCACCTTGATTCGCAGGCAGGCTTCGATGCCGCGGGCGATCGCTTCGGCCTGACCGCGCTGCTCGGCACCGACGCCGGGGTAGGCGCCGGCGGTATCGACCAGCGTGATCACCGGCAGCTTGAAGCGTTCGGCCATGTTCATCAGGCGCTGGGCCTTGCGGTAGCCCTCGGGCTTGGCCATGCCGAAATTATGTTTGACCCGGGACTCGGTGTCGTTGCCCTTTTCCTGTCCCATGATCATTACGGAATAGCCGCGGAAGCGGCCGATGCCGCCGATGATCGCCTGATCCTCGGCGAATCCGCGGTCGCCGGCCAGCGGCGTGAAATCTTCGACCAGGGCCGCGACATAGTCGCTGAAATGCGGCCGGTTGGGGTGGCGCGCCACCTGCACTTTCTGGGAGGGCAGCAGCTTGGCATAGGTTTGCCGCAGCAGCTTGTCCACCTTGACCTGAAGTTTACTCACCTCTTCGGCGATGTTGATATCGCCGTTGTGGGTGAGATGACGCAGCTCCTCGATCTTGCTTTCGAGTTCCGCGATTGGTTTTTCGAATTCCAGAAAGGTCAGCATGATCGCCAAATACCGGATAAGGGCCGGTGTTTTTCCTACCACGCTGCGCTGCGTCACGCCATACAAAAGGGGAGCGGGACGCTCATCCGGGCCCGGTGTTGACAGATTGCCGCGCCTGGGGGCGGCCAACAGGGGCGGTGTCACGGTCGGGGATCGCTGCTATCATGGCCGGGAGCGCTGTGATGGGCGGTTCCGGGGTTTGGATTGGGAAAAGGATTCGGAGACGAGGCGGAAATGGCCGAGCGGCCGATGAAACGGGACATGAAAGGCTACTACGCGGCGCTCCAGGTGCCGGTGACGGCGTCGAGCGACCAGATCAAGCATGCGTTTCGCCAAAAGGCCCTCCTGGTCCACCCCGACCATAACCAGAGCGAAGATGCCAAGGTCGCTTTTCAGCACCTAAACGAGGCCTACCGCGTGCTGATGGACGCCCAGGCCCGTGCCGCCTACGACGCCGGAACGCTCGAACGTTCCCAGCCGGCGCCGTCGCGGGCGGCGGGGCCGCAGCAACCGGCGGCGGCTCGCGCCCCGGGCCGGACGCCGCTGTTGGAGCCGATCGCCTGTTCCCGCTGTGGGGTGGTGACGGTGCAACCCCGTTACGTCGTGTTCTGGCGGGCGGTCAGCTATGGGCTGGGGACCTTGCGCAGCCCGGTTCAGGGCGTGTTCTGCCGCCGTTGCGCCGATGCCAGCGGTCTGCGCGCCTCGGGGTTGACCTGGCTGCTTGGCTGGTGGGGGCTGCCGCTGGGGCCGGTCTGGACCTTCGTGATTCTGAAACGCAACATGCTGGGCGGCGAGCAACCCCGCGATGTCAATGCCGGTCTGCTCCGGCATCAGGCTCGCTACTTCATGTCGGTCGGCAATCCGGTGCTGGCCCGCGCGGCTCTCGATCAGGGGCTGAAGCTGGCGGAAAGTCCGGACCTTCACCTTAAACTCCGGAAACTCGAGGCGATGATCGGTCCCGGCGGCCGCGAGAAACTGGTCGATCGCTGGCGCCCGGCGGCCTCCTATGCCTTCTATCTCCACCTGCTGCCGATGGTCGCGGCGGCGGCCGGCTTGGCGTTTTTGCTGGGCCGCAAGATCGGATGGTGGTGAGACAGGCAGCGGCGGCGGACTGGCGGAATCGCCGGGGACGGAGTATCATCAAGCCCTGGAGTTGTCGGAGATCTCCCCATGGATGGCCGGTCGGACGAGTTGCTGCGTGAAATTCTTTCCACGGTGAAGGTGATCGCCGAGGAGCAGGTGGCGATGAGGAAGGATATCTCCGTCCTCCAGAAGGGGCAGGAGACCTTCCAGAAGGTTCAGGATCGTTTTCAGGAGGGGTCAGGACGCCCTTCAGAAGGACGTCGCCGGCCTGCGTAACGGTCAGGATGCGCTTCAGAGAGGGCAAGACTCGCTTCAGAGGGACGTCGCCGACCTGCGCAAAGGTCAGGATGCGCTTCAGAAGGGGCCGGATACCCTTCAGAAGGGGCTGGACGCCCTTCAGAAGGGGCTGGAGTCGATGCTGGCCATGCACATGACCGACCACGGTCACGGCCATGACCCGCTCGGGCTGTATCAGTCGGAGAAGACGCCCGCCGGGGGCTGAGCGGCGCGTTACGGCAGGGCTTCCTCGGGCACCGGCTGTCCGGCCTGACGGCAGGCGGCGGCCAGGGTGTTGACCAGCAGGCAGGCGATGGTCATCGGCCCGACTCCGCCCGGAACCGGAGTGATCGCGCCCGCCACCTCGGCGGCTTCGGCATAGTGAACGTCGCCGACCAACCGGCCGCCGCCCGCCGAGCCGCAGTCGGGCGGAATGCGGTTCATGCCGACATCGATCACCGTGGCGCCGCGCTTGATCCAGTCGCCGCGCACCATTTCGGGGCGGCCGACGGCGGCGATCAGAATATCGGCATGGCTGCATTCGATATCCAGGTCGCGGGTGCGCGAGTGGGCCATGGTGACGGTGCAGTCGGCACCGAGCAGCAACTGCGCCATCGGTCGGCCGACGATGGTCGAGCGGCCGATGACCAGGGCCCGTTTGCCGGCGAGGTTGCGGCCCAGCACGTCGCGCAGCAGCATCAGGCAGCCGAGGGGAGTGCAGGGCACGACTCCGGGGCGGCCGGTGGCCAGCAGGCCGGCATTGGTGACGTGGAAGCCGTCGGCGTCCTTCTCGGGGGCGATGGCGGCAAGCACGGTTGGGGTGTCGATGTGTTTGGGCAGCGGCAATTGCACCAGAATGCCGTGCACCGCCGGATCGCGGTTGCAGGAGTCGATCAGCCTGAGCAGATCGGCCTGGGCGGTGTCGTGGGGCAGGCGGTGATCGAAGGAGTGCAGCCCCGCCGACTCCAGCGCCTTTTCCTTGTTGCGGACGTAGACGGCGCTGGCCGGATCGTCGCCGACCAGGATCACCGCGAGACCGGGGACGGTGCCGGTTCTGGCCTTGAGGTCGGCGGCATAGCCCGCGACCCGCTGGCGGAGTCCGGCGGCGAAGCCCTTGCCATCGATGATGCGTGCGCTCATGGTTTTCGGTCCTCCACGGGGTGATGGCCGGTAAGCATGGCCATCAGCGCCTCCGGGTCTCCGGAGAGATGGATGATCTTGTTGCGGTCGCTGGTTCCCGCGACCAGGGTAAAACTCGACTTCGGCAGCCGCCACAACTTGGCCAGTAGTTTGATCACCGCCTCGTTGGCCTTGCCGGCTTCGGCGACCACGGTCACCGAAACCTTCAGCGCCTTGCCGCCACTCGCGGTGTCGGCGAACCCGGTGACGGCGTTTCTCGATCCTCCCGGTGTCGCCCGCAGCGTTACCCGCACGCCATCGGCAACCCGCGCGAACGGTGAAAGGTTCAAGCGACCGGGAACCCGGCCAGCGCCCCGAAGCCGTGGGACGAAGCGAAGCCGTACTCCCTGATCAGGTTCTGCGCGAAGATCAGCAGCAGAATCAGAATCACCGGCGAGATGTCGATGCCGCCCATATGGGGCATCAATCGCCGGATCGGCCGCAGGGCCGGTTCGGTGACCCGGTAGAGGAAGTCGCCGATGGCGATGACCCCGCGGTTGCGGGTGTTGACGACGTTGAACACCACCAGCCAGCTCAGCACCGCCGATCCGATCAGCAGCCAGATGTAGAGTCCGATGATGGTGTCGATCAGGAGAAACAACGAATGCATGGCCGGTCCCGCCCATTGCCGAGGCTCGCCGCAGCTATACCCCCCGGCGCGGACACTGGCAAGCGGGCGATGGCGATGACCCCGCTGTTCGTGCTATGGGACGGTCGCTCCCCCGCGCCTGGAAAGCGTTTCGCCCATGATCAAGGTTCTCTTTGTCTGTACCGGCAACATCTGCCGTTCGCCCACCGCCGAGGGAGTGTTCCGGCGCATGGTCGAGGAGGCGGGGCTGGAAGGGCGGATCAGCGTGGACTCGGCCGGAACCGAGGGCTACCACGCTGGCGAGTCTCCCGATCCGCGCTCGGCCGAGGTGGCGCGGGCGCGGGGCTATCCGATCGACGATCTGCGGTCGCGGCAGATCCGGTCGCGGGATTTCGAGAGCTTCGACCTGATTCTGGCCATGGATCAGGGGCATCTCGGGCAACTCCGGCGCCTTTGCCCGCCGGAGCGGCTGGGGCGGCTCAAGCTGTTCCTGGAATACGCGCCCTGGGCCGGTGCCCGCGACGTTCCCGACCCCTATTATGGCGGTCCGGGCGGCTTCACCCGCGTGCTCGACCTGATCGAAGTCGGCTGCCGGGGGCTGCTGGAAGTGCTGGAGCGGGAGCGCAGCTAGAAGGTCCCGGTTTCCAAAGACCGCCGGCCTTTGGTGGGGTATCAGGGGCAAAGCCCCTGGCCCTCCGGCCGGCTAATCCTCACTCTTTTCATCCAGCTTGTCGTTCATGCTGCGCAGGTTGCGGCACATGATCCGGATCAGGGCGCGGATGAACGGGTCGGATTTCTCGAGCTTATCCCGGAAGACGTCCTGGGGGATCACCAGACAGACGGTGTCGGTGACCGCTTTGGCATCGGCACTGCGGCCCTGTCCATCGATCAGCGCCAGTTCGCCGAAGATGCCGCCGGGGCCGATTCTGCTCAGCGTGCGTTTGCTGTCGCCATGGCCATGGGAAATTTCCACGGTTCCGGATTCCACCAGATAGGCACGGGTGCCGATGGTGCCTTCCTGAAGGATGTATTCCCCGGCCATGAACTGTTTGCGGTCGAACCCCTTTGCCACGGCGAGCATGGCTGTCTCCGGAAGCTTTGGCCCATGTGGCGGTTCCATGGTAGCCTAACGACCGCCTCCCGACAACCGCTCGATCAGGCCCTGGATGCTGTCGCCGGCCGGCGCGGCCGGGGTCAACGGCACCGGCAGTATCGCCGCCGCCGGGGCCTCCTGGGGCGCGGTCACCGCCGTCGGGTCGGCGCCCGCCGCGTAGGGCAGTCCGCGCGGCGGCAGGCCGGCATGGGCGTCGATCATGAAATCGTGCCACAGCTTGGCCGGCAGGCTGCCGCCGGTGACCTTCTTCATTTCGTCGTTATCGTCGTTGCCCAGCCAGACCCCGGCCACATAGTCGGCGGTGAAGCCGACGAACCAGGCGTCGTGATAATCGTTGGTGGTGCCGGTCTTGCCGGCGGCCGGGCGGTCGAGGCGGGCGGCCTTGCCGGTGCCGTAGGCCAGCACGCCGGTCATCATGCCGGTGAGCGCCGAGACCGCGCCCGCATCGATCACCGGCGATGAACTCGAGCCCCGGCGTTTGTAGAGCACGTGGCCGGCGGTGTCGCGAATCTCAAGGATGGCGTGGGGCATCACCGGGCGTCCGCCATTGGCGATGCCGGCATAGGCGGCGGTGAGTTGGATCAGCGACACCTCGCTGGTGCCGAGGGCGAGGCTGTAATCGTTGCCCAGCGGCGAGGTGATGCCGAGCCGTTCGGCGAGCGAGCGTACTCGGTCGATGCCGGTGCGCTCCAAAATGCGCACGGCGCAGGTGTTGACCGAGTGGGCCAGGGCCTCGCGCATGGGAATCGGACCCCGGAAGCCTTTCTCGTAGTTGGACGGCGACCATTTGCCGATCCGCACCGGCGAATCGTCGATCAGGGTATCGGGCGTGAAGCCGTTGCCGAGGGCCGCGAGATAAATGAAGGGCTTGAACGAGGACCCCGGCTGGCGCAGCGCCTGGGTGGCGCGGTTGAACGGACTGTCGGCGTAGCTGCGACCGCCGACCATCGCCCGCACCGCGCCATCGGGCGACAGTGCGAGCAGGGCGCCCTGGGCGACGTGGTATTGCCCGCCCTGGGTGGCCAGCAGGCCGGTAAGCCTTTGCTCGGCCGATTGTTGCAGGCGCAGGTCCAGCGTGGTCTTGACCACCAGATCCTCGTGATCGGTGCCGACATAGCCGTTGACGTGATCGGATACCCAGTCGGCGAAATAACGGCCGATGCCGTCGGCGATCACCGGACGCGGCGGTGCCGGCTCGGTCCTGGCGGCTTCCTCTTCGGCGGGGGTGATGTAGCCGGACTCGGCCATGGTGTGCAGCACCAGTTCGGCGCGCTCGCGGGAGGCTTCCGGATTGTTGAGCGGCGAATAGCGCGACGGCGCCTTGAGCATCGCCGCCAGAATCGCCGCCTCGCGCAGGCTGATCCGGTCCGCGGGCTTGCCGAAATAGGTCTGGGCGGCGGCGTCGACACCGTACACGCCCGAGCCGAGATAGACCCGGTTGAGATAGGCGGTGAGGATCTGGTCCTTGCTGTACAGATGCTCCAGCCATAGCGCCAGCAGCGCCTCCTGAACCTTGCGCTTGAGGGTGCGTTCGCCCGAGAGGAACAGGTTTTTGGCCAGCTGCTGGGTCAGGGTCGAGCCGCCCTGAACGTGCTGGTGGCGCAGGTTGACCACCACCGCGCGGACAAGGCCGATCAGGTCGATGCCGAAATGGCTGTAGAACCGCCGGTCCTCGATGGCCAGCACGGCGTTGATCAGGTGTGGGGGCAGGCGGTCGACCTCGACGATCGCGCCCTGAAGCTCGCCGGTCCGCGAGAAGCGGGTGCCGTCGGCCGCGATCAGGGTGACGCCGGGGCGCCTTGTGTGCTGGCCGACCTGCCGGACGTCGGGAAGATCATAGCAATAATAGACCAGCACCACCGACAGGGCGACGCCGCCCCAGATCGCCGCGACGAAGCTCCATTTCAGCAGAAACAGCAGAATGCGGGAGGCGCTGCCCGAACGATGGGGTTTCGGTGGCTTGACCGGCTGCGGCTGGTGCCGTCCGCCGCCGCCGCCCGAATGGGACGACGGCCGGAAACCGGCGGTCAGCGGTGGCGGTGGCGTGACCGGCCTCGAAGCCGCGCCCCTGGCCGCGCCACGATCGGATGAAGAACCCCGGGACTTCAAGCTGCTGTATGCCCTTCCTTCGCGAGCCGCCACCGGTGGTGGCTCCGCGCGGAGTATGGCGATGGCGGCGGAATAGGGGAAGCGGAATTACGGCGGGCCGGGTTCCTGTTCCGCCGCGGCTGGTTTCAGCCATTTCGCCGCCGTCCGGGCGATCAGGTTGGGATAATCGGGGGCTTCGGCCGGACCGATCAGGGGCAGGGCCATGTCGGCGACGATACCGCCAACGCTCTCGGTGGTCAGCGGCAAGCCGGCGCGGCGGGCGCGCTCGGCGATCACCATCTCCTGACCCCAGAAATAGACCCTGGAGCCGCCGGTGTTGGCGTGCATGCGCCGGACTTCCGCGTCGCGTTCGGCGCCGAACAGCGGCAGCCGGATATCGGCCATCAGGGTGTCGGCCAGACCATCGATTCCGCGCAACAGCTCCGACGCAGGCGCGGTAACGGTTGGGCGCGCAACGGTCTGGGGCGATTGCAGATTTGATACAGACCGGCGCGCATCGGACTTTCGATTAAGAGGACCTTGGACAAGGCGCCTATTTGAACATAAAGTGGACAGTCAGGACGTGCGGCTATGGCGATCCCGTGGGTTTTGGAGACTGTATTGTGGCGAACGAGCAAAATAGCCGGTCTAAAGTCATTAAGATGTTGTTGGCGCTCGAGGGGCAGATTCGCGATGCCGCGGCGATGGCGCGCATGATCGAGCGAGGTATTCAGTCGGAAAACTTCACGACCTTCTTGAAGTTTCGCGCCAAGGTCGATGAAATGATGTCGTTCTCCGCCATCATCGAGAGGCGGATCGAGGAAATTTCCGATATCAATACCGAGGCGCTCAGCCGGCAATTTCTGAAGCTGAATATTCTCGCGCTGACCATGCTGGTCCGGTCGAATAAAACCTTTTTTCAGTCTTTGTCGTCACGGCGGGCTGTCCCGATGGGCGCCCGCGATGTCCTTGATTCCGAGCTGAAGTTCTTGGACACCCTGCGCGAACAATTGTCGCAGCCGCATTATCTCGACAAGGTCGATCAGAGTATCTTCGAGGGGCTCGACGATATCGAGACCGCGATCCGGGCGGTTTCCGATCGCACGACGACGCTGGATGATTTCAGCAGCGCCCCGAGTCTGGCCGAATGGACCGGACAGGCTCGGGTCGTCCCCACGAACATCGCCACCAACAAGGTCAGAAAAGCCGGCTGATCAGGGGGCCGCTTTGCGGCTTCTGGGCTTGGGCGGCGCGGTGTCGTTGGCGGCGGGCTTGGCCTTGGCGGTTTTTTTCGTCGCCGCTGGTTTGGCTGCCGTCGCCGCCGCCTCCGCCGGTTTGGCCGCTGTCGCCGCCTTGGCCTTCGCCGGTTTCGCGGTTTTCACCTCTTCGGGCTTTTTGGCTTTGGCCGCCGGGCTTTTCGCGGCCGGCGCCTTGCCCTTGACGGTTCCCCCGGTCTTGGCCGCCTTGGCCGCCAGCAGTTCGATCGCCTGTTCCAGGGTCACGGTATCGGGACTGATCGCCTTGGGCAGCGAGGCATAGAGGCTGCCGTGCTTGGCGTAGGGACCGAAGCGGCCGCTGCCGATGGTGATCGCTTTGCCGTCGTCGGGGTGGTTGCCGAGGGCGCGGCCGGGAACGGCGGCGGCGCGCTGCTTGCCCTCGCCGAGCAGGACCACGGCGCGGTTGAGGCCGATGGTCAGCACGTCGTCGTCATCGGCCAGCGACTTGTAGACCGAGCCGTGCTTGAGATACGGCCCGAAGCGGCCGATGCCGGCGCTGATGACATCGTTGCCTTCGGGATGCTTGCCGACCTCGCGGGGCAGGGCCAGCAATCGCAAGCCGATGTCGAGATCGACCTCGGCTGGCGGCACCCCCTTGGGGATCGAGACCCGCTTCGGCTTCTCGGCCACCACCTTGGCCTTTTTCTTGCTCTTGGCCGGAGAGGTGGCCGGAGAGGTGGCCGGCGGCGGCGGGGCTGGCGGCGTATCGGCCGGGCCGAGCTGGACATAGGCGCCATAGGGGCCGCGCCGCACCGTCACCGGCATGCCGGTGACGGGATCGCTGCCAAGCAGACGCGGGCCTTCGAGGGCTTCGGGCGCGTCCTCGCCATTGCCGTTGGCCACCGACAGCGGCCGGGTGTAACGGCACTCGGGGTAGCCCGAGCAGCCGATGAAGGCGCCGTTGCGGCTGAGCTTGAGCCCGAGCCGGCCTTTGTTGCAACTCGGGCAGACCCGGGGATCGCCGCCGGTGGCGCTCACCGACGGGAAGAAGTGGCTGCCCAGCGAGGCGTCGAGGGTGTCGATGACCTGGGTGATCGTCAGGTCCTTGGTGCCGTCGATGGCGGTGTGGAACGCGGCCCAGAATTCGCGCAGCACCGCTTTCCAGTCGATCCGGCCGCCGGAAATGTCGTCGAGCTGGTTTTCCAGGTCGGCGGTGAAATTGTATTCGACATAGCGCTCGAAGAAGCTTTCGAGGAAGGCGGTGACCAGCCGGCCGCGATCCTCGGGCACGAAGCGCTTCTTGTCGAGCCGGACATATTCGCGGTCCTGCAACACCTGGAGAATGCTGGCGTAGGTCGACGGCCTGCCGATGCCCAGCTCTTCCAGCCGCTTGACCAGACTGGCTTCGGTGTAGCGCGGCGGTGGCTGAGTCGAATGCTGTTCGGCGCGGATGTCGCCCTGGCGCTGCAACGGGTCCTTTTCCTTGACGTCGGGCAGCCGGCGCTCGGCGTCGTCGTCGCTGTCGTCGTCGCGGTCTTCCTTGTAGACCCGCAGGAAACCGTCGAAGACGACGATGGAGCCGGTGGCGCGGAACACCGCCTCGCCCTTGGCGGAGCCCGCCCCTTCTGAAGCAATATCCACCGTCGCCTGATTCAGCACCGCCGAGGCCATCTGCGAGGCGACGGTGCGCTTCCAGATCAGCTCGTAAAGCCGCAGTTCGTCCTTTTCCAGGTAGCGCGCGGCGTCTTCGGGGCGGCGGAACAGGTCGGTCGGGCGGATCGCCTCGTGGGCCTCCTGGGCGTTCTTGGCGGTGGTCTTGTAGACGCGCGGGCTGGCCGGGACATAACGGTCGCCATAGGCGTCGCCGATCAGCTTGCGGGCGGCGTCGATCGCCTCGTGGGACAGCGACACGCCGTCGGTTCGCATGTAGGTGATCAGGCCGACATGCTCGCCGCCGATATCGACGCCCTCATAAAGCTTCTGGGCGATGCGCATGGTGCGGGTGGCGCCGAAGCCGAGCTTGCGCGAGGCCTCCTGTTGCAGGGTCGAGGTGGTGAAGGGCGACCAAGGGTTGCGCTTGACCTGCTTGTGCTCGACCGAGGACACCGCGAAATTCAGCGGCTTCAGGCGTTCGACCACCGCTTCGGCGGCGCCCTTGTCGCCGAGGGCGAACTTGTCGAGCTTCTTGCCGTCGAGTTGGATCAGGTGGGCGCTGAAGGTCGCGCCGTCCTTGGTGCGGAAGGTGATCTCGATGGTCCAGAATTCCTGGGGCCGGAAGGCCTCGATCTCGCCTTCGCGCTGGCAGATCAGCCGCAGCGCCACCGATTGCACCCGTCCCGCCGACTTCGAGCCGGGCAGCTTGCGCCACAGCACCGGCGACAGGGTGAAGCCGACCAGATAATCCAGGGCGCGGCGGGCGAGATAGGCATCGACCAGCTCTTTGTTGACCGCGCGCGGCTTGGCCATCGCCGCCAGCACCGCGCTTTTGGTGATTTCATTGAAGGTGACGCGCTGGACGTCGACCTTGCCGATCAGCCGTTTTTCCCGCAGCAACTCCTCGACATGCCAAGCGATCGCTTCCCCGTCGCGATCCGGGTCGGTTGCGAGATAGACGCGGTCGGCGTCCTTGACGGCGCGCATGATCTCGTCGATGTGGCGCTTGGAGCGTTCGCCCAGCTCCCAGGCCATCTCGAAATCCTGGTCGGGCAGCACCGAGCCGTCGCGGGCGGGCAGATCGCGGACATGACCAAAGGAGGCGAGCACATGATAGCGCGCACCGAGATATTTGTTGATCGTCTTGGCCTTGGCCGGCGATTCGACGATGACGACGCTGTTGCCCGGCACGAGCTTCTCCCCGCCCTGTATTATCTCACGGTGCCGGGATGATCCGGTATCTTGCCGGTATAGTGGCGGGGGAAACGCCCGGTATGGAAATCAGATCAGATTGACCTGATTGCCCGGCCGTCTTTCCACCCGTCCGGCCAGTTCAAGCTCCAGCACCACCGTGTGTACGATCGCCGGAGACAATTGACAGCCCCGAATGAGTTCGTCAACCGGAACCGGCGTTGGGGACAGGCATTCCAAAACAAGGGTGCGGGCGCGAGACAGCTCGGTTTCGTCGGGCGGCGGGGCCAGAACGGCGGGCGGAGGCGCCGCGAAGAGGTCGCCCTGGGCGCGTTCGGACAGCGGCGAACGGGTGAGATGGGCCAGGGCCTCGATGACGTCGGTCGCCGATTCTATCAGGGTCGCGCCCTGGCGGATCAAGGCGTTGGGACCCTGGCAGCGCGGGTCCATCGGCGAGCCGGGCACCGCGAAGACCTCGCGGCCCTGCTCGAGGGCGAGGCGGGCGGTGATCAGCGAGCCTGATTTGTGCGCCGCCTCGACCACCACCACGCCCAGGGACAGGCCGGATATCAGGCGGTTGCGCCGGGGAAAATGGCGGGCCTGGGGCTGGGTGCCGACCGCGCACTCGGCGACGAGCGCGCCCTCGGCTTTCAGCCGGCGGTACAAAGGCTCGTTTTCCTCGGGATAAACCACGTCGACGCCGCCGGCCAGCACCGCCACGGTGCCGTTGGCCAGTGCGCCTTCATGGGCGGCGGTGTCGATGCCGCGCGCCATGCCCGAGACCACCACTAGTCCGGACTCGGCCAGGTCTCGCGCCAACTGCTGGGTGAAACGCCGGCCGTTGAGCGAGGCGTTGCGGGCGCCGACCAGCGCCACCGCGCGCTTTTTCAACAAATGGACGTGACCGAGCACCGAGATCAGCGGCGGCGCGTCGTCGATCGCGGCCAGCGGCTCGGGATAATCGGGCTCGCAGGCCGCCAGCAACCGGGCGCCGAGTCGGACCCCGGCGGCAATCTCGCGTTCGGCCTCGGATTTGCCCGGGATGCGCAAGGGGCTGGTGCGCCCGCCGCGCCGGGCCATGTCCGGTAGCATCTGGAGCGCCTGGGCCGCCGAGCCGAATCGCTCGATCAAGCGAAAGAACGTGACCGGCCCGACATTCTCGGTCCGGATGAGCCGCAGCCAATCAAGTCGCTCGGTGTCGGAAAGGGGACGTCGATTCATGATCATAGGCTACATTTGCCGAGTCCGGCCGCGCCGTCAACCGAAAAATGAGTTCGTACGTATGCCGATCCCCCTTGAACCTTTTTCGGGATGAGGCGCTGGGGACGTGAGGGAGCTTGCGCGTTATATTCATCGCCAAAAACTTGTTGTCGATGATTGTTCTCTAATCTCCGGAGTTTTATGCCGGATGGATGACGTATTTTGAGAAATAATTTCAATTAAAGATTGTTAAGGTAGCCTTCGAAATTTTATTGAATCAATGAATTGCTTTATTTATATGTTGGGCGTGTTCGTTTACCTCCATAGCCGGATATGGTGCAATGAATGTCAGAGGCCATCGTTTGCTGTTTTTGTCACTGACACCCCTTGATTGCATTTGCACGCTTGTCGGCGGGGGGTATGCTATCTGGTGCGCGTCGATTGCAGAATCGCAAATGAAGTAAAGTAAATTTTCGAAACTGGTCACACTTTATTGGTGTGACATAAGCAAGAGGAAATGAGTGCATGTCAGACACAACCGTGAATCTTGAGAATGATTGCCCAGCTGGTAACTGCCCAATGAGGGGAGGGGCGGGTAGTGAGGCTATTGAGTATATTCGTAGAATGCAAAAAGAGGCTCTTCGCTGTTTCACGTGGGTAGCTTGAGTTCTAGCTTTCCGGCGACGAGGTAGATTATCGCGGCCAGGTTGCGGGTAGAGCGGTATCCCCGTGCCTTGGCCTTGGCTGCCT